>NZ_WHNW01000002.1 GCF_009362845.1 Ostreibacterium oceani | reverse complement strand
CCTGCAGACGTTGAGATGGTTATGCCAGGTGATAACATCAAGATTGAAGTTGAGTTGATTGCACCGATTGCGATGGATGAGGGATTGCGATTTGCGATTCGTGAAGGTGGTCGTACCGTAGGTGCTGGCGTCGTCTCTAAAATTGTTGCGTAAGGCGAGTTATGACTAATCAAAAAATCAGAATCCGTTTAAAGTCTTTTGATCACAAATTAATTGATGCATCAGCAAAAGAAATTGTAGAAACAGCGAAGCGCTCTGGTGCGCAGGTGAAGGGTCCAATTCCTTTGCCTGTGCAAAAGGAGATTCACACAATTCTCATTTCGCCGCACGTTAATAAAGATGCGCGTGATCAATATGAAATCCGCACCTACAAACGGTTAATGGATATTATCAAGCCAAACGAAAAAACAATTGATGCATTAACTAAGCTTGATTTAGCCGCAGGTGTTGACGTAAAGATAGAATTAGATTAAGATATGCCCCCCTTAGGGTTTGAGCGAAGAGGGACCCCATCCCTCCTCTCGCTTTTTTATTTTTGAGGTAAATAAATATGAAAATGGGAGTTATAGGTTATAAGGAAGGCATGACACGTGTCTTTCAAGAGGACGGTAGTGCAGTGCCAGTGACGGTTATTCGCGTTCCGCAAAATGTGGTAGTAACACATAAAACAGTAGAAAAAGATGGGTACACGGCGGTTCAAGTTGCGTTTGGTAAGCAAAAGCCATCGCGTTTGAGTAAGCCAGAAATAGGCCACTTTGCTAAAAACAGTGTTGAGGTTGGTGCTGGTCTGTCAGAATTTCGCGTTGAAGCGTCAGAGTTAGCTAACTACGAGTTGGGCGCTGAGATTCCATTGTCGTTGTTTACTGCAGGCGCGCGAGTCGATGTGCGCGGTGTTAGCATTGGTAAAGGCTTTGCAGGGACGGTAAAACGCCATAATTTTAGTATGCAACGTGCAACACACGGTAACTCACTATCGCATCGTGTCCCTGGCTCAATCGGTCAGTGTCAGACACCAGGCCGCGTTTTTAAAGGTAAAAAAATGGCAGGGCATATGGGTGCGGTTAAAAAATGCATTCAAAATTTAGAAATTGTTGAAGTGAACGAGGAAAAAGGCTACCTTTTAGTAAAGGGCGGTGTGCCTGGCCATAAAAATGGCCGACTTGTCATCAACGCTTCTGTGAAATCGAAATAGGTGGCGTCATGCAAGTAGAATTAAAAAATATAAATGGCAGGTCTGGCACGGTAGATTTGAGCGATAGCGTTTTCGCGGTCGACTATAATGAAAACTTGGTTCATCAGATTGTGGTTGCTTATCAGGCGGCAGGTCGTCAGGGGACCAAAGGCCAGAAATCTCGCTCAGATGTTTCGGGTGGCGGGGCGAAGCCTTGGCGTCAAAAGGGTACAGGTCGTGCGCGCGCTGGAACATCGAGAAGCCCAATTTGGCGCAAAGGTGGTGTAACATTTGCCGCAGTTAACCGTGACTATTCGCAAAAAGTAAACAAAAAAATGTATCGCGCTGCAATGCGAGCGATTTTTTCTGAGCTGTTGCGCTCTGACCGATTGGTGATTGCCGATGGTTTGGCGGTTGAGCAGCCTAAGACCAAAAAATTCCTCGAGACATTCCAAGATTACCAAGGTAAATTGCTTTTGCTGATTGATGAAGAGGTAAATGTAGATACCTATTTGTCATCTCGTAATGTGCCTAAGGTAAATATGACCGATGTTGTTGCGATTGACCCTGTGTCGCTTATTCGCCATGATTTGGTCGTTGTTTCAGAGGCAGCTGTTAAGAAAATAGAGGAGTGGTTAGCATGAACAAAGAACGAATTTTTGAAATTATTCGTGCGCCGCATGTGACTGAAAAAACTGCTGCCACAGAAAAACAGTTGGTCTTTAAAGTTGATCCGACTGCAACAAAGGCAGAAATTAAGGCGGCGGTTAAGACGTTATTTGAAGTCGATGTGTTGTCCGTGCGAGTGGTCAATCGAAAAGGTAAGCAAAAGTCTTTTCGAGGCCGAGCTGGCAAGCGGGTAAATATCAAGCTTGCTTACATAGGCTTGTCAGAGGCGATTGATTACGAACAGATTATGGCGGATTGAGGAGTATAAAATGGCAGTAATTAAACGAAAACCAACATCCGCAGGACGTCGATTTGTTGTTGATGTAAGGGATGATAGCTTGCATAAAGGCGCACCTTACGGACCGCTGACAGAGAAAAAAACACGCTCTGGTGGGCGCAACAATATGGGACGAATTACGGTTCGTCATCGTGGCGGTGGTCATGCGCAAAAATATCGTGTAATAGATTTTAAGCGCAATAAAGATGGTATCCTTGCTAAGGTTGAGCGTCTTGAGTATGATCCTAACCGTACGGCTAATATTGCGTTGTTGCTATATGCTGATGGTGAGCGTCGCTATATACTAGCGCCAAAAGGGTTGAAAGCAGGCGATGCGGTTCAATCTGGTGAGAATGTTCCGATTAAAGTGGGGAACACGTTGGCGCTTAGAAATATCCCGGTAGGTACAACAGTACATTGCCTAGAGATGAAGCCTGGTAAAGGTGGTCAATTAGCACGTAGTGCTGGTGCAAGTGTGCAACTGGTTGCACGTGAAGGGGCTTATGCCACAGTTAAGCTTCGCAGCGGTGAGCGCCGTAAGGTGTTGTTAGACTGCAAGGCGACGATTGGTGAAGTCGGCAATGCTGAGCATGCGCTACGTGTGCTAGGTAAGGCTGGTGCGACACGCTGGAGAGGCGTTCGGCCAACTGTCCGTGGCGTAGTGATGAACCCTGTAGATCACCCGCATGGTGGTGGTGAAGGTCGTACGTCTGGTGGTCGTCATCCCGTGTCACCATGGGGAACACCAACCAAAGGTTATAAGACGCGTTCTAATCGACGCACAGAGAAATTTATTGTTCAGCGCCGCAAAGGGCGTTAATTAATTGAGGTGAGACAAGAATGCCACGTTCATTAAAGAAAGGTTACTTTATCGACCACCACCTTGAAAAGAAGGTGATAGATGCGGTAGAAAGCGGCAATAAAAAGCCGATAAAAACTTGGTCGCGACGCTCAATGATTATTCCAGATATGATTGGTCTAACATTGGCGGTGCATAATGGTAAACAACATGTACCTGTTTTGGTCAATGAGAATATGATTGGTCATAAGCTTGGGGAATTCGTGCCAACACGAAATTATCGCGGTCATGTTGCGGACAAAAAGGGTAGGTAGAGATGGAAGCAGTAGCAAAACATAAAGGTGCGAGACTTTCTGCGCAAAAAGCGCGTTTAATTGCAGATCAAATTCGTGGTAAACAAGTTGAAGAAGCATTAACTTTACTCGCATTTAGTCCGAAAAAAGGCGCAAAGATAATCAGCAAAGTACTAAAGTCCGCTGCAGCAAATGCAGAGGACGTGTTCGGTGCGGATATTGATGAGTTACGTGTTGCTGAGATACAAGTCGGCGAAGGTATTACGTTGAAGCGTTTTCGTGCGAGAGCGAAAGGTCGTGGAACGAGAATACTGAAGCGTACGAGCAATATTCAGATTTTGGTTAAATCCATTAATTAGGAGAAAATATTATGGGTCAAAAAGTACATCCGGTAGGAATGCGCCTAGGTATTTCTTCTGATTGGTCATCAAAATGGTACGCAGAAGGTAGGCGGTACGCTGATTACCTTGAGTCAGATATTAATATTCGTAATTATATCCGCGAAAAATTAAAAAACGCATCGGTGTCTCGCATTGAGATCGAGCGAGCGCGTGACGTTGTTTCTGTGACGATTTTTACGGCGCGTCCAGGTATTGTTATCGGTAAGAAAGGCGAAGATATCGGTCGCTTAAAGGTAGACATATCAAATAAATTTAAAGTTAACGCCAATATCAATATCGAAGAAATTCGCAAGCCAGAACTTGACGCTTACTTAGTTGCAGAAGGTATTTGTCAGCAGCTAGAAAAGCGAGTTATGTTCCGTCGTGCAATGAAGCGTTCAGTTGCGAGCACAATGCGATTAGGCGCGCTAGGTATTAAAATTAATGTTGCTGGTCGCTTAAACGGCGCAGAAATCGCGCGTGCTGAGTGGGTTAGAGAAGGCAGAGTGCCGCTACATACGCTGCGTGCTAATATCGATTATGGCTTTGCTGAGGCGTTAACGGGGTACGGTATTATCGGCGTGAAAGTCTGGATTTACAAAGGTGAGGCTAGTGCTACAGACGCGGATACGTCAGATAGAGCAGGCAAAAAGCCGCCGCGTAAAACGAAAAGAGGGTAATTAGCGATGTTGCAACCAAAAAAAACAAAATTTAGAAAACAACATAAGGGCAAAAATCGCGGGCTAGCCACGAGTGGCAATAAAGTGAGCTTTGGTGAGTTTGGTCTTAAATGTACCACGCGAGGTCGCGTAACAGCACGTCAAATTGAGGCTGCACGTCGAGCTATTAACCGTCACATCAAACGTGGTGGTAAAGTGTGGATACGTATTTTTCCTGATGTGCCAGTGACCAGTAAGCCGTTAGAGGTTCGTCAAGGTAAAGGTAAGGGGAACGTGGAATATTGGGCGGCGAAAGTCCAGCCAGGGACAGTGCTTTATGAGATGGAAGGCGTGAGCGAAGAACTAGCGCGTGAGGCCTTTACGCTAGCGGCAGCTAAGCTCCCTGTTAAAACAGTATTTGTTACAAGAACGGTGATGTGATGAAAAAAGCAGAAATTAAAGCGTTGACAGAAAAAACAGTGGACGAGTTACAGGCGCAGTTGCTTGAACTCAAAGAATCACAGTTCAAATTGCGCATTCGTCACAAAACAGGTCAATTAGAGCAAACCCACGAGGTTAGAGAAGTGCGAAGAGATATTGCACGTATTAAGCATGCTCTGGGCGCAAAAACACAGGTGAGTTAAAATGACTGCAGAAAAAACACAAAGAAGGCTGGTTGGTAAAGTCGCAAGCGATAAAGGTGATAAAAGCATCACTGTCTTAATTGAGCGCAAGGTTGAGCACCCTGTGTATGGCAAGTATCAAAAAAAGACAACGCGTTGTCATGTTCATGATGAAAACAATGAATGTGCTATTGGCGATGTGGTTTCAATCGAGCAAACGCGTCCAATTTCCAAGACGAAAACTTGGAAGTTAGTTGAAATTTTAGAAAAGGCAAGGTAGGGCTGAGTTATGATACAAATGCAAACACGGTTAAGCGTAGCTGACAATAGCGGTGCTAAAGAAGTTATGTGTATCAAAGTGCTTGGTGGATCGCATCGTCGCTACGCTGGTATAGGGGACATTATTAAAGTCTCAGTGAAAGAAGCTATCCCGCGCGGAAAAGTTAAAAAAGGTGATGTCTACAATGCACTGGTCGTTAGAACGAGAAAAGGCGTTAGACGCAGTGATGGGTCGGTGATTCGCTTTGATAGCAATGCCGCGGTCATTTTAAACGCAAAGCACGAACCTATCGGGACGCGTGTATTCGGACCAGTTGCCCGAGAATTGCGTGCAGGTAACCATATGAAAATCATTTCTTTAGCTCCTGAAGTACTATAGGTAACAACATGAATCGAATTAAAAAAGGCGATGAAGTTATCATTATCGCAGGAAAAAATAAAGGTAACACAGGCACGGTTGAATCAGTTAAAGATGATAGAGTTGTCATTACAGGACAAAACTTGGTCACCAAACATATCAAAGGCAATCCGATGACAGGTGAAACTGGTGGCTTGATTAAAAAGGAAGCCGCTATCCATACTTCTAATGTGATGTTGGTGGAGGATGGCAAAGGTGTAAGAGTAGGATTTCGGGATGAGGCGGGTAAGAAGGTTCGCTTTTCGAAGAAATCTGGCGCAACGATATAGGTGGGAATGATGGCAAGATTAAAAACTATGTATCGTGAGACGATTGCCAATGAGCTGCAATCAAGCCTGGGTGCGCCAAGTATTATGGCGGTACCTAAGCTAGAGAAAATCACGCTAAATATGGGTGTGGGCGAAGCCGTTGCCGATAAAAAAATTATCGAGCGAGCAATGGCCGACTTAGCAACAATTACGGGTCAAAAACCGATTATTACCTTGTCTAAAAAGTCAGTTGCAGGATTTAAGATTCGTGATGGTTGGCCGATTGGATGCAAAGTCACGTTACGCGGTGAAAAAATGTATGAATTTTTGGATCGTTTGGTTAATGTCGCCATACCGCGAATTCGAGATTTTCGCGGGCTTAATGCCAAGGCATTTGATGGGCGTGGCAACTACAATATGGGCGTCAAGGAACAGATTATGTTCCCTGAGATTGACTTTGAAAAAATCGATGCAATTCGTGGTTTAGATATTGCAATCACAACAACAGCGAAAACTGATGATGAAGCGAGACAGCTACTGTCTGCCTTTGGTTTTCCTTTTAGAACATAGGTAGATAGGTTAATGGCTAAAAAAAGTATGATTAATCGTGAGGCAAAACGCGCCAAAATGGTAGCGAAATATGCCGACAAACGTGCGACCCTTAAGCAAATTATTGCAAACCCAGAAACGACGGATGAGGCAAGGACCGAAGCGCAATTAAAGCTTCAGAAATTACCTAGAGATGCATCGCCTGTTAGAATTCAGCGGCGTTGTCGCGTGACGGGTCGTCCGCATGCCGTCTATAGAAAATTTGGGCTTTGCCGCAACAAATTGCGCGAACATGCAATGGAAGGTGAAGTACCCGGTTTACGTAAAGCAAGCTGGTAAAATTCGCTCGCTAGACGTCGCCATTGACACTTAGTAAGCGCATAACAGAGATTGTGCTTGCATTTGTTGTGTTAAGTGGCTATTATTCACCTCCCTTACTTGGCATAATTGCTATGGGAAGATGAATAATGATAGTGTTAAGTACATACTGGAGATAGCGCTGCGCTAAGCCCAGTTACTGAAAACTTTAGAGGTAAATATATTATGATGAGTGATCCGATAGCTGATATGCTAACGCGTATCCGCAATGCACAGTCTGTTGGTAAAGCAACAGTTAGTATGCGTGCATCGAAGTTAAAGGCGGCAATCGCCAACGTACTAAAAGAGGAAGGTTACATAGTAGATTTTCGGCAAGATGAAGGTCCTAAATCACAACTAACGATTACGCTGAAATACTTTCAAGGCCGTCCTGTTATTGAAGAAATTAATCGTGTGTCCCGCCCTGGGTTACGACGATATAAATCAAAAGATGAGTTGCCAAGTGTAAAAGGTGGATTGGGTATAGCGGTAGTTTCTACTTCCCATGGCGTCATGACCGAACGATCAGCCAGAGCCAAAGGGCTCGGTGGCGAGATTGTTTGCGAAGTTTATTAAAGGTGGTGTTTCGATGTCAAGAATAGCTAAAAATCCAATTCCATTAATAGCGGGTGTAAAAATCTCTATTGATGACCGCACTGTCACAGTCGAGGGTAAAAATGGTCAGTTGTCCATGCAACTTCATGATTCAGTGACAATCGCGCAAAGTGAAGACCAGTTAACCGTTGCACCAAAGATACAAGATCGTCCTTCTTGGGCAATGGCTGGGACAATGCGTTCGCTGGTCAACAATATGCTAATCGGTGTCTCTCAAGGTTATGAGAAAAAATTGAAATTGATTGGTGTTGGTTATCGTGCGGCCATCCAAGGTAATCGTTTAAATCTAACGCTGGGCTTTTCTCATCCAATAGATTTTGAAATACCTGAAGGCATTAAGGTCGATGCGCCTAGCCAGACAGATTTGGTGATTTCTGGAGCAGATAAACAGCTCGTGGGTGAGGTAGCGGCGAAAATCCGTGCCTTTAGACCGCCAGAGCCATACAAAGGCAAAGGGGTTCGTTATGCTGATGAGCAAATTAAGCTCAAAGAAGCGAAGAAAAAATAGGGTGGCATGAGATGAATAAAAAACAAGCAAAAATTCGTAGAGGTCTTCGTGCCCGTACGGCGATGAAAACAAGAGGTGATACGCGCTTGGTTGTCAATAAAAGCAGCCGTCACATCTATGCACAGGTTGTTGCTGCTGAAGGTGGCAAGGTTCTCGCTTCGGCATCTACGCTAAACGCCGATATCAAAGGGGCGACAAATTATACTGGTAATATCGATGCGGCTGAGGCGGTTGGTAAAGCGGTTGCTGAAAAAGCGGTTGCAGCGGGTGTAAAAAAAGTTGCATTTGACCGTTCGGGTCACAAGTACCATGGCCGTATAAAGCGGCTTGCTGATGCTGCGCGTGAAGCGGGCTTAGATTTTTAAGAGGTTATGATGGCAGAGAATATACGAAATGAACAGCCTGAGTTTATTGAAAAGCTCGTAGAGGTGAACCGCGTATCCAAGGCGGTCAAAGGGGGAACTAACTTTGCGTTTACCGCCTTAGTCGTTGTCGGCGATGGGCAGGGTAAGGTTGGGTTTGGTTATGCAAAAGCCAAAGAAGTCCCTGTTGCAATTCAAAAAAGCATGGAAAAAGCCAAAAGTAGCATGGTGCAAGTCAGTCTGTATGAAGGGACGTTACAGCACCCGATTGCCATTAAAAATGGCGCAGTGGATTTGTATATGCAGCCCGCTTCATCTGGTACGGGTGTCATCGCTGGCGGCGCTATGCGTGCCGTTTTTGAAGTGGTTGGCGTGAAAGATGTCTTGGCGAAATGCAATGGCACTCGAAATAAGGGTAATGTTGTCAGAACAACAATCAAAGCGTTACAAGAAATGTCTTCCCCTAAGTATGTTGCTGATAAGCGAGGCAAGAAAATTTCAGAGGTTTTAGGCTCATGAGTAAAGTAAAAGTAACATTAGTCAAGAGTATGCACGGACGTAAAAAAGGGCACAAAGAATGTGTTCGAGGTCTTGGGTTGCGTAAAATGCATCATACCGTTGAGGTGTTAGACACGCCTGAGAACCGTGGCATGATCAATAAAGCCTATTATATGCTCAAAGTAGAGGAGGCATAAGATGGAATTAAATAATCTTACCCATGCGGGCAGTCGTACTGAACGTAAACGAGTAGGTCGTGGAATAGGCTCAGGTTTAGGCAAGACTTGTGGTCGTGGACACAAAGGGCAAAAGTCTCGCTCAGGCGGCTATCATAAAGTCGGGTTTGAGGGCGGACAAATGCCATTGCAGCGCCGTTTGCCTAAGGTTGGCTTTACGTCGCGTAAAAAATTAACATCAGCCCGTTTGCCGATTTCGGCGTTAAATAAATTGTCAGGTGAAGTTACCTTGGCGCGTTTGATCGAAGAAAATCTAATTGCAGGTTCTGCTAAGCGCTGTAAAATTTACTTGTCAGGTGAGCTTGCGTCTAATGTCCAAATTAAAGGCATTGCAGTCTCTGCAGGCGCTAAGGCGATGATTGAAAGCGCTGGTGGAAGCGTAAGCGAGTAAACCATGTCTAAAGCGAAATTAGGGCAAAGGCCAGGGCAAAAAACTGGACTTGGTTCAGAGTTGGGCCAACGGCTCCTCTTTGTGATTGCGGCTATTATCATTTATCGTTTGGGGACTTATATTCCCATCCCAGGTATGAATATGGCAGATATCCAAGATGCAATTAATAATCGAGATGCTGGCGACTTAAGCGCGTTTGCAAACCTGTTTTCAGGGGGGGCAATTGAGCGGATGTCAATTTTCGCCTTAGGTGTAATGCCCTATATTTCTGCGTCGATTGTGATTCAGCTACTTTCGCATATGCCAGGTAAACTCAAGGATCTGCGACAAAGCGGAACGCAAGGTCGTCGTAAGATTCTCCAGTATACGAGGTATTTGACTTTGGCGGTTGCCTTTTTTCAGGGTGTGGCGTTGTGCTTGGCTTTTCAGGAGCGAGCCTTGTACGCGGGGCCGGCGTTTTGGTTAGTCGGTGGCTTTACCTTTGCTTGCGGTGCGATGTTTTTGATGTGGCTAGGCGAGCAAATTAACGAGCGCGGCATCGGCAATGGGATTTCTATTTTGATTTTGGCTGGTATTGTGGCCTCTATGCCGTCGGTGTTTGGTGGGCTTGTTTCTAGCGCCAAATCGGGCGATGTTTCAACGGCGTTGGTATTGGCAATTTTTGCCATCATTGTGGCGCTATTTGTGGTGATTGTGTTTGTGGAGACTTCTCAGAGACGCATACCCATCCACTACGCAAGGCAGCAAACTGGTATGGCGATGGGGCAAAACGCACCTTATTTGCCGTTAAAAGTTAATTTGGCGGGTGTAATTCCCGTGATATTTGCCACTGCAATTATCATCCTTATTGGGGCCGTCTTGTCCTTTATGAGTAATCTGGATGTACTTAACGAAGGGTTGGGCGGTTCATTCACCCGTTATATGGGGCTGGCAACTGCTAAAATGCAAAGTGGGCAACCGATTTATATTTTGATATTCGGCTTGTTAATCGTTGCCTTTACCTTCTTTTACACAGGTTTGGTGTTTGAGAACAAAGAGTTGGCGGATGACTTGAAAAAATCAGGCGCTTTTATACAAGGGGTGCGCCCTGGTAAGGCAACTGCTGATTATATTGACCACGTGCAGAGTCGTTTGACGATGGTTGGTGCGATTTATTTGGCTGGCGTTGTCTTGTTACCAGAGGTCTTTAACATGAATCAAAGTAATTCTGTATTACTACAATTTGGTGGTGCGTCTATCTTGATTATTGTGGTAGTCATTATGGATTTGGTACAAAAAATTCAAGCAATGCGAATGTCAACACAGTATGAATCGTTGATGAAAAAATCGCATTTAGGTCGAAAACGAACATAATTAATTTAAATAGGTGGTGACAATGAAAGTAGGAGCATCTGTAAAACCAATCTGCAAAGATTGTAAAGTAATACGCCGAAATGGCGCAATCCGTGTGATTTGTAAGGCAAATCCACGACACAAGCAACGCCAAGGTTGATTTTTAATTTAAATAAAGCTTGCATTTGCACGGGATTGGTGTAAAATTTTGCACCTTTCTTTTACTGAAATAAACTAGGAGAAGTTGAATGGCTCGTATAGCTGGTATTAATATTCCAGTGCACAAACATGCTGATATTGCACTGACTGCCGTTTACGGTATTGGTCGCAAAACAGCCATTGATATTTGTGCTGCGGTTGGGGTTAGTCCGTCAACCAAGATAAAAGATTTGACCGATGATCAAATTGAAAAAATTCGCGCGCAGGTTGGTGAATATACAGTGGAAGGCGATCTTCGTCGTGAGAAAGCGATGGATATTAAACGTCTGATGGATTTGGGTTGCTACCGTGGATTGAGGCACCGACGTGGTCTGCCTTGTCGTGGTCAGCGAACAAAGACAAATGCACGTACCCGAAAGGGCCCACGTAAACCAATTAAGCGTTAATTATAGGTTAAATCATGGCTAAATCACCAACTAAAACAAAAAGAAAAGTTAAAAAAGTGGTAACCGAAGGGGTTGCGCACATACAGGCTTCTTTTAATAACACGATTGTGACGATTACCGATAACCAAGGTAATGCGCTCGCATGGGCGACATCAGGCGGCTCAGGCTTTCGTGGTTCACGAAAAAGCACCCCGTTTGCGGCACAGGTTGCTGCTGATCGTGCAGGCGCTATCGCGAAAGAGTACGGTATGCAAACATTGCATGTGAATGTGAAAGGACCAGGTCCTGGTCGAGAAGCTGCGGTTCGTTCTTTAAATGCTGCTGGGTTTAATATTCATACGATAACGGACGTGACCCCCATTCCACATAATGGCTGCCGTCCGCCAAAAAAACGTCGTGTATAACGCAGAAGGAGAAAGATAATGGCCAGATATATAGGACCAAAATGTAAATTAAGCCGTCGCGAAGGCGTAGATCTTGAGTTAAAGTCAGGGATTCGTTCGCTAGACTCTAAATGTAATATGAGTGCGAAACCAGGTCAGCATGGAGCAGGTCGTGGACGCTTGTCAGATTATGGGTTGCAACTTCGTGAGAAACAAAAACTACGTCGTACTTATGGTATTTTAGAAAAGCAGTTCCGTAACTACTTCAAAAAAGCATCTTCTTCTAAGGGTTCAGCGGGTGAAAATTTGTTGAGATTGCTTGAGTGTCGTTTGGATAATGTGGTTTATCGTATGGGTTACGCATCAACGCGTGCTGAGGCCCGTCAGTTGGTGTCACATGGCGCTATACTGGTGGATGGCGCACGTGTTAATGTCCCTTCTTTTCAGGTAAAAGCAGGTATGACCGTTGCGGTGAGAGAAAAATCACGTAATCAAGAGCGTATCCAAAATGCGTTAGCCCTTGCTGAAAGTCGTGAGGCAGTAGACTGGATGGAAGTCGATAACAAAAAAATGAGTGGTGAATTCAAACGTGTGCCAGATCGAATTGATTTATCGGCAGATATTAACGAGTCGCTGGTTGTTGAGCTTTACTCGAAATAATAGAAATTAGGAGTAGGTATGAATTCTGTTTTACTACAACCACGTAATATCTCGGTAGAAGGAGATGGCGTTACGTCTAAGGTTGTACTTGAGCCTTTGGCCAGAGGGTTTGGCCATACATTAGGCAACGCGTTACGTCGAATCTTACTCTCTTCTATGGAAGGTGCCGCCGTCGTTGAATGTGAGATTGAAGGTGTGTTGCATGAATATGCAACCATCGAAGGTGTCCAAGAAGACGTGATGGATATTTTGCTGAATTTACGTTCACTAGCGATTAGAATGCCCGAAGGTGATGAGGCGACAATCAGTGTTTCTGTAAAAAAATCTGGCGTTGTTACTGCGGGTGACTTTGAGTTGCCACATAATGTGGAGATTGTAAATCCTGAGCAAGTTATTGCAACAGTGACTCAAAATAAACCTTTTTCTATTACCTGTAAAGTCGAGAAAGGCGTTGGGTATCGCCCAGCGGCTTCTATCGAAGATAGCGAGGAAGGTCAGCGAATTGGTCGGTTGCGTGTGGATGCGTTATTCAGTCCAATTAGTCGAGTCGCCTATCGTGTAGAGTCGGCAAGACTTGAGCAACAAACCGATTTAGACAAGCTTATTCTTGAGATTGAAACGAATGGTGCGATTGAGCCAGAGCAAGCGGTCAGTCAAGCGGCATTGCTATTGCACAAGCAGATTGCGGTATTTGTCGATATTGAAGAAGAGTTGCAAGAGTCTATTGAAGAAGAGCAGGTGCAAATTGATCCTGTTTTGCTTCGCTCGATAGATGATTTAGAGTTGACAGTGCGCTCTGCGAATTGTCTAAAAGCAGAAAAAATTGATTGTGTTGGCGAATTGGTCCAGCGTACCGAGATGGAATTATTAAAAACGCCGAATCTCGGGAAAAAGTCGTTGAATGAGATCAAAGACGTGCTAAACCAGCATGGCCTAAGACTTGGTATGGTTTTGGAAAATTGGCCTCCCGCTAAAAAATAATAAAGGTAATGTGATGAGACATAAAAAATCCGGTCGACAACTAAATAGAAATAGCTCACATCGTAAGGCGATGTTTCGTAATATGGCGTGTTCTTTGATTGAACATGGCATCATTAAAACAACTTTGCCAAAGGCAAAGGAATTACGCCGTGTGGTAGAGCCGCTAATTACGCATGCCAAGAAAAATGACAATGTTCAAGGCCGTCGCCATGCATTTGATCATATGCGAGATGATGCGGCAGTGCAAAAATTATTCAATGAAATTGCCCCCCTTTCTAAAACACGTAATGGCGGTTATGTGCGTATTTTGAAATGCGGTTTTAGAACTGGCGACAATGCGCCAATGGCATATGTTGAGTTAGTTGATCGCCCTCAGCCTGTGGTTGCTTCAGATGGCGAAGAAAATAGTGCAGGTCAAGAAGCTGAATAAGTAACCCTCGGTTATTTACTGCTGCAAAAAACGCCCGCCTTTGCGGGCGTTTTTTGATTAGAAATACCGAAAGTTCTGCTGGGTATCCCTTATTAAGGCGCGAAGGGTTTGTTCGATAAGTGGTTTGTAACAGGCTGTTTGATTTACATCGGCATGCAATAGCATAATCAGGTCGCATCAGCATACCGCAGTATCCATCAATATTCATTAGTATCCATTAGTATGGGGGGTGTAATGGCTGTCAATTGATGGTAGCTTGCGGCGGTAACGGCGGGTGCAGAACGGGGTAAATACCCGCTATCATATTAAGGTTTAGAGAATTTTTGGGATTTTGGGAGTTTTGCATGAAATTTGTTGATGAAGCGATTATTATGGTTCGCGCTGGTAAGGGTGGAAACGGTGCGGTCAGTTTTCATCGAGAAAAATTCGTGCCATTTGGCGGGCCTGATGGTGGTGATGGTGGCGATGGGGGTAGTATATATGTCAAAGCCAGTACCGCGCTGAACACGTTATCAGAGTTTCGCTATAAACGAAAGTTTTTTGCAGCCGATGGTTCGGCTGGCAAAGGCGGAAATTGTACTGGTGCAGCAGGGGAGGACCTTGTTTTGTTGGTCCCTGTTGGGACGATGATATTTGATGAAGAGGAAGACCGTTTGATTGCTGACTTAACCACCGAGGGGCAGGTTCAGCTGATTGCTCAAGGCGGCTACCATGGCTTGGGTAACACCCGTTATAAATCATCAACAAATCGTGCGCCAAGGCAATCAAAGCCAGGCTCTGCTGGCGAAGAACGGATGCTCCGACTCGAGTTAAAAGTCCTTGCTGACGTTGGATTGTTGGGGTTACCAAATGCAGGGAAATCAACTTTTATTTCTGCCGTATCTCACGCGCGCCCGAAAATTGCTGATTATCCATTTACTACACTGCATCCCAATTTGGGTGTCGTGGCATTAAGCCCAATTAGTAGTTTTGTCATCGCCGATATTCCAGGATTGGTTGAAGGTGCCGCTGAAGGTCATGGCTTAGGGATACAGTTTTTAAAACACCTGTCTCGCACCTCTATTTTGTTGCATATTGTTGACGCTTCACCTTATTCTGATAGCGGTGGGGATGTGCTTGGTGATATAATTAAGATTAGTAATGAGCTCAAAAAATACAGCGCGGAAGTCGCCGAAAAACCACGTTGGTTGGTATTAAATAAGGTCGAGATGCGCTCTGCTGAGGCATTAGATGCATTGATGTCAGAAATTAAACAAGAATTGCGATGGACGGGGCCTATTTATGCGATTTCTGCGCTTGCAAAGCAAGGGACTCAGCCATTATGCCAAGCAATTATGGCTTATTTGTCGACTGAAGAAGACGTGTTTTTATAAAGGTAGGTACCGGAAACTGGCTTTCGCTGGTTTTAGAGGTGCTTATTGCGATGATTAATTGACGCTACCTGTGTGAAAAAATGGATGACCAACAATTTAAAGCGCCGCTAGAAAGCGCGGTAAACAGCCCCGTTTGGGTGATTAAAATCGGCTCTGCCATACTGACCGATTATGGCAAGACAATCGATCGAGCGCTAATTACTGCATTGGCGCAGCAAATCAGCCAGTTGCGTCAGGCGGGTAAGCAGGTGATTTTGGTGTCATCAGGGGCGATTGCGGCAGGAATACAAAAGTTAGGCTGGGCAGAAAAACCAAGTGCATTACCAAAACAACAAGCTGCGGCGGCTGTAGGGCAGGCGGTATTAGCGCGGGTTTATGAAGAGATTTTTTTCACCCAAGGCATACAAACGGCGCAAATATTGCTGACACACGAAGACGCCGCAGACCGCAAACGTTATTTAAATATTCGCGCAACAGTTAATGCATTGTTAGATAGCGGCATTTTGCCAATTGTTAACGAGAATGATACGGTATCTTTTGATGAAATTCGTTTTGGTGACAATGATAATTTAGGGGCAATGGTGGCTAATTTAACGCATGCTGGTATGTATGTGATTCTAACTGACCAAAATGGGCTGTATGATGCCGACCCGCGTGAGCATCCAAGTGCCAAATTGGTGCGTTATGATTTTGCCGATAATCCTATGCTGGACACGTATATTGGGCAGTCTAAATCAACGCTAGGCTCAGGCGGTATGCTGACTAAGCTGCAGGCTGCGAGAAAGGCCATGAACTCAGGCACAGCGACTGCCATTACGCATGGTCATCGGGGAAACAATATCGTGAGCTTATTGACGGGTGATTTTGAAGGCACGTTGCTTTTCTCACACCAAGGTGTGCCTGCTAAAAAACAATGGCTAGCCAGTCAATTGCAGACACGGGGTACATTGATTGTCGACGAAGGCGCCGCACAGGCGTTGCTGGCACAAGGTAAAAGTCTACTTAGTATTGGTATTGTCAGGATTGCAGGTCATTTCCCTCGTGGCGCGATTGTCTCGGTGGTTGATAATAAAGGAATTGAAATCGCTAAAGGTATTGTTAATTATGGGTCGCAAGACCTTGAGAAAATCATCGGAATACCCAGTTATGAAATCGCCAATGTTCTAGGTTTTGTGCTAGAAAAACATATTATTCATCGCGATAACTTGGCGTTGGTTTCAGGTTAATAATAACCCATTTTTTGACAATGGATGTGGCTGCGGGGGTGGCTGCGGGGGTGGATGCGGGTTGAGTACGGGGGTGAGTACGGATGTGGATAGACACGCATAATCATTTTGATGCGCCTGATTTTGATCTTAACAGGCAAAAAAAGTGGCAACAGGCACAAGCCCTAGGTGTCAGCGCTCAATGCTTGATGGGGGTTAGGCTGGGCGATTTGTCGCGCCAGGTCCGTGTCGCAGACGAATTGCCAGATACCTATTTTGCGCTAGGGCTGCACCCACTGTTTGTTGGTGAATTGGTGCTTGATGCCGCGATAGCGGTGTTAACGCACACGATTGAGCGCTACCTCAATCACCCCAAATTTATTGGTATTGGCGAAATTGGTCTAGATGGGCGCAAAGCGCATGGTGGTAAGTTATCTGTGCCATTGGAAAAGCAATGCGCGTTTTTCAAAGCGCAGTTGGCCTTGGCGTACGACTATGATTTGCCAGTGTTTATGCACAGCGTTAAAGCAGAGGACAAGGTGTTGCAATACTGTAAAAGAGTCGGTGTGCGGCGAGGGATTGCGCATGCTTTTGGCGGCAGCGAACAGCAGGCGCGCCAATTTATTACACAAGGCTTTAAACTCGGGGTTGGTGGTGCAATGACCTATCCGCGTGCAAAAAAATACCAGCGTTTGATTCAAACGCTACCGTTGTCGGCGTTTGTTTTAGAGACCGATGCGCCCGATATGCCCCCCGTTTGGATAAAGGATGGTGCCAATCAGGTGAGTGAGTTACCCCGTATTGCGGCGACGTTTGCTGAAATTCGTGGGGTAACACCCAATGAGCTAGTGCCTGTGATATGGCAAAACACGGGTGCAGTTGTCCCTGCTATTGCCGCGCTGAATTGTATTAAAATTAGTATGTAGTGAGGGAGTCACTTTAGGCGGGATATAATAGAAGCTTGTATGTGCAATGAATTGATTGTATAATACTTATTTATTATTTGACCGTTAGCAATGGCGACAATTACATACGCACATTTCCCGAAGCCATCCACAGAATCAACAAATCCCTCGCAAGATAATGTTGAACGACTGTATCCAGATGAATACGTCGATGAAAAACATTACAGAAACATATTTTGCCCAGAATGTAAGGAACCACTAACAAGAATTCCCAGAAGAAAAAGTAAAACTGTAAATGGAAAAACTGCCTATTTTAAGCATTATAAAAGTGATGTAGAGTGCTCTTGGCATAAAAGAAAACCTAACGGGATAAATTTTCTAAATAAGCATGAAACGCAACAAGCTATTAAAGACGAAAATTTACTCATATTGTCTAAGTGGTCATCAGTATCAGAATCTGAAAATAAGGAAACTTCTGACAAAAATGATATAAGTGAAAATTCGCACTCAGATGAGTTGATTAGCAACGCACTAGGTGGGTATGAGGGGGCGGAGATACCGTCCGCTAACAGGATAACCTCAGTAAAAACAATAGTTGAAAATATAGAAACCTATATGGAAAAAGCGATTGTTTTTCCTGGAAGCAAACGGGCAATAAGAATTAAATCGTTATTGAAATCACTTGATGCTGATGACCTTCAGATTGACGATTCCAACAGTTATTTGTATGTTGGGAGAATAGAAACTTTTGTAAGGGGTAAAATCTGGCACTTTTTAAATCTCGCCAAGAAAAAACGTGCTTTCAGAGTACAGCCGGAAATAAGCAAAAGCCGAGGGTTTAATCAGCAGGGTTGTGCAGGGCGAATGGTGATTGCATATGGAATGTTACCAGCTTATAACTCACAGGTGTATCTTGAAATAAGACACCTCGGTCAAGTTGCTTTTGTCCCCAAAGAGAACGAAGAATTAGTTTTGGAATTAATGGCTAGTAATAAAAAATAGAGGAAAGTATTCAAATAATACTTCCGTATATAATCTCTAAATTGCCTTAAAAGCCGATTGAAAACCGACTGAATTCATTGTGTGGGTGGGCAGCCACCAAGGCGTTTTCAGTTCGCTGAAAATCAGCTGGAAATGGATGCGCCGAGCAGTTAAGATTCCGCGAGGGCGCGTTGTAAATTAGACCGACCGTAAATTACCTAATATTATCAACTTCGGCTATAATAGGCGCTTTAATAGATGAGATAGTAGGGATTAAATCGTGATAATATGCTAGTGGCTTTGTTCGCGTTTGTCGGGTACATGGCTTCGGTTTTTTGCTTGACGCAATCATCGTATTCGAGGGCAGTTATCTATACGGCGATGGCAGTAGCGTTAGGCTTTCATGCGTTACAGGTGGCGAGCCTAGTGGGCGGTATCTTTTATGATACGGCGGTAATGGGGATGCTGTCACTCTTGACTTTTAGTATGGTGGCGATTGGTGCAGTGCTCTACATTGTGCGCCATGACTCGGTGACGTATTGTGTGCTTGCGCTAATCGCGGCGATTTGTGTCTGGCTACCGGTGTGGATACACAGCGAAAGCGTCATTGTCACCAGCGGCAAACTGAGAATTCATGTTGTCTTGTCTATGGCAGCGTATATTGCCTTGGGTTATGCTGCGTTGTATGCGAGTTTTTGGTTGTTTAAAAATCGCAGTGTACGCCAAATTAAATCGGTGAGTGTATTACGCTTGCCGCTTGCTTATATTGAGCGCGCAATGGTGCTATCGGCGACAGTGGGGGCGTTGATGTTGACGTTGTCTTTGGCGACAGGGGTACTGTTTATTCGTGATATATGGGGGCAGCATTTGGCGCATAAGCTATTTTTTGGTTTGCTTGCATGGCTGATTATTGTTGGTTTTTTATTTTTGCATTATTATCGAGGGTTTCGTGGCAAAAAAGGCGCATTTATGTTGCTAAGTGGATTCGTGTTTTTGGTGTTGGCTTATTTTGGCAGTGCGTTTGTTTTGCAAATCCTACTGGATAAACAAGTCAATCTAATTGATTCATAGTGAAAATAGGAAATTTCTAGTGTCTTCGATTCCCACCTACCTATTAGTCATCATATTAGTCCTTTTGCTCTTTTGTTCGGCGTTTTTTTCAGGCTCCGAAACCAGCATGATGCGCTTAAATCGGCACCGCTTAAAGCACTTAGCGCAGACTGGCGATATTCGAGCGGCACGTGCCTTGGCACTACTTAAACGCCCTGATAGACTGTTGGGCGTTATACTGCTGGGCAATAATATTATTAATATTTTTGCGGCATCGCTTGCGACCATTATCGGTTTGCGATTGTGGGGTGATGCCGGTATATTTATTATGACGTTGGTGCTGACTTTACTTATACTGATTTTCGGAGAGGTTGCGCCCAAAACGTTTGCGGCGCTATATGCCGAAAAATTTGCATTCCCAGCCAGTTGGTTTTTGCGTGTGCTGCTAAAGTTACTGTACCCTGTCGTTTGGATGGTTAATTTGCTGGCGAATGCCGTGCTAAAGCCGTTGGGACTAAAGCATTTTACGATGAGTGACGCAGCTGTCAGCAAAGAAGAGTTGCAAGCCATTTTACAAGAATCCTACGCCGAACAAGGAGAAAACCACCAAGACATGATGCTAGGGCTGCTCTATCTGGAGGATATTAATGTCGAAGATATTATGGTGGCAAGACGCGATATTATTGGCTTAGACATGACAGATGATTGGACGAATTGTCAGCAACGCATTCTATCTAGCGAACATTCACGGTTATTGGTTTACCAAGGCAATGTTGATGAAATTATCGGTGTTTTAAACATTC
This sequence comes from Ostreibacterium oceani, assembly GCF_009362845.1. NCBI lineage: Bacteria > Pseudomonadati > Pseudomonadota > Gammaproteobacteria > Cardiobacteriales > Ostreibacteriaceae > Ostreibacterium > Ostreibacterium oceani. Next base: position 347,398 of record NZ_WHNW01000002.1, on the reverse strand, counting down.
GCGACGTATTGTGTATTTACCGTGATAGTCTTGCGTTAGACAAGACGAATGTGACCCCGTTGATTAGAAAAGCGTATTTCGTGCCAGAAGGGACATCGCTACGCAAACAGCTACAGCAATTTCAGTACCATCAGCATCAAACGGGAATTGTAGTTAACGAATACGGTGAAGTCATTGGGCTATTGACGCTAGAAGATATACTCGAGTATGTTGTTGGTGACCTTGGGCTGCAAGAGATTGCCGAAGCAGAATCAGCCGATGAAGAGGACATCATCCAAAAATCAGCGGGCATCTATCAAGTACAAGGCAAGCTGAGTATCAATTATCTAAACAAAGAATTGGACTGGGAGTTACCGACAGATGGGCCAAAGACACTGAGTGGACTCATTCTCGAAGAGCTGGGTGTATTCCCTAGCGTCGGCACCAAAGTCAGTGTCGGTCGCTACGAATTATCGGTGTTGTCGTTTTCGGATAATCGCGTACAACAAGTATTGGTAACGGTGTTGGCAGACGATGAAGATTGAGCGATTTCCCCGGTTACTGAGGCTGTTAGCCTTGGCGTTGTTAGATAGTCTGGTGGCATTGATTGCGATTTGGATTGCCTTGGCCGTGCAATATGAAACCCTCAACCCTTATCGTCCTAGTGTTTATATGATTGCTGGGATGGTGTTGTGTTTAATTTTGGGTTTATGGATTAGCGGTGTCTATAAAACGGTACTTCGATTTGTTGGTGAGGAAGTCCTGATACGGGTGCTGATTGCAGCATTGCTGTCGGTTGGGTCTATTTATTATGCCGCTCAGTACGTTGGCTACCAAGCAGATTTGTCTTTTTGGGTGCTGTTGGTTTTGCTTTGGACGGGGGCGATTATTACGTTTCGTCGCTTTTTGCGTAGTTGGTTTATTCGTGCAAAAATTCAAACAAAACGCGAACCTGTTTTGATTTATGGCGCAGGCAGTGCGGGCAGGCAGCTCTGTGCAATGTTGCAAATGGGTTCACACCTAAAGCCTATTGCGTTTATCGATGATGATACGCGATTGTGGGGGCGTAAATTAATGGGGCTGCCGATTATTTCTCAAGAAAGCATTGCGAAAACGATTGAGAAAAAATCCGTCCATACGTTGTTATTCGCCATTCCTGCGTTGGATAAGGCGCGGCAAAAGCAGATTTTTCAAATGCTAAGCCAGTATCCACTACGTGTTCGAACGGTTCCTAGCGTTCAAGAAATTACCAGAGGCGAAAAAAAAGTAAGTGATTTGTCCGATGTCCATATCATGGACATTATTGGGCGACAGACCATCCCTGCGGATAATCAGCTATTAATGCAAGCGATTTCTGGGCTTTCGGTGATGGTGACAGGTGCGGGTGGTTCTATCGGTGCGGAATTATGTCGCCAAATTGTACGATTACAGCCTGCGCAATTAGTCGTTTTGGATATTTCTGAAATTGCGCTTTATCATCTGCAAAATACGCTAGAGGCCATCATTCAAAATGAAAACCTCGGCGTGACGGTGAAATACCAATTAGGCTCCGTTTTGCGACGCCGTCGAATGCAGCGCTTGATGCAGGATAACCAAGTCAATGTGGTCTACCATGCGGCAGCTTACAAGCACGTGCCCATTGTTGAAAACAATCCTATCGAAGGGGTGTTAAATAATGTGTTTGGTACGCATGCCGTGGTTGAAGCGGCACAGCACGCTGGGGTCGAACTGTTTATTTTAATTTCTACTGACAAAGCCGTCAGGCCAACGAATTTAATGGGCGCATCAAAGCGGGTTGCGGAGATGATTTTACAGGCAAAACACCAAAGCGGCAGCCAAACCAAATTTTCCATGGTGCGTTTTGGTAATGTGGTTGGGTCTTCTGGTTCTGTTATTCCATTGTTTCAGCAGCAAATACGCAGTGGCGGACCAGTGACTGTGACGCACCCAGAGGTAACCCGCTTTTTTATGACCATTCCTGAAGCTGCGCAATTGGTTATTCAGGCTAGTGCAATCAGTGCAGGCGGAGATGTATTTTTATTGGATATGGGAAAGCCCATTAAAATAAAAGCATTAGCAGAACAATTGATTCATTTGTCAGGTTATACGGTAAAAAATGATAGTATGGATGATGGGATCGCGATTGTCTACACGGGATTGAGACCAGGCGAGAAAATGTATGAAGAGCTGCTAATTACAGGAGAAACCGAAGCGACTTGTCATCCAATGATTAAGCGTGGCAAAGAACCCAGTATTTCAGAAGCAGATTTGACCGCTCAGCTGTTACGATTGCGCGCAGCAGCCAAAGCGTTTGATTACGAAGGGGTTGAGCAGATAGTGCATGCACTTGTGCCTGAATACATCAAAGTCAAACATGATAATCACCCGATAAACCACTATGATTACGAGTAAACTATGTTAAAAATGAAACAGCTAGATAGCCAACAATGGGTCGCCCCACAGCTACGCCCAGAGGATGCACAAGCCATTGCTGAAGCGGGTGTAAAAACAGTCGTTTGTCACCGCCCTGATGGAGAATTGCATGAGCCACATTTGATGCATGAGTCCATCTTGGACGCACTCGCTGAATTTAATATTGAGCTAATCTATCAGCCCATTGAACAGCTCAGCTATCCCGCTGTGACGGATTATAAAGCCATCATCGAGGGTTGTGCCAAGCCAGTGCTGTCTTATTGTACCACGGGTACGCGTTCTACGGTATTATGGGCGTTGATGGAAGTGATGGAAAATGCGCGCGATAAAACGGAGATTATTGTCGCCGCTGGGCAAGCGGGTTATGGGATTGCACAGTATTTGCCAGAGCATGACTAGTGTCGGTCTATCTGTCAACTTGATTGTCAGCTTGATCGTCAACGGAGAAAATTCCAGTAGATTTTCACAAGGGACGAAATAATTCCTGAGAAAGTCGCCTCTGGTGATACTAGCTGACTGCGACGATACCCACTGACTGTTAATTAAAAACGCGAGATGAACTAAACAATGAGCCAAACCAATGTCAACCAAACCAACGTCAACCAAACAAATGCCAGCCAAATCAATGCCAATCAGACAAATAAAAAAAGTCTGACTGCCGAAATGACTGCCGAAACTTCAGCAATGAATCAGAAAAAAAGAAAAGGTATTATTTTAGCGGGCGGTTCAGGGACACGCTTGCATCCGTTAACTTTATCGGTAAGCAAGCAACTAATGCCAGTTTACGACAAGCCGATGATTTATTATCCATTAACGTGTTTAATGTTGGCGGGGATTCGCGATGTGTTGATTATATCAACACCACGGGATTTGCCTGCCTTTGAAGCGCTATTAGGTGATGGGGCGCAATGGGGGATGAATTTTTCTTTTGCGGAGCAAGCGGCGCCTAATGGCTTGGCTGAAGCGTTTTTGATTGGTGAAAATTTCTTGGACGGACATTCCGCGAGTTTGATTTTGGGGGATAATATTTTTTATGGTCATGGGTTGGCTGAGCAATTAACTTTAGCGGATGCGAGGCAAAGCGGCGCGACGGTTTTTGGTTATTATGTGAATGACCCAAAGCGTTATGGTGTTGTCGGGTTTGATGACAAAGGGCAGGCGAATTCAATCGAAGAAAAGCCTGAGGTGCCCGCCTCAAATTATGCGGTAACGGGGTTGTATTTTTATGACAATACGGTTGTTGATATCGCAAAATCTATCAAGCCTTCCCCGCGCGGCGAGTTAGAAATTACCGATGTGAATCGGGTTTACTTGCAACAGCAATCCTTGTTTGTCGAGAAGCTAGGGCGAGGCTTTGCGTGGCTGGATACGGGGACGCATGATTCGCTAATGCAGGCGGCGAACTTCATTCAAGTCATCGAGGCGCGTCAAGGACTCAAAATCTGTTGTCCAGAAGAGATCGCTTATCGCAAGGGTTTTATTGATGCCGCGCAATTGGCGGCGATTGCGCAAACCACGATAAAGAGCGGCTATGGGCAGTACTTAATGACACTGTTGAAATAATGAACAGAATAACGAAGCGAAAAAACGAGGCAAAAAAATGGCGATGCAAGTAACCGAAACGGCGCTACCAGGCGTCTTGATTATCGAACCACCAGTGTTCGGAGATTCGCGGGGTTTTTTCTTAGAAACCTTTCGGTTGGATGCTTACCAAGCGATAGGGTTGCCTGCTTTTGTACAAAGTAACCATTCGCGTTCGCGACAAGGCGTGTTGAGGGGGCTTCATTATCAATTAACACAACCGCAAGGCAAATTAGTCCGCGTGAGCCGCGGTAAAGTCCTAGACGTGGCGGTTGATATACGAATTGGTTCGCCAACTTTTGGGCGATGGGCAAGTTGTATTTTAGACGATGTGTCACACCGTCAATTTTATGTGCCAGCGAACTTTGCGCATGGCTTTTTGGTACTATCAGAAACGGCAGACTTTGAATACAATTGTACGGATTATTACCATCCGCAAAGCGAACAAAGCTTATTGTGGAATGATCCAGAGATTGGTATCGATTGGGGTGAGATTTCGAACTTGACGCTGTCGTTGTCGGATAAAGATCGGCAAGCCTCGCGACTGTCAGAAAAACCAAAAGCACAATTGCCACACTATTGAGTCTTTGGGCGATTGAGTTTTTGAGCGATTGAGTCTTTGCGAGATTGTTGGGTATTATTGCCCCTGTTAGTTGCGCTTGTTGACGTGAAGCCAGGGCACGGTGGGAAACACGGCCGTTACTTAAGATAAATGAACAAATGGTAAACTAGAGACAGAGATGAAAATTGTAGTTATTGGTAAACAGGGGCAATTGGGGCGCTACTTACAGCAAACCTTGGGCGATACCGCCGTTTATTTGTCGCGGGATGCGCTCGATATGGCGGATACGGGGCTGGTTTTTGAGCGCCTGATGGCTTTTTCACCCGATATTATCGTCAATGCAAGTGCTTATACCGATACCAGTCGGGCAGAAAAGGAACCAGGCCTGGCTTATGCCGTTAATGCCGCTAGCGTTGCTGAAATCGCTCGGGTTGCCGCGCATCGAAACGCAACGCTTATCCATGTATCAACGGATTATGTGTTTGACGGTGAGAAGGTCGGAGGCTATCAGGAAAACGACACGCCTAACCCGTTAAATGTGTATGGTGCCAGCAAGCGGCTGGGTGAATTATTGATTCAAAAAATAACAGAAAAGCACATTATTATTCGAACGAGCTGGGTGTTTTCTGAATTCGGTCAAAACTTTGTCAAGACAATCGTTAATCTGGCAAAAAAGCGCGATGAGTTAGAAATCGTCAGCGACCAATTTGGTTGCCCCACCTATGCAGGACATTTGGCTGTCATGATTGCACAATTGGTGCATACGCTAAAAAACCACCAAGATGACCCTGAATTGGCATCAAAATTTGGCCTATACCATTACGCAGATAGCCCAGCTTGTTCGTGGTTTGACTTTGGCAATGCGATAGTTGCCTTGTCAAGAGAGGCCATGCCTGATATCACCGCCGCGCGTATTTTGCCTGTGGCTGCCAGTCACTGGCCGAGTAACCTGGTACGTCCCAAAAATGGTGAATTGTGCTGCCAGCATATAGCCGCTGTCTGGGGTGTTAAACGTCACGACTGGCAGTCAGGGCTTGTGTCTGTGGTAAACCAGCTAGCGAGCACCGAATTAACAAGCACCGAATTAACAAGCACTGAATCAGCTGACGCTGAGATAAAAAACGCATAATATGCTAACAAAACAAGGGAAACGTCATGTTTAATCCAAAGTCGATATTAATTACTGGGGGCGCTGGTTTTATTGGCGCTAATTTCATTCGTTGGTTGTTATCCCAGACGGATGCGACGATTGTCAATGTGGATAAGCTGACTTACGCAGCCAATCTAGCTTACTTGTCGGATATCAACGCCCCAAACTATCATTTTGTTAAGGCGTCAATTACAGACACGGAACGGCTTGATGCGCTGTTCGCTGAGTATCAATTCGATTGTGTGATTAATTTTGCCGCAGAAAGCCATGTAGACCGCTCGATTAGCGGTCCGATGGCGTTTGTAGAGACCAATATTGTAGGAACGGCGGTGTTACTGGAAATGGCAAGGCATTATTGGCAAAATCGCACTGCTGATGAGGTGCGATTTCATCATGTGTCAACGGATGAAGTGTTTGGCTCGTTAGCATTGACCGACTCTGCGTTTAATGAACAAACGGCGTATGACCCCAGCTCACCCTATTCGGCGTCTAAAGCAAGCTCAGATCATTTGGTGCGTGCGTGGCACCGAACTTATCAATTACCGGTTACACTGAGTAATTGTTCAAACAACTATGGTCCAGGCCAGCACGAAGAAAAGCTGATTCCTACCGTGATTCGCAACGCATGTGCTGGTAAATCCATTCCCGTTTATGGGGATGGCACGAATCGTCGAGATTGGTTGTTTGTCATCGATCACTGTGAAGCGATTTGGCAAATTATTAAACAAGGGGCAAACGGACAAACCTATACAGTGGGCGGCGGCGTTGAATTGTCTAATAACGAGGTGGTGCGTCTGATTTGTGCGCAGTTGGATCAACGCTATCCAGCGGCTTCGCCTCATGCGGATTTAATCGAATATATCGATGATCGTGCAGGTCATGATTGGCGTTATGCAATCGATTGTAGTAAGATAAATCAGACTTTAAATTGGCAAGCAAAACATGATTTTGCCTCAGCAATCGAGAAAACCATTGATTATTATACCGCCCAGTCGCGCTAACAAAACGCGCTAACAAAACGCGTTAACAAAAGGAATAAACCTATATGCCAAGTCATACTTTAGCCACAGTTTCTGATGATACTGTGATTGCACAATTACTCAGCAAAGGCTATTTGCGTGAGGATAGTTTGTTGCGTGCACAAAAAGTGAGTGAGACCACCAGTGACTCGGTGCTAAAGCTGTTGGTGAAGCTTGGTAGCTTGTCCGATCGGCATTTGGCCGAAACATTGGCGCATCTGCTTGAGGTGAAAATTATTGAAGAGTCTAATATTCCTGAGGACTTAGATTTGTCTAGTATTGGCGTGCCTGAGCAGTTTCTCGTTGAAAACGCCTTGCTGCCGATTGCCGTGACGGACGAGCGCTTAGATGTGGTGATGGTCGATCCTCGCGATCAATTTTTAATCCAAAGCCTTGCGATTGCTACGGGCAAGAAAATCAACGCCCTTATTGGATTACCTGTCGATATCGAGCGCTTTTTTGAAAAATTGCACAAAGGCGATAGCGATGACATGAGCCTTTTTGGTGTCAATGAAAACGACATTGAGCATTTAAAGGATTTAGCCAATGATGCGCCCGTGATTCGGTTGGTCAATGGTATTTTGCAACAAGCCGTTGAGCAGCGCGCATCGGATATTCATATAGAACCATTTGAAAATCGCATGAAAGTCAGATATCGCATCGATGGCGTATTGGTAGAAGCTGAGACGTTATCTGCGCAACAATCGGCTGCGGTTATTTCACGCGTCAAAATTATGGCGAAGCTAAACATTGCCGAACGTCGGCTGCCCCAAGATGGACGCATTCAATTTCGGGTGCAAGGCAAAGATTTAGATTTGCGGGTCTCAACCACGCCAACACTATGGGGTGAGAGCGTTGTCATGCGGATTTTGGACCGCGAACAAGTGATATTGGATTTTGTGAAACTTGGGTTTGAGCCTGAATTGCTGAATCAGTTTTTGGCTGTGTTAAATCAGCCACATGGTATTATTTTGGTGACAGGGCCTACGGGTTCGGGAAAATCAACCACGCTTTATACGGCGTTGAGCCACATTAATAGCCCAACGCGCAAGATTATTACCGCCGAAGACCCCGTCGAATACCAGCTAGAGGGCGTGAATCAAATTCAAGTCAAGCCACAGATTGGACTGACATTTGCTTCGGCGCTGCGTGCGATTGTACGGCAAGACCCAGATGTGATTATGGTGGGTGAGATGCGGGATTTAGAGACAGCGCAAATTGCCGTACAGTCTGCATTGACGGGGCACTTGGTGTTATCAACACTGCACACTAACGATGCACCTGGCTCTATTAGCCGATTGCTAGATATGGGGATAGAAGACTATATGATAGCAACAACGGTGATTGGGATTTTAGCGCAACGATTGTTGCGGCAACTATGCGAACATTGCAAAACCCCCGTACCTATCGATGCTAAATTAGCCGATGAATTATGCGTAACGGATATCCTTCGAGGGCGAGAGATGCAATCACATGCCGCTGTGGGTTGCGCGCACTGCGGCGGTACGGGTTATAAAGGGCGTTTGGCGATTACAGAGTTTATGCCCATCAATGACAAGCTACGGCAGGTTATTTTAAAACGCGCCACGGCGCAAGAGTTGAGCCAAACCGCACGCGCACAGGGGATGCGTACTTTGTTTGAAGACGGTATACTCAAGGTCGCTGCAGGAATGACCACGTTAGAAGAAGTCTTACGTGTGACGCAGCAGGAAGGCTAAACCATGCGTAAATTCAACTACCGTGCCAGTAATCAGCATGGCGATATGGTCAAAGGCCATGTAGAAGCAGCCGATGAACAGGGTGTCGTTGAACACATTAAATCACAGGGGTTAATCCCGCTGAATATTAAAAAAGCCTCGAATTTGGCTTTTACGTTAAATCAAATCGGGCGCCAGTCAATCGATGATAAGGTCATTGCGGTTTTTACGATGGAATTGGCGACGTTGCTAGAAGCAGGATTATCACTGGATCGTTCGTTGTCTATTTTAATCGAGATGGAAGAAAGCCCACCGTGGCGTATGGTGCTCGAGGATATTCTTGCCAAAGTAAAGTCAGGGCAATCGTTATCCCAAGCCATGCAGTCACAGAATGCCGTTTTTTCTGAGAGTTACGTCGGGTTGGTGCACGCAGGCGAGTTGTCTGGCTCGTTAGTGAATGTATTGGAGCAGTTATCTGAATATATTGAAAAACAGTTAGAAACTCGTGCGGCAGTTAAAAAAGCCCTGTTTTATCCAATCTTGCTATTAATTGTGGGTGTTGGTGTGGTGCTTTATTTGATGTTTAGCGTCGTGCCTATCTTTGCCGAAATGATTGAAAAAAACCAAACCGACCCGCCCTTTATTTCGGATATTATTTTTGTTGCCAGTTATGGGTTGACGAACTATTGGTACGTGTTTTTGATGGTGATTCTGATGCTAGCTGCGTATATTCAGTATTTGTTGCGTAGCCCGCAGAAAAAACGTTGGCGCGATCAACGATTGATTAATTCCCGTTTGTTGGGTGATTTGGTTCGTAGCAAGGAATTGGCTATTTTCTCTCGAACTTTGGGGACGATGCTGACGAATGGTGTGCCGCTAGCGATTGCGCTGCGTAGCGTTAAATCAGCCATGGGCAATCAGGTACTGAGTGAAGCAGTAGAAAGTGGTTTGCAATCGCTAAAGTCAGGGCGTGGCATGGCGAATGTATTGATTGCCTCGGGTCAATTTCCTACGATGGGCGTGCAGATGATTCGCGTGGGCGAGGAGACGGGCAAGCTAGAAAAAATGTTATTAAAAGTCGCGGATTTGTATGATAAGGAAGTCAGGGATAAAACCGATGCCATTGTCGCTAAAATTGCCCCATTGTCGGTGCTTTGTATCGCAGCGGTGGTGGTGTTTATTATGTTGGGTGTTATTTTTGCGATTTTTTCGTTGAGTTAACCCATCAATGACAATCTAAATGATGTTTTCTTTTTGGCGACGGTTGATTCAGGAAATTCGCGGATTTGTGGAGCATTTGCTCATCCCGAGTTTAGCCGTGATATTGCCGTGGCGTTGGTGCGTGTTTGTTTTTCATCAGCTGGCTAAATGGTCTTGGCTTTATCATGACTATGTGCCCACTATGTCGGAGCAAGCAGCGCAGTCTGGGCTCGTGGATGACGAAAAACGATGGCAGCAATACTGCAAAGTCATTCGTATGATTGATGCCGCGGATGTGTTTTTGTGCTTGACGCGGGGGCAGCGGTATTTAACCCGGTATGTGCAGCACAATTTCGATGAACGCCTAAGCAAACAAGCGATGATTTTTTTTCCGCATTATGGCGCAGGTATTTGGTTGTACCGTTATTTGGCGGCCAAAGGCGTTAAATCAAACCTGTTAGTTAATCCAATAGAGAAAAAGTTTTCTGGATATAATATACTATGTCGTCTAAGGATATGGGCGTTAGCACACCGTGCGAATACAACCGTCATTTATCCCAGCGATATGTTGACGATTCGACGCGCGTTGCGCGCAGGCGAAACGCTATTGGTTGCGCCCGATGTGCCTGAAACGGCTGGGGTGGGTGCCTTTAAGATTGAAACTGAGTTAGGTAAGCTCAATGTGATGTCAGGATTTTTTAAGTTGGCCGAGCGTCGCCAGCTACCCGTCTTTAGCGTGGTGTTAGGGTGCGATATTAGGACGGGGTTGCGTGAATTTGATGGGGCGTTTTTAATCGCGACATCCGCCACAGAAAATGCGACGTATTTTGCCCGCCAGACGGTGGCAGCCATTTTGCATCGTTCGTATTTATGGCATATGTGGGTGGCACGTCCGCAGGTATTATTTTAGAATGAACGTAGAATGAACAGGAGGAATAAGTAATGAATCAACAGACTTTAATGGCAAAAAAACCAGGTGCCTCACCAAGCGGCGCAACGAAACAAGGTGGGTTTTCGTTGTTAGAAATTCTCATTGTATTGGCGATTATTGGCGCTATCGTTGGTGGTGTGGCGGTTGCGATATCAGGCAAGCAAGATCAAGCGAATAAAGAATTGGCTTATCAGCAAATGGCAGGTATTCAAGGGGCGATTGCCACGTTTAGGCAGCACACGAAAAGGTTACCCAGCAATTTACAAGAATTAATGACAAAGCCTAGCGATGTCAGACGTTGGAATGGGCCGTATCTCAGCGAAGGGCAATTGGTTGACCCTTGGGGTAGTGATTATCAATACCGTCAGCCAGGTCAACACGGTCGGTTTGATATCTACTCATTCGGTGCCGACGGCAGAGCGGGCGGTGAAGGGCCTGATGAAGACATCGGTAACTGGCAACTATAAATCAGCGATAGGCTACCGCGTGATGCGATTTAGTGGGTTTTTTTAAATGACGAATGCCGTCAATGTGAACCAATCCTGTACTGTGAAGAAAAGTCATGACGGGTTTACGCTATTAGAAATTCTCATTGTACTGGCGATTATCGGCGCATTATCTGCCTTGGTTGTGCCTGCCATTATGGCAGGTCGAAATCACTACTTGTTGGCAGAAGAGACACGAACGGTTGCTGGCGTGCTGCGCTATACACGTAGTTTGGCGATGACTTCACAATCCGAGCGTGTCGTTGTGTTTGATATGGTCAATAAAACGGTGACTGCCCCGGGTGAGCGGCAAAATGCGATTGATGGCAGTATTGCGTTAGATGTCTTGACCGCAGAATCCGAGGTCGAAGGTGATCGCGCAGGTATTCGGTTTTACCCCGATGGCGCATCCAGTGGTGGGCGGGTGACATTAGTCTTGGGTGAAGACAAACGTGCCGTTGATGTTGTTTGGATGACGGGTCAGGTGAATATTTTAGAGGAATTCGATGCGTTGTAGACAGGGCAAGTTAACTTCATCGGCGAGGGTGGCTTCAGCGGCGAAGGTGACTTTGTCGGCAGGGTTTACGCTGTTGGAGACAATGATTGCCTTGGCGATTTTGGCGGGTGTTGCGGCAGCCGTTGCTCAACTGTATGCAAGTGGTGTAGAGACTACACTAGACGTCGAACGCGAAAGCCAAGCCTATATTTGGGCGCAATCCAAAATGGATGAGGCGCTATTATTCGATGATGTCAATGAAGCCGCAGGTCAAGGTATGATTGACGGGACACCGTTTACGTATAACATTTCAGTGACCGACCAGCCTTACCACGGCGAAGCGCGTCCTGGATTTGGTCTGCATCATATTGAAGTCGCCATTACCTGGGGGTCATCAGCGTACGATAATACCATCCGTATTGTGTCATTAAAGGCGCAGGCCAGTGATTTATCGAATCAAGCGCCTAGCGATGACCCATTGCGTTTTTGATTGGGTGCGCTTATGAATAATCGGTGTGCGCGTGGATTTACGTTATTGGAAATACTCATTGCCTTGGGATTGACGACATTGATTCTCGTGGCCGTTATGAAGCTGTTGGCCTACGGCGCAGAAGTTTGGTATGACAGTGATGCCACGATTCGCGCAACCGAAAATGATACGATTGCGATGGGGTTTATGCGCAAAATGCTAGAAAACGCCAAGCCGCTCGTTTGGGCAGAAGGGCCGCAAGGGGCGAGCATTACGTTTGAAGGCCGTGAAGATATACTTTATCTTGCTGCACCTTTGCCTGTCGCTAATGCACAAGCAATGGGGGTTTATGTGTTTGCATTTACCGTTGAGACTAGCGCTGAGGTCGATAACGCAGCGCTGGTGGTGAAATATTGGCCGTTAAGCGAAACGTCTTTGGCTGAGACATTGGCAGGGCCTGAAGCCTCAGAAGTGTTAATGACGGATGTGTCGCGTGTTCGGTTTGAATACTATGGTTATCCGCCTGACGTAACACCCGAGGTTGATATTGCGCCCCAATGGCTGTCTGAATGGACAGAGGGAACGACTTTTCCGTTAGCGGTGCGTCTGACAATCGATCGCGTTGATGATAACGACTCACGATTTGATACGCCTGTTAGGGCATCGTGGGAAAATGTGGTTATTGGGCTTAACCAGGCGGCTTTACGATGAAAAAACAGCAAGGCATCGTCTTGATTGCGGTATTAGTCGCCATGGGGGTGTTGCTTAGCTTGTCTGCCAACTATGTGCTGAATGTCAATCGTGAGACAGAGGCAATTGATGTCGTCAGCACGCGGGTACAGGCGCGATACAGTGCGTATTCAGGGGTGAATTATGCCATGTATGCGATGCAAGATAGCGATGCTGAAGTGCGCTGGAAGCCTGATGGCAGGCTATACCAAGCGACATTTTCTGGCGGTGAGGTTTTTGTGCGTATCGTATCAGAAGCAGGACGAGTAGATATCAATCAGGCAGATCAAGGGCTGTTAACTTTGCTATTTGTCTACGCAGGCTTAGAGGAGGTTGACGCTGAACAGCTGGCTGATAATGTCATGCACTGGCGCGGCGCAGGGGATGTGCCAGTTGGTAGCTCAGTTTCTGATGCCGATTATTTACAAGCGGATTTACCTTTGCCGAAACATCGTCGATTCTTATTCACCGAGGAGTTAGCGCAGGTGTATGGTGTTTCTCCAGCAACTTATCGGCAAATTAAGCCACTGATTACTGTTTATGGCGGTAGGAAAATCGATGCCATGGCCGCGCCAGATGCTGTTTTGGCAATGTTAGGTCTTGATGAAGCGGCCATTGCCGAGGTGCATGCACTGCGTGAAGCACAGCATAACGATGAAGTGATTGCAGTTGAATCAACTGAACTTTTTGGTTCGTATTTGGCCTTTGGTGTTCGCAGCCGCCATTATCGTGTGTTATCCTATGCAATAACGCCTGATGGGCAAAGCGAATCGGTCTATGCTGTTATGCAGGCACGACCTGATAGGAATGGCGCTTTTCAAATACTGGTTCGCGGTCTATTGGATGCCGAGTCAAAGCAAGGATTAATCGCCGCCGCAGAACAAAGACAGCAAGAATTAGTAGCTGAATAAGTATAAAATGGTTTATAATTATAAAGATAACGATAAGAAACCAATTAATATGTTAGTAAAAACCGTAAAAATAGGACAGTCATTATGTTTGCAGATGATGCTTCAAAAGCAAGCGCATCAATAATTCGCCGCACTACCCAAGCGCTACAGTATTGGGGTGATGCCCTAGTCAGCGTCTTGCCTGAGGCGGTAAAAAGTAACCTCATCGTCGGTGAAGAGCAACTAATCGTTGATGTTCAGTCTGACCGTATTACCATTGTCGATAATCAGCATGGTGAGTTGGTTAACTTAGGCGCATTTGAGCGTCAAGCCGAATATTTTGACAACGATGTGGTTACGTTGCTCAAGGCCAAAATGAATCCAGATAGCGAGCTTGTCTTGCGCGTTGCCAATGAAACCGTGCTGTCCAAGCCGCTAGATTTTCCTGTCAGTATTGCTGATAATTTGAATCAAACCGTTTGGTATGAGATCGAAAAACACACCCCGTTTGACAAAAATAGCATTTATTTTGACACCAAAATAGAACGCAAAAATGAAGAGCGTTTATTTGCACGGCTATTTATCGTTCATCAGTCGCAGGTGCAGATGCTGATTGATGCTTTTGCTCAGGCAGGTATCCTGTTTGATAAGCTATGCACGATAGACGAGACGAATATTAATTTACTACCTGTCGCCTCTCGTCGCAAGCAATCATTTTTCCGCTTTAATAAAAACTGGCTTTTAATTGGTGTGTTATGTCTGTTGGTGGCGATATTGTTTGCCGTGCCTGCTGCCTTTAAGCGCCTATCAGCGATTAAGTTGAACGAGCGGGTGCTTCAATTACAAGCTGGCGCGGAGGGTGAGGCGCTGCTTTGGCAGCAACGTGACGAAGCAGAGCAGGTGATGACCAGTTTTTTGGCATCGCGTCCTATCGCGTTTGCAACGCTGTATGAAGCGCTTGCTAGGCAACTGCCAGATGATACGTGGGTCAACGATTTTATTTATGATGGAAAGCAAGTTAAAATCAAAGGCGAGTCTTTGGATGCCGCTGGGTTGGTGGCAACGATTAATGCGAGTCCCTTGTTTACGAATGGGCAGATTTTGTCGCCGATTGTCCGGGCGAGACAGTCTGGCAAAGACCGATTTTATATTGGTTTTGATGTGATTCAGGCGCAATAGTATGACACGACAAGAAACGAAATTACTGACGGTTTTAGGCACGCTGCTAATGATAGCCGTGGTGGCGGTGCTAATTTTAGTACCGTATTTTCGCAAATTGAATTTTTACGAAAAAAATATCAGCGCCAGCGAACAACAAATTATTAATCTACAGCGCCAAGTTGCCAATAAGCCTGAATTACAAGCGGTGTTAAGTGAGTTTGAGGCGTTACTCGATGAGTCTAATTTATTTATGCGCGTCTCTGACAGAGAGGCGGCCGCCGCGCAGTTGTTATCATCGATAAAAAAAATCATTGAAGACGCAGGTGGGGAAATTAGCTCGATTAACCCAGCGCGTGCCAGAAATACAGACGAAAACTCGCGCACGGTATCGGTGCGCGTGAGTTTTGTGGTTGATAATGATGGGTTTGTGACCATACTGAGCGAACTGGCTGGCTACAAGCCATTGATGAATGTTGTGCAAACACGCATGGTTCCAATGATTAAGCGAACTCGCCAAGGTATCAGCGAAACAGGTCAACTGCGCCTGTCTATGGATATTGAAGCATTCTATTCACCTGAGACACCTGAGACGGGGGCGTAAATTTAATGAAAACGAGAGCCTCTAGACGCAATTATATTACAAAATGGTTGTTTGTCATGGTAACGATGGTTGCGATTTTGGTTGCGGCAATCAGTGTTTGGTCTTTTGTTGGTTATCGTTCAGTGATAGATAAAGTCAACAACCAGACGGCAGCGCCTGATCCGACGATAGCGATTGATATCGTGGCGGCAGATTTAGACGTGGCTGTGCAGGAAAAGCTAGACGATAGTTTGCAGCGACCGCTGCTATTTTCGACGCGTCGCCCTATTGTCGAGGTGATTGCGGAAACAGAAGAGGAGCCTGAAGCGCCAGTAGAAATTGAAGCATTAGATGAGTCGCTAGTCAGTGTCATTTTGACGGACTCAGTCCGCATGATTTTTTTATCAGGCGGCGATGGCGTTAAGCGATTGGAGCAAGGCATGGTTTATAAGGGCTGGACGCTTAGTGAAGTGAATAAAGATTCTGCGGTCTTTAACCAAGGGGAACAAACGACCGTGTTACAATTAAGAACGTTTGCAAATACATCACCTGTCAGGTCGTTACGATCGTTGGGTGATGAATAATGGGTAATATAAAAATGAATAAAAAAATCTTATGCGCGTTGGGCGTTTTTGCTTTGTTGGGGTTGTCGGGTTGTGCTAGTGAGTTGCAGGAACAAGAAACCATGAGCCGAATTCAGCAGGAATTGTTGCGTGAAAATCCGCTACAAATTCATGAAAATAGACGACTTTCAAACGAGGGCGCTGAAGGAGTTTATGGCGACAAAAACGGCGATAATCAGTCAGTAGAGGATACAGCACCTGTTTTTGAGTCAGAGCGCGCAACAGGCAGTGTTGTTAACCCCAACGCAAAACGGCCACAGTATACAGGTGGACGCTCGGCAGGTACTGTGACGCTAAATTTTGAAAATGCTGATTTGCGTGAAGTCGTTAAATTTGTGATGACGGATTTGTTGGAACAAAACTATATTTTATCACCTGCGGTGCAAGGTCAAGTGACGCTACAGACTAGCGAACCCATTGCCAAAGAAGACCTACTGCCGACGTTAGAAACGCTGCTAAAAGTCAATGGCGCGGTTATTGTCCAAGACGGTGATTTGGTGCGCATTTTGCCGCTAGGCGAAGCCAACCGCGGTACGCTGGCGCCTAAGGTCGGGCGAATCGATAGCCTTAAGCCTGGCTACGAAGTCCGTATTATTCCGCTGAAATATTTGTCGGCAACTGAAGCACAGAAAAACCTCGAGCCCTTTTTGCCTGCGGGCAGCCTGTTGCAAGTCGATCCTGTGAAAAATATCCTGACCGTTGCTGGTACTAGTTCTGAGCTGGCAAACATCCAGCAGACCATCGACACCTTTGATGTGGATTGGTTAAAAGGCATGTCAATTGGTGTTTATCGCTTGCAAAATGTCGGTGTTCAGGATGTGCTGCCTGAATTAGAGGGGTTGTTTGGTGCGTCAGGGTCTACGCCGTTTGCAGGGTTGTTTCAGTTTATCCCGATGGAAAGACTCAATGCCGTCATGGTGATAACGCGCCAAGAAAACTATTTGGTTGAAGCACGACGCTGGTTAGAAAAGCTTGATCGCACCAATAATGGCGAGACCGAGCGGCTGTATGTTTACCGTGTGCAGAATGGGCGCGCTGAGGATTTGGCGGGCGTATTGAGTGGTATTTTTGCTTCTTCCTCGTCAAGTACGAGTACTTCAACGCCACGAGACCCGTCGGTTGCGCCAGGGCAAACCCCAGTACGGGTGACGTCGCCGGCAGCGGTGGGTGCAGCGTCTAATGCTAGTAATGCGGGCAGCGCTAGCACAGGCAGCACAGGGGGGTCGGCAACGCTGCAGTCGAGTTTAAGTTCGAATGCTGGGGGGCGTTCTGGTAATGCCGTTGCGGGCGCGCAGGCGACAATTACCGCTGACGAAGTGAATAATTCTTTGGTGATTAAGGCAACGCCAGCAAATTATGATTTAGTATTGCAAGCACTACGCCAGCTTGATGTGCCTAAGTTGCAAGTCTTATTAGACGTGGTGATTGCAGAGATAAACTTGACCGATGATTTGCGCTATGGATTTAAATACTTTTTAGAAAAAGGAGGTGAAGGGGGAAGTCAGCAAGGGATTAGTGTGTCCCAAGTTCCTGAGAAAGCTGCGGGTGGGTTTAACTATACGCTTGCCAATATCGCAGGCAGGGTGAATGTGACAATCGACGCATTGGCACAAAAAGGCCTAGCACAGTTTCTATCCACGCCGTCGCTCATGGTGCTGGATAACGAAACAGCGACCATGAATGTCGGTGAAGATATTGCGATTCCTAATCCAGTTATTCAGAATGGAGATATCGTGAGCACCTCGACGACTTATTTAAACACAGGCGTTGATTTAGAGATTACGCCACGGGTCAATGCCGGTGGCGTGGTACAGTTAACGATTAAACAGCGGGTCAGTCGAAACAGTGGCACGGGAAGTGATGATGCCCCGAACATCTTTACCCGAGAGATTGCCAGTGCGATTAATGCCCAAGACGGTGAGACGATTGTGTTAGGCGGGTTAATCCAAGAGCAAAGCAATACCAGCCGCAATGGTGTGCCGTTATTACAGGATATTCCGCTTGCGGGTGCGCTGTTTCGTTCAACGGGGCGCAACACGACTCGCACCGAGTTGATTGTGTTGGTTACACCCCGCGTGGCGAGAAATGCAGACGAAGCGCTGAATATTACCCGAGAGTTCAGACAGCGCATGAAAGGCTTAGATATTTATAATGAAACAAAGAGGAAATATTCGCAATGATAAAAAAAGTAGGCATTGCCATGACCGTGGCATCGATTGTATCAACGTCATTATTGTTGGGTTGCAAAGACGAGGCGCCTGCCGCAGAGGTCATTACTGAAAAAGCCCTACAGCGTTGGGATATCCGTATTGCAGGCAAAGTCTATGGGCTGTATGATTTTTTAAGCCCTGCGCAACAAAAACTCTACGAACGTGAAGCGTATGAATTGAGTTATGGGCGTGGGTTGAATTATTTAGAGGCGGACGTGCAGTCAATCGAATGTAACGAGGCAGAGACCGCATGCGATGTCAAAGTGTTTGTTAAATACCAGTACAAAGATTTTCCTGGCGGACGTCCATTGGATGAAAAATGGGTCAAGGAAAACGATGATTGGTGGTATTTTGAGGCGAAGTAAGCGCTGAGAAGTAAGCGTTGAACATTAAAATAGGCACGCATCAGGATGGTCGCCCATCAGCATGGCCGCCGATTATTACCTAGGTTATCGCCTAGGTCATCGCCTAGTTTATTGCTTTATTAACAGCGCATTAACCGAAGTTAAGCGAAATGATACAAAAAAGTCGTGGTATTTTTAAACGTTTTGTTGTTTTTTTACCAAAACGGGTTTAGAATAGGTGGTACGGATTGTTTGAATTTGCAAATTGAGAATTAACTCACAATATTAGGAGAATAAATATGAACAAGAAGCTGATTTCAGCAGCAGTACTATTGGGGATGTCGGGTGCAGCGACGGCTGTGCACGTTAACCCAGACGGGAAGGGCCAAGTATTACTTTACCCATACTACACTGTAAACGGTGGTAAGGATACTTACTTCCACGTTGTTAACACCACAAATGAGTACAAAGCCGTTAAGGTTCGTATTAACGAAGGTGTGAACACATGGGAAGCTCTTGACTTTAACTTATACCTATCACCTTATGATGTATGGGCGGGTGGTTTGACAATGGGTGAGGACGGTGTGCCAGAGCTTTATACGCCTGATACCTCATGTACTGCGCCTGCAATTAACGGCAGAGTTGACTTGCGTACATTCAATATTGATAGCTATGCACAAGACCAAGAGCCTGCAGCGTTTGACGATATTGATCCTGTTGAGCGATTAGCAGAAGGTCATATCGAAATGATCGAAATGGGTATCATCGAAGATGACGCTGACCCAGCAACGGCCGCTTTAATCAAGACCTACATCAAGCACGTTAATGGCGTTCCTGGTGATTGCGAAGCCTTAGTTGATTTATTCAGATCAGGTCCTTGGGCGACTAACGAAGCACAGTTCTTGCATGCGCCAACAGGCGGCCTATTCGGTACAGCCGAAATTATCGATGTTGCCAATGGTATCGACCGTGGTTACAGTGCGACAGCGATTGCTGACTTCTGGGATTTAGACGCGGCTACTGATGCGACGAATGCACACACGTTCCCAGGCACCTCGTATCCAAACCTAAATGGCCAAACAGTACAGGCTGGTACACTTTTGGTTATGGGTAGTGTTGATGCTGATATCGCTTACACAGATGCGGCTGGCGCACAAGCAGTAGTTAATGATGCAGGCTTAGGCTCTACGGTCGAAGCATTATCAGCAGCATTGTCTGTTGCTAGCTTGTCTAACCAGTTCTACGTGGCTGACTCTGTGAATGGTGCAACCGATTGGGTAGTTACTTTCCCAACTAAGCACTTCTTCGTGAACGGCGACTCAACTGCGGCAGACTTCAAGTCTGGTCAGTTTGGTTTAGACCCAACACCAGGTCCTCTAGAAGCTGATGTATTCAACGGTTTAGCACCATTTGATAACGGCTTTGCAGTTGATATTGAAATGAGTCTGTATGACCGTGAAGAAGAAACTGTAACTGCAGATATCGACTTCTCACCATCTGGCACAAACACTGGTCGTATGCTTTTCGAAGTTAACGTCCTTGAGTTTGCAGCCGATCGTTCGGTACTAGACTCAACGCTAGCAAGCCAAATCAACGTGCCAGCAGGTTGGCAAGCAGGTTGGGCACAGCTTGACTTTAGTGCTCAGCAAGTTACTGGCGCTACATTAGCTGGTATGCCTGCCATTGGTTTTGCTGCACAAGCTGCACAAAACGGTACACTAGGTGGTGGTTCTACACTAGCTAACTACGCGGCGTTGTTCGATCACGTTTATGGTAAAGCGTTACCATAGATTGCTAACAGCAACGCCATAATTTATTAATTTAAATTATATGTAGTAAAAGCGAGGCTTCGGCCTCGCTTTTTTTATGCCGCTAATGTATGTATAGCAATGTATCGGTATCGCAATGATTATGCGGTGATTATGGCGATGATTGTGGTAATGCAAATTGACAGTCTTCTAGCGATTTTGTCTAGCAGTGTTGTCTAGCGGTGTTGTCCAGTAGTTTTGGAGCAGCGTGAAAGCGTGAAAGCGTGAAAGCGTGAAAGCGGTAAGCGGTAAGCGGTAAGCGGTAAGCGGTAAGCGGTAAACGTGAAAAGGGTTTTGCTAACGCCTTTGATCGCGCCTTTGTTAACGCCTTTGATTGCGTCTTGGCGGCAGTTTTCCTAGACCTTAATGGCGTATCAGCGCTATAATACCGCTTTGATAGAATGAGCGGCTGGCAATGAATCGATTACTCAAATCCTCTGGCGTTTTTGCGCTGATGACGATGGTCTCACGTGTGCTGGGGCTGGTGCGAGATATCGTTATTGCCAAATATTTCGAGGTCGGTCAGACGGATATTTTCTTCACTGCGCTACGCATCCCCAATACGTTGCGCCGATTTTTTGCCGAAGGCGCATTTGCTAATGCGTTTGTCCCTGTGCTTAACCACAGCAAGGCACAGGACAGCGACGATGAGTTACAATCACTCATTAACCATGTTTTCGGTGTATTAGGCTTTGCGTTATTGATTATTACGCTGCTCGGTGTTACCTTTTCTGGTGCGCTGATTGCGGTGATTGGCTTTGGTTTTGCCGATGATCCCAATCGCTTAGCATTGGGTGAAACCATGTTGCGCATTACGTTTCCGTATATTTTATTGATTTCACTGACTGCTTTTTTTGCGGGTATTTTAAATGCCTATCACAAATTTGCCCTACCTGCGTTTACCCCAGCCTTATTAAACATCGCGTTGATTATCGCCGCGCTTTATTTTCGTGAACGATTTAATCCACCCGTTCTGGCACTGGCTTGGGCGGTGTTTGTGGGCGGGATTTTGCAGCTACTCATTCAAATCCCGACACTGTGGCGGTTAAAACGACTCCCTGTGCCCAAAGTCAGCTTTCGCCACCCAGGCGTTAAAAAGGTATTTACGCTCATGCTACCAACGCTACTGGGTTCGTCAGCGGGGCAAATCAATATTCTGCTTAACACCGCATTGGCCTCGTCATTAGTATCGGGCAGTATTACTTGGCTGTATTATTCAGATCGATTGGTTGAATTGCCCGTGGGCATTATTGGGGTGGCGATTGGCACGGTGATTTTGCCTCGACTCGCAACGCTTAAATCAAGTACGGATAGCCTGCAGTTTGCCAGCACACTGCAGTGGGCGATACGTTTGGCGATTGTGATTGGCGCAGGTGCGGCAACTGGATTGGTGATGCTGGCGTTACCGATGATGATAACGATTTTGGCACGAGGTGAATTTAGCCTGTACTCTGCGCAAATGGCGGCAAATAGTCTGCAAGTATTTGGATTCGGGGCGTTTGCGTTAATTGTGGTCAAAGTCCTTGCACCTGGGTTTTACGCGCAACAAAATACCAAAACACCCACCAAAATTGCCCTATTTTGCATTGCGGTTAATATTGTATTGGCGCTATTGCTTTATCGCCGCATGGGGCACGTTGGGCTGGCACTGGCCTCGACGGTCGCGAGTTTTGTCAATGCTGGGTTGTTATTTGTGTTTTTACAACGCGCTAGCGCGATGTTAGCCGATAAAAACTTAGCTATATTCGTGATGAAAGTGTTGGTGGCTAATGCTATCATGGCAATCGCTTTGTATGGCGCGAATGCTTGGTTGACAGCGGACGGCAGTTGGGGCGACCTTTCACAATGGCAGCGCGCTGGGTATTTGGCAGCGTTAATCTTTTTCGGTATGATAAGCTATTTGGTGGCGCTATTTTGCGTGCGCATAGAATTTAAGAAGCTTATTCAGTTAAAGGGTTAACGTGATAATAGTAAAGCACAGGATGCTGTCCATGTCAGTCGTACCAACCAGATTGGCGTGTCGGGCGTGGGCGTGTCAGATGTGGGCGTGTCAGATGTGGACGTGTCGGGCGGATTTATTTCGTCGCTTGATTATGGTGGTTGGTTTTTGTTTGTTGCCGCTCAAGTTGCCTGCAGGGTTGCCTGCAGAGTTGCCTGAAAGCGCGTCTGTTGATGCGTCTGTTGATACAGCGGCAACACCAGACCAATCTGCTATTGTAGCGCAAGTATCGCCAACGGAAGTATCGCCAGCTGAAGTATTGCCAGCGGAAGGGGCAACTCTGCAGGTCGCAGTAACGGGCGTGGATGACCCTGCATTAATAGAAAATATCAATGCATTTTTGGAGATTTTAGCAGAATCCGACCAAGCAATTGATAATCCGCCGTATATCCAGTACCTAATTGAGCGGGGCAAAGCCCAAATCAGCACCGCGCTGCAGCCTTTTGGTTATTATCAATCCACGGTGAATGTTGTCAGCGCAGCGGCTGGCACAGGCGATAGTTGGCACGTTGATTATCAGGTCGTTATTGGCGAGCCAACGACAGTGAGTGCAATCGAGGTAAAGGTGGTTGGCGCAGGGGCGGCGGACGCTGATTTTGTCGAACAACGCCAAGCATTTCCGTTTCAGCGTGGCGATGTGCTTCAGCAAATCGAATACACTGCGTTTAAAAACGCACTGGCGGATATTGCCATTGAAAAAGGCTACTTCGATGCCGATTTCACCACCGCAGAAATTCGCCTTGCAGCCGATCTGCAAACCGCGACGGTGGCGCTGACTTATGATACTGGGCCGCGGTTTACATTTGATGATCCGACTATTTCACAGGATTTTTTAAACGATAACCTATTTTCACGTTATAACACGATTGAAAGTGGGCAAGCCTACTCATCAGGGGCGATTGCTGATTTGCAGCGCGATTTATACAATTCGGGCTATGTGCAGCTGATTGATGTAACCGCTAAGCCCGATCGCGACAGCAAAACCGTGCCAGTGGATCTTGCGTTAACACCCAAAAAAAACAAACGCCATCGCTTTGCTTTGGGTTTTGAAACCGATTTGGGGCCAAGGTTTCAGTACGAATTTGATTGGCGCTGGGTTAACCGCCGTGGTCATCAGCTAACCAGTGATTTCTTTATCTCGCCCGAATGGCAGCAGACAGGCGTTGAGTATCGAATTCCAGCGAACAAACCTGCTACTGACTACTATAAGTTGTTTGCCGATGTGACCTTAGATAAAACGGACAACCGTGATGTGACAATATGGCAAGTGGGCGGTGCGTATCGTGATCAAGTCGGTCATTTGGCGCGCGAGTTTGGTGTTAAATGGTCCCAAGAAAATTTCGAAATTGGTAATGATGCCGCTAATGTCGCTTTGCTAACACCTTATTTTCATTTGATTTATCATAAAACCGACGATCCGCTGAATACCCGCGATGGATTAGCGGTCGAAGGGTATGTGACTGGGACGGATGCGAGCATCAGTGATATTAGCTTTTTACAAGCCGTTGCCAAAGCAAAATATATTAAGCGATTCGATGAGAAGCATAAAATAACCACCAAAGGGGCGATTGGCCAAACTTGGACGGATGATTTTCATGTGCTGCCACCGAGTTACCGCTTTTTTACGGGCGGTGATAAAACAATCCGTGGTTATGGTTTTCAGTCTATCGGCGATGTTGATGGTTCGGGGGATGTTATTGGTGGAGACAGACTGGTTTTTGCCAGTGCAGAGTATAGTTATTTCTTCAAAGACAACATGGCAATCGCAGCCTTTGTCGATGCAGGAGATGCCTTTACCTCTGATTTTTCTATCAAAGTCGGTGCTGGGTTAGGGTTTCATTATTATTCCCCCATAGGCCCTATCAAAGTCGATATCGCCCATGGGTTTGATGAGACGGGCGATGCGGTGCGGTTGCACTTAAATATTGGTCCTGACTTGTAAGCGTTGTCAATGCGTAATAAATAAGGATAGATAAATAATGACAAATAACATGCCCGACCCAAAAACACCCTCATCGGACTTGCCCGTGACGCCTGCCTATCAAACCGAAACGAAACAACCAACCAGCCGTCCTCGCCATGGGCGAAAATGGTTTTTGCGGATAATCGGTGCGTTGAGTGTACTGATTATTGGTGTTGTTGCTTACTTGTGGTTTGTTTTTTATACGACAGCGGGGCTACAGCATGGTTTGTCGTTAGCCAGTCGATTGAGTGGGTATCGAATTTCAGTGGATACGGTGACGGGTGATTTGGCGCGTGGTGCTACGCTAAAATCCCTGACCGTGACTATGGATGCCGCAGTCTCGACAAATGAAACGCCAAATGAAACGCCAAATGAAAAACCAAATGGGTTTAGTTTACAGGCCGCACAATTGGACGTCACGCTGCCGATTGCAAGGCTCATTAACCGCCAGTTTGTGATGGAGGTAATTCATCTTAGCGATGCCGAAATCACCTTAAATACAAGTGGCGAGAATGCGCCGAAGGTGCCAGAAAAGCCAGCTTTTTCATTGACAGACATCACCTTGCCAAGCCTGAGTCTACCTGTTGATATATGGTTAAATGACGTGCAACTGACTGATGTGCGTATTTATATGGGTGCTTCGAAAACGCCTGTGTTTTATGTGGAGCGATTTCAGACCGCACTCACGTATGTGGCGCAAGTCGCCACAATCCAAAGGTTTCATCTGCAAAGCCCAGATATCGATGTAGATTTGACGGGGCATCTCGAAACACGGGGGGATTATCCTATTTTTTTGCAGCAAAACGTCGATCATGCTTATTTATCTGCGCCTCAAGACAGCCCGCTGGAAATTACCACGGAAATTACCACTGCCACCACCACTGAAACGCCCGA
This sequence comes from Ostreibacterium oceani, assembly GCF_009362845.1. Lineage (NCBI taxonomy): Bacteria > Pseudomonadati > Pseudomonadota > Gammaproteobacteria > Cardiobacteriales > Ostreibacteriaceae > Ostreibacterium > Ostreibacterium oceani. Next base: position 322,195 of record NZ_WHNW01000002.1, on the reverse strand, counting down.
TTTTGCCAATCAATTACAGATAACGGTCGATGGCAATTTAAAAACGGCATTAAATGTGGCGATGACGCACACGGGGTTGGTGCAGTTGCAATTGGCGGGCAGTGTACAAAACCTATTGACTGAACCGACAGTGGAAGCAACGCTTAATTTAGCGCATTTGGCAGGCGAAGTGTTAGGGCAGCCAGACTTTAGCGCAAACGCTGCTATGACATTGACAGGTCAATTTCATGAAGCATGGCAACTCAATAGTTCAGGGTTTTTTGCTTTGCAATCGCCACAAACCGATAAAATTTCGGGGCAATTTTCAGGAGCTTTAAAAGACAACGTGATAGCGTTGTCGACGCTAAAAGTCCAGTCGGCAGTGACGGGGCAGACGATTCAAGGAGCAGGAGAATTTCACCTAAAAAATCAGCATTTTTCGGCTGTCATAAAAAGTAAAGCGCTGCAATGGCCGTTATATCACAACGCACAAAATGCGGTCGACCAAAGCGCTACCGACCAAAGCGATACGGGTCAAAACAGCGCTACCGACCAAAGCGCTACCGACCAAAATACGGGCACACCTGCGTTGATGCTAGCGGATATGATGGTAACAGCAATCGGCACAATCGACGATTATCAGGTGGATGCCAGTGGGGTCTTGTTGCCTGGTGCGTTGGCAGCAGCGGTTCCTGTTGACGTTAATGTTAAGGGCAATCAAGCAGGGCTTCAGACGCTAACCCTTGTCGCTAATCCGAATGCGCAACCCATTCGCTTGACAGGCAATTTACACTGGCAACCAACACTGGCGTACGAGGTTGTGCTGGCGTCTCCTTATATCGACACGGCTGCTTTGTTGGGGTTGGAGTCGAGTTTGCCAATTGAACAGCTGACGCTACAAGCGCGTGGTGAGCAAAACACCTATAGTGTAACGGGTGCTTTACAAACAGATGGTATGCAGCAACGCGAATCAAATGACAAAGCGACGCAGGCGAGTGCTACATCGTTAGCAACACCGACAACGCCAACAACACTTAGTTGGACGATAGAAGGCGATGCAAGGCATCTAAAGCAGGCGTTATTTGTACTAGAGAATAAATCCCTTAACACAGCAATAAGCCAAGCAATAGCGCAGGAAAGCCACACAATCGATACAAGCGATACAAGCGACGCAAACCCTGAAGATCCCGCAGAAAACCAAGCAAATGACAGCGGAAAACTAAAAATCCAAGCGACTGGCACTTGGGCGCCATTATCCATTCAGTCCAATGTGCAGGCAATTCGCTTTGAGCCACAGTGGCTTTTCCCCGATTTATCAGGCAGTATCAATGCGAACTTAGGCGCAGAGATGATCGAATCAGCATCGGGGATTGAGATAATGGCAGAGCTGATGGAATTAACGGGGCAATGGCAACAATACCCAGTATCAGGCACTGGGCGTATTCATTACGCGCTGACTGGACAGCAACTAACCTTGGATGAAGTTAATATGCAACTGTCGGAAAATCAGCTCAGTGCAACAGGCCGAGTGATGTTAGCCACGCCAGAGGTACAAAATGAAGAGGCGAAAAAACAAGCACAAGAAAACAACCTGCAAATCGACATTAATGCCACTGATCTAAGCCGATTATTGCCCCAGTTAGCGGGTGAGGTGCAAGGTGATTTGATGATTACTGGTTCAACGGCTGCGCCGAAAATACAATTTAAAGCGAGCGGCAACGCATTGGCATATCAAGCAAATCGCTTAGCGTCATTCGATGCAGCAGGAACATTCGCGGCAGCGGATGAGGCGATGGATTTGGATTTTAATGCATCACAGCTAGTCCTTAATGCCCAGCCGATTGAAACACTGGCGGCCTCTGTGACGGGGAATTTTGCTTCCCATTTGATAGAACTGGCGATGACAGCGCCAGAGCAATCGTTAGCCGTTAAATCAAGCGGCGCGCTGGATGTTGCAGAAAAAACATGGCGTGGCAAAGTGGATTCATTGAATGTGCGTGATAAACAGGCGGGCGCATGGGCGCTGAATCAGCCTAGCGCTTTGGTGCTTGCTGCAGACAAACAGCAGATAAATCAGTTTTGTTTGCGCCAATCGGGGCAGAAAAAAAGTGAACAAGCAACGATTTGTATTGATGGGAGTATTGATGAGCGTGCGGGCAACGCTAATGGGAATACTAATGGCAATACTAATGGCAATACTAAGGGCAAGACTAAGGGTAATCAAGGGCGTTTTGATATCACTGTGCGGTCGTTAGCTAGTGCCAGTTTTGCTCAGTATTTCCCTGATTTGCTTGATTTAGATGCTGTTTTTTCGGCAGATGCTCGTGTTGAATTTGTTCAGGGCGCGCCCCGTGTCCAAGGGGAAATTCATGCAGTAGACGGTGCATTGGCGGTCAAGTTAACCAATGGGGTTGCGCGTCATAAAATCAACAAACTAAAGACAACCTTTGAATTGCAAGATAAGCGTTTAGCGACAGAAACCGTGTTGGATATAGCGGAGGTTGGTCAGATCAATTTGCTGGCAGGGTTGCCTGAAATAATGGAGGATGCGGCGGCACAAGCAGTTCAGGCCAGTTTGCAGTTAAATTTTCCGAGTATTGCCTTTGTCGCGCCTTTTTTGCCTCAGCTTCAGTCAATCGAAGGCGGTGTTTCGGGTAAAATTGACTTATCAGGCAAGCTCAATCAACAGCTTGATATCGCGGGTGAAATTGCGCTAACCAAAGGGCGGTTTGATGTGCCACAATATGGCACGCGGGTTCGTGATATTCGCCTGCGACTCTTTGCTAAAGATAATCAATTGCTCGGGTTTGATGGTGGTGCAACGTCTGGGGCGGGGCAGTTAACACTAAGTGGCGAGCTTGACCCTGTGTCGCAACAAGGCAGTCTTGTCGTTGCTGGTCAAGACTTTCAACTGGCGGATTCACGCCAATTAAAACTGGCTTTATCGCCAGATTTAACCGTCCAATTTGCCGATGCAATTAGCGTCCGTGGGGAGGTGTTAATTCCAGAGGCGTTGATTGTGCCAGCATCCACAGGGACCAAAGTCTATGCCTCTGATGATGTCATATTGCCCGATAATCAAACCGATGAAAAACCCAATCAAAGCCCTGTCGAAATGGATATAACCGTCAAGCTCGGCGATTCGGTCAAGGTTGCGAGTGCTGATATTGAAACCCGTTTGATGGGCGAATTAAATATCACTGCGGCACCACAAGAGCAACCGACGGCTGCAGGTGTCATCGCGGTAGAAACAGGTGAGCTTCGCTTGTATGGGCAATTACTCAATATTGAGCGTGGACGTGTGATTTTCAGTAATGGTCCCATTGATAACCCAGCGTTGGATATTAGCACCTCGCGCGCGATTGAGAGCGAGGGTATCGTGGTTGGTGCCAATATTTTAGGCACAGCGAAAAGACCTGAAATTTCGCTGACGTCGACGCCCAGTATGGCTGATTCCTCTATTTTGTCGTATCTGTTGTTTGGTCGGCCACCCAATAGTGATTCGTTTGGTACAATGGCGCTATTGCAAACAGGTGGTGTGATTGGCACGAATACCTTGGCGCGAGATATTCGTTCTTCGGTGGGGTTAGATGTGCTTGATTTTAGCTTGACTGGTTTTGAAGCGGGTAAATATCTGTCTAAAGAATTATATTTTGGTCTAAGGTCTGATTTTTTTAGCGCAATCAATGAATTTTTGGTAGAATACAAGATTAATAGCCGCTTAAAACTAGAGGCGGCTTCAACGGGTGTATCGACGTCTGCTGATTTGATTTATTTGATTGAGACAGATTAAATGACTGGATAAATGTAGCGCGGCTAAATTCAGCGAGAATAGATCCAGCGAGAATAAATTCAGCGAGAATAGATTCAGTGAAGCAGGTCGAAAAAATAGGGGTAACTAAATGAAAAAACAGATAAAAAAACAAATAAGAACAATTAAAAAAAGCATACTAACATTAACCCTAGGCGCAGGTCTTGTGCTGGTACTGTTGTCTAGTCATTTTTCGCAGGCAGCAGATAATACGCTATTGATTGACGTGAGAACACAAGCAGAGTTTTCAGAAGGTCACTTACAAGATGCGGTGTTAATCCCCTATGATGAAATCGCGCAGCAAATCGCTAGTGCGGCGATTGATAAAAATCAACCCATTCAACTCTACTGCCGTTCAGGGCGGCGTGCAGAAATAGCACTGCAAACTTTGTCACGCTTAGGTTACCACAATGTGCGCAATTTGGGCGGGTTAGATGAAGTACAGGCCAGCGGGCTTCCGTTGGTTGTGAAAACGGACTAAGCCATGTTGTGGATCAAAGCGTTTCATGTGATCGCCGTCGTCTGTTGGTTCGCTGGGTTATTCTATCTGCCAAGGCTTTTTGTCTACCATAGTTTGGCGCAGGATAATCTTGCGAAAAACCCTGATACGGCAGCAGGTGAAGCTGCTGCCATCGCGCGCTTTAAAATTATGGAGCGAAAACTCTACCATGGCATAACGATGCCATCCATGGTGATTACGTGGGTGCTTGGGTTGTATTTGTTGCATGGTTATGCGTGGGTCGCGTATAAACAAATGGGCTGGCTACATGCCAAATTATTGCTGGTCGTGCTGTTGACGGTGTATCACTTTTCGTTGGGCTATTTTTACAAGCGTTTTAAATCAGACCGCAATACCCACAGCCATGTTTTCTATCGTTGGTATAATGAAATCCCCGTTGTCTTTTTAATCGTGATTGTTGTTTTGGTGATTGTTAAACCCTTTTAGTCCGTGAGTTTTTGGTTTGCGAGCGGGTGGGGGATTAATCGACAGTGCTAACTGATAGCGCCAATGGACAGCGTATGTTTTTAATGAACTTGTTGCAATGCACTTATATTTTATCGTCGTTTGATGTGCTACCATTGAATCGATAAATTGATTAAACGATTTTAAGGTTAAACGATTTTAACACAACGTAAATTCACGGAGACAAACAATGAAAATAGGAACACAATTAAAACAATGGCTGGTATTGTCGCTTGCATTAATGACAGTGACTGCTGTGCAGGCCTTTGAGCCAGTTACAGGCGTGTGGAGTGACACTGGTGAAGGTCAACGGCGCACAGGCTATTCAATCGAATTTCAAAATGGCTTTATGCTAATGTCGATTTACTCGTATGCCGACAACAATGCCTCAACAAACCCCACGTGGTATAACACCGAAGGATTTTTGACAAAAAATGAAGACGGCTCATTGTCAGGCACGTTCCCGTTGTATACCGTTGCTAACAATCAGTTACCCAATGCAGAAGGTAATGTGCCCGCAGGTAATATGACGATTCGCTTTACCGACAGAGAAACAGCAACAGTGACGTGGAATAATTTCCCAGGCAATCGGCTGGCACAAAGCACATTGAAAAAATACTGGTTTATTGGTACGGGTACCGATGCGACCGCCAAACGCTTTGCTGCTCGTGGGAATTGGCAGTATTCACTGGTGAATGAAGACAATGCTGCTGATTTTGGCGCTCTTGTCGTTGGCTATTTTGATCCAACTAACCCCGAAAATAGCAGTGTATACGCTGGTGTCGATTCAGACACTTTGGTTGGTAGAACGATTGGATTACAAAACGAACGCGTAACCAAGCAACTATTTGCCGATGGGGTTGATCTAACCATTATCGAGTTTGCCGATCGTGATTTTTACTTCTTAGAAGTTGGTGGTGGTGCCGAGTATGCTGCAGGATTTGCTGCAATCGTTGGCAGTGGCGAAATGCCAACGGCTTCGGATTATCGTTATCGCGCGACAGCAGTGCGTTTTTTAGGGCAAGATCATCGAAATGGCAGCGGAATCGAGAAATCAGGCGATCTATTGCCAACGTTATCTACTAGCGATGTCGAAGCGATGACTGCACGATTGAAGGCAGCGACTGAAAACGGCGCGTTAGATCGTGTTAAGGTGCAGTTGATGAATAAACCCAATAATTGAAGCACAATTAATGTTAAGCGTCATTGATTGATGCTTGATAAAAAAGGTGAAGCGATGCTTCACCTTTTTTTATTGATATGTTTTTATGGCGGTTGTGTTGTCGCTATTTCGGAATTATTCAATGCGCCAGGGGGCGTTGTCTTGGTTAATTGCATGACTGGTTAAGCGGATGAGTGCGTTGTTTTGACTATTGTCGTTATTTAAGCGATAAAAAATGGCAGGGATATTGGCGTTATTTGCCACCGTCATTCCTGCTTCGCTGCCCAGGCAAAGTAGTGCAGTTGACCACGCGTCGGCATAGGTGGCATCGTTCAGTAAAACGACGACTGATACTGTATCGTGCTCGACGGGTTTGCCCGTTCTAGGGTCTAAGATATGGCTGTATTTTTTACCGTCTTTATCATAATAATGGCGATAAGTGCCAGAAGTCATTACCGCGAGTGGCCCCGTGCCGACTAACTCAATCACTTCGTCAAAGGTTTGGCTATTGGGGGCTGGCCTTTCAATACCGATGCGCCAAGGTTTGCTATCTGGCTTTGCCCCACTGATTAGCATCTCACCACCGATTTCAATGAGGTAGTTATGGATATTTTGTTGCGATAGTAATGTGGCTAGTTGCTCGATAGCGTAGCCTTGACCAATAGCGGATAAATCTATCGTCATTTGAGGGTGTGGCTTGGTGAACGTGTCGCCTTGGCGAATGAAACGATCAAACCCAATGGCGTCTAACGTATGGGTGAGGGTTTTTTCAGGTGGAATGGCAAGGGTTTTGTCTTTGAAACCCCATAAATCAAACAAAGGCTTTATGGTCGGGTCGTAACAACCATTCGATTGCTGGTATACCTGCTCAGCCTTATCTAGTAGCGCCAAAATTTCGGCATCTAATTGAATCGGACGATTGGCGATTTTCATCTGGTTAAATGCCGCAATGACCGAATCGTCGCGGTAATTGGAAATGAGCTGGTCAATGCGTGCAATTTCATCATCAACAAGACGTTGTATTTCGTGGATGTTGTCGGGCTCGAATTCGGGTTGCCAAAATTTAATCGAGTAAGTGGTTCCTTGGGCAAAGCCAACGATGGTGTGGATTGGCTCAACGCGGTCGCAACTGGCGAGGAAAAAGCTCAGTGTAAAAAATAGCCCAGTGAGGGGTTTCAACATGGTATGATGGTGCATTAATTGGTTGTCCTAATGGTTACATGGTGAATTAAATGGTGAATTCAAGATGATTCTATCAAAGTTTGGCGAAAAAATGACGCAAAAAAGTGGGATTTTGCAGTTAATGGATGATATGGGTGATGCCATGAAAAGCGATCAGCCGATAAATATGCTAGGCGGTGGGAATCCCGCAATGATTCCTGCTGCGATGGATATTTTTGCGGAAACGTTTGCGGCGGCTCAGGCAGACATGGGGCGTTATATTGGTCGCTATGCCAGCCCGCAAGGTGATGCACAGTTTATCGATGCATTAGTTAGTTACCTCAATCGGCATTATCATTGGGGGATCAGCGAAAAAAACATCGTGCTGACGAATGGCTCACAAAATGCTTTTTTCTACTTATTTAACTTGTTTTCAGGGGAATATGCCGATGGTAGTGAAAAGAAAATTCTGCTGCCGCTCGCACCAGAGTACATTGGTTACAGTGATGTGCATACACGCGGGCAGCATTTTGTCTCGCAAAAAGCCAAAATAGAAACGACAGCATTCGAAGGGCAAACGGGATTCTTTAAGTATCGGGTTGATTTTTCGCACCTGCATTTAGATGACCGTATTGGTGCAATGTGTTGCTCTCGCCCGACTAACCCGACAGGCAATGTGCTAACCGATGCCGAAATGCACCAGCTATCGGCGTTGGCAGCGTCACAGGCTATTCCGTTTATTGTCGATGATGCTTATGGTATGCCGTTTCCTAATATTGTCTTTTCAGATGCGACGCTGACTTGGAACCCCAATCAAATTCTTTGCCTTAGTTTGTCCAAAGTCGGATTACCAGGGGTCAGGACAGGGATTGTTATTGCGGATGAACCTGTTATTCAGGCTATGTCTGCATTAAATGCCATCGTGAGCTTGTCGCCCAATAATTTTGGCGCATCGCTCGCAACACAGCTGTTGCAAAATGACACCATGAAGCACCTATCAGATGAAATTATTCGGCCGTTTTATTTGGACAAAGTGCGTTATGCGATTGCTTTGTTGAAAAAAGAATTAGACGGCTATCCACTGCGTATTCACCAGCCCGAAGGAGCGATTTTTTTGTGGCTGTGGTTCGAAGGGCTGCCCATCACGACTGCGATGCTTTATCAACAGCTGAAATCGGCTGGCACGCTGATTATTCCGGGTGAATATTTTTTCCCAGGGATTGCGGATTTGCCGAATTATCGTCATGCGCATGAGTGTATTCGCATGAGTTATGCCCAAGATGAGGCCGTATTAGAAAAAGGCATTGCGGAAATCGGTCGTCAAGTCAGGCAGTTGTATGATAATGCGTAGCTTATGTGTTTATTGTGAAATGATTTTTTATCATGCGGTTGAGTAAATTACGATTGAATAGAGTTTCTTTCAATGGCTAGCATAAATAGTGAGTTACTGTTTGAATTGTTAATTATTGGGCATTTTGCGCTCAACGTGTTTTTTGGTGTGCGTGTTATTTACAGCCGTCGTTCGACAGAATCCGCGATGGCTTGGTTAGTCGTCTTGTTTGCTTTGCCCTATATTGGTACGGTGTCTTATCTGTTGTTTGGTGAGCCGCGGTTAGGTAAAAAGCGCATGAAGCGCATGGAAGATATCATGGATTTTTATTATCAATTTTGCCAACGGGCTTTTCCGTCAACGGATAGGCAGCGCATCAAAAGCCGTATCAACGAACCCTTTTGGCGGCTCAGCCAGATTAGTGCAGGTAAGACGTTCTTACCAATCGGCGATAACAATCGGGTTACGTTGTTGCAAGACACGGATACCATTATCGCTCATATGATTGATGATATTCATCGTGCCCAGCATACCTGCTTGCTGATGTTTTATATTGTCTCAGCCGAAGGGCGGGTTGATGATGTGCTTAATGCGTTAATTGCCGCGGCAAAACGTGGGGTGGCGTGCAAGTTATTGGTTGATGCGCTGGGCGGGCGAGCGTTTTTCAAAAGCGATTGGCCCAAACGTTTGACGGCAGCTGGTGTCAACGTCCAGCAATCATTGTCGATTGGGTGGTTGAGCATTTTATTTGTGCGTAGTGATTTACGCAATCATCGTAAACTCGTGATTGTCGATTACCGTGTTGCCTATACGGGGTCGTATAATTTAGTTGATCCCGCCTACTTTGGCAAAAACGCGGGTGTAGGACAGTGGAAAGATGCGATGATGCGCTGCGAAGGGCCGTCAGTCAGGGCGTTAACTGCCGTTTTTTATTCGGATTGGGCGGTTGAAAATGACCAGCAGTTAGCCGAGACTATTGATTATGTGCAGCCCTATTTTTCGCATAATATTGATTTATCAGAATATAATAAACCTGCCAGTCGCCTTGCCACCAGTCAGCCGCGCGCTGGAGAGGCGTTCACAGGGGAGGCGTTCACAGGGGAGGCATTGACAGGGGAGGCATTGACAGGGGAGGCATTGACAGGGGAGGCATTGACAGGGGAGGCATTGATACAGGTCATTCCTTCAGCGCCAGATAAATCGTTTTACGTGCTTTATAATACGTTACTCAGTGCGATGTATTTGGCACAAAAACGCATCGTCATCACAACCCCGTACTTTGTACCAGACGAAGCCCTGCTGGCTGCTTTGTGTAATGCGGCGCGGCGCGGCGTCGACGTGGTCATTATACTGCCTGAAAAAAATAATTCGTGGTGGGTGAGCCAAGCCTCCAAAGCGTATTACCATATTTTATTAACCGAAGGTGTCTACTTGGCTAAGTATCGATTGGGCTTTTTGCATGCAAAAACGGTGGTGATTGACTCTGATTATGCGTTGTTTGGAACGGTTAATATGGACATGCGAAGTTTTTATCTCAATATGGAGATTGCGCTTGCGATTTATGACAAAGCCACCGTCAATCAAATCAGCGACATGCAGCAAAGCTATCTACAACACTGTGAATCGGTTAATCTGAAAAAATGGCAAAAACGCCCGCTATTGCAACGCTTTGTTGAACGTTGCGTGCGGCTGGCCAGCCCATTTTTGTAAACAGTTGGGCTATTCACTGAATGTCGCCACTGAATGTAGTCGCTGAATGTAGTCGCTGAATGTAGTTTTGGTGTCACCTCAATCTGAATTGATATAAAAAGAGAAAAATCAATGGAGTTAGGCGGTTGGTATGTTAACCTGTAGCAGATTATGGTTTTTAGCATTGACAGCAGGGGTAAAAATGGTTCGTATTTTATTATTAACGGTTAGCTTAATGGGTTGTGCGCTGTTGTCTGGCTGTGCTTCCGTGCTGACAGGTTATCATCTTCAGCTTGAAGAAGAGCGAAAAGATTATGAAAAAAAAGAAGATTCGAAAACTCAATACGTTACAATTGATGGGTTTTATGTCAGCTCTGACACGTCTGACCTAGTCGCACTTAGTGGTGATAAAGCCTACCGATTTGAAATTGAAGAGGAGTTTATTCAAATATTATTGCTCTCAAGTGAGATTAGCTTTACGCCGAAATTCGATGATTTTTCAATTAATCGCGATGGCGAAATTACGGGTGAGATTACTTTAATCCATCGAGAGCACCTCGAAAATGATGTGACTGACATGGATTGGTCAGTATTTGATCAGCTTGTTTTATTAGGATTTATTGAACAGCCTGATGGTGAATTAACGTATGCTTCATATTTAAAGGGGCGGGTCTACCGTATTGACGGTGAAATGCCGCGACAGCCGTTACGCCAAGAAATTGTTATAGCGGTTAGTCAGCCTGAAGTTAATACTGATGGTGTCAGTGTAGGGACTGTAGCAAAAGGTGCGGTGCTCATGCCATTGGCGATGACGCTAGATGCTGCTTTGTTGCCAGTGTATTTTGTATTTATCGTTTTAGGACCAAAGTAATTAGTATTGGATTTCGATATTAAGCCGATAGGCTTTGTTAGTATTGGTGTCAGTTCTATTGTCGCTAATTCTATTGGCACTAGCTCTATTGGCGCTCGCCCCTAGATTACTTTAATGGCGGGATAACTTTACCGGGATTCATGAGATTAAGTGGGTCAAAGGCATGTTTAATGCGGCGCATCATATCCAGTGCAATCGGGTCTTTGTATTTTGCCATGTCGGCGATTTTTTGACTGCCAATGCCGTGTTCGGCGCTAAATGAGCCATCCAGTCCGTCAACTAAATCGTGTAGCGCCTCGACTAATGTGGCTTTGTAATGATTGACAAAAGTCTCATCGCTCATGGTTTCGGGGCGGCTAAGGTTAAAGTGAATATTGCCATCACCCAGATGGCCAAAAGGATACGGGCGGATATCAGGGCAGAGGTCGTTGACCACGGTATAGCCTGTGTTAATGAGTTTGGCGACGCTTGAGATGGGTACGGATACGTCAAATTTAACCGATGCCCCTTCGAATTTTTGCACCTCGACCAAGGTTTCACGAATTTGCCAGAATAGGGTTTTCATCGCTTCGTTTTGTGACACGGTGGCATCAATCACAATGCCGTCTTCCATTAAGGCTTCTAAGCAAGCAAGGTTATCCTCTGCCAGCGAGTCGTCAGGGTTTGCACTTGCAATTTTGTACCAAATATACCACGGGTGGTTATTGCCGATTGGGCAACGTAAATCGCTGTGTTTTTCTAGCCACTGCATGGCGAGATTTGGGATGATTTCAAAGCAAGAGACTTTTCCTGTAAATACTTGATTTGTTTGATGTAGACAGGTGATGGCATCTTCGATGGTGTTAACGGCGATAAAGCCGTGTTCGTTGTTGCGCTCAGGGGGAGATAATGTAAACGTAGCCGCTGTTATAATCCCCAGCGTGCCTTCGCTACCAATGAGTAGGTTTTTTAAATCATACCCTGTGTTGTCTTTTCGTAGGGCGCTGAGCCCGTTAAATACGGTGCCGTTTGGGATGACGGCTTCGACACCCAAGGTTAAATCTCGGGTATTGCCATAACGCAATACATTGATGCCGCCTGCATTGGTTGCGAGGTTACCGCCAATTTGACACGAACCCTCTGCGCCCAGCGACAACGGGAAAAAGAGGCCGTGCTTCTCAGCTGTTTCCTGAATTGTCTGTAGTATACAGCCTGCCTCAACCGTGATGGTTCGATTTGCTATATCGATTTCGCGAACACGATTGAGTTTTTTGAGACTAAGCATTACCGTGGCAGGGTCGTCCGAGTGTGCGCCGAGACAGCGGCCACTATTACCGCCAATTGGTACAATGGGTGTTTTGTGGTGGCGGCAGGTCGCGACGATTTGGGCGACTTCGGCTGTTGTTGAGGGGAAGACGATACATTGACAGACGCTATTGACGCGTTGCCGGGACTCTTCTAAATAGGGCGTTAGGGCATCATCGTGCACACCAGACAGCAGGAGGTTGGCCTCACCTACGATGAGTTTGAGCGCAGGGATTAGGGCGTCGGGTGTTGTCGTATGTTGTTGGCTCATGGCTTTTTCTGGGTTTATTTTATTGGTTTTTATAGGCTTTTTGTTTTGCGCTTAATCAATTACAAATCAATTACAAATCAATTGCCATTAAAATTGCCATTTAATTGAATTTAAGCCTTATTATAAAGCAAATGAAACAAAAATATCGGCTGAATTTCACTGTCTTTTGTCTGTCTTTTGTCTGTCTTTGCTTGGTGGTTGCCATTTTCAGCCATTTGCAAGCATTTGGCAACCATTTGGCAACCATTTGGCAACCATTGGCAGTCGCGCGATAATGCACTACAATGCATAGCCTATCATGCCAGACATGACTTTTGACGAGTTTTTTGCGAGTAACTACCGATGCAAACCCCGATGCAACCCCCCAAACGACAATCCGAACCCCAGCAACAGCAACGCCAGCAGCAAGCTAGGAAACAAGCTGAACAGCATCCAGCGTCATACCCGAGTGTATCGACGTTAGACGAATTTTATGCAGCGCTGTATGCGTTACCGCCTAGATTCAATCGCGCAATCACCACGCCGCGTGCAGTAACTGCTAAGCTGTTGCAGCAACTAGGTCACCCTGAACGCCAATGTCGTAGTGTTGTTATTACTGGCTCTAAGGGTAAAGGTTCGGTGGCGCTGATGCTAAGCGCGGCATTGCAGCAAGCACACGCTCGTGTGGGGCTATTTACCTCGCCGCATCTATTTGATTACCGCGAACGTATCCGCATAAACGGTGAAATGATTCCAGTCGATACGCTAGTGAATTTAGGTAATTGTGTCTTTGCGGCCGCCAATCAGTTAACCATTAACCACGAAGATGAGCGACCTCGATTTTTTGAAATCACGACGGCGATTGCGTACCTTTATTTTGCCGAACAATCGGTGGCGATGGCCGTAATGGAAACGGGTATTGGCGCAAAGACGGATGCCGTGAATCAATCGGTACATGAGGTGGCGATACTGACACATATTGAGGCCGAGCATTTGGATATTTTTGGCGATATGCCAACGCTGATTGATGAAAAATGTGGCGTGATGAGGGCGCATACCCCACTCATTTTAGGGGCGCAACAACCCGTTGTGGTTGATGCGGTCAAAACCATCGCTAACCAATTGTCAGTTGATGTTTGTTCGGTCGATCGTATCGACAATGTTATCGATAATGCGGCGATCAACGCCTGCCCATCGGCGCAATCGCAAGCCCCGAGTTATCAGTGGCCTGTTGAGGGTTGTCTGCTATCGGCTCACTCAAAAATTAAAGCGCGCAATATGGCGATTGCGGTTGCGGCGCTGCAAGCATTGGACATTCGAATGACGCAATCCGTCGCCACAACCTTATCGACATTAACGTTACCTGCGCGCGAGGAAGTCGTCAGTGAAGCGCCATTGATTGTGATTGATAGCGCCCATACCGCGCAGTCAGCAGCCAATTTGGCACAGTTTGTCATGGCGCGGCGGGATGCATTGGGGTTGACAGGGCGTCTGGTTATGTTGGTATCGTTTTCAGCGACAAAGAACGTCTATGCGGCGATGGAGGCATTTGACAAAGTGGCTAACAACCCCCTTAACAAGGCCGTTAAGCAGATACCTGAGGATATATCTGAGGTGACATCTAAGGCGGCATCTAATTCTAGTTCGCAGGTAGTTGCTCTGCAACCACCATCCATGATAGCAACCGTGATTGTGACCGAGGCGACCACTACACGGTCGTTGTCCTGTGAATTGATTGTTGATGCCTTGCAGGGCTTACAAGCGCATGATACGAAAAGCGATGCAGCTGGTGAACTAAGTGACGGCGTGACTAAAAGGGCGGCGATTGAACGTATCCTAAGCGAAGCAGACCCAGAAGCAGCACTAACCTTGGCATTATCGAATTTGCAATCCAGCGATTGTCTAGTCATTACTGGGTCGGTTTATTTGGCAGGCTGGGCAAGCGCCTATTACCAAGCGCGTGCGTGACCCCCGTGTTTTTTCCAATGTTTTTTATTCTCAAACCTTTGAAAAACCGTTATACTACGCCATTGTTTTGACAAAATCAATAGAGATGAAATCAGTACGAATGACGTTGATACGGATAGTGCTTACCTTAATTTACTGCGCAATAGGGTTGGTGATTGCCTTACCCGTTAGTTATTTTTTTCAAAGTACGATTTATAGTCAAATGAGCTGGTGGGAATATGTCCGCGGCGGATTTTCATCCGTCATGGCAGGTGCTTATTTTGGTTCTTTTGCTGTCTACCGCAATGTTGCAATTGGCTGCATGTTGCTAGCGGTATTGGCTGGGAGTCGGTTAGAGCGAGTGTTTAATTTAAAATAATAGTCAAATATAGGTTGTAGCATGCTAAGAACGCATTACTGTGCAAAAATTAACAAAACCCATTTGGGGCAAACAATAACCGCCTGTGGCTGGGTGAATAAACGCCGAGACCACGGTGGTGTGATTTTTATTGATTTGCGTGACACGACTGGCATTTTACAAGTCGTCATTGACCCCCAGCAAGGCGATGCGTTTGCTTTGGCAGATAAAGTACGCAATGAGTACTGTATCAAAATCACGGGTGAAGTGGTCGATCGCTTGGATGGCACGGTGAATCCATTGTTAGATTCGGGTGAGATTGAAATTCACGTCAGTGCGGTTGACATTTTATCCAG
Source organism: Ostreibacterium oceani (assembly GCF_009362845.1). Lineage (NCBI taxonomy): Bacteria > Pseudomonadati > Pseudomonadota > Gammaproteobacteria > Cardiobacteriales > Ostreibacteriaceae > Ostreibacterium > Ostreibacterium oceani. The sequence continues at coordinate 307,033 of NZ_WHNW01000002.1, read as the reverse complement.
TGCTTTGACGCCACCATTTCAGTTGACGGACGACGTTTCAGAGGAGCATCGCCTCAAATACCGCTATATTGATTTGCGTCGCCCGCGTATGCAAGACAACATCCGTCTGCGATCCAAAGTCGCGCACGCGATGCGAACTTTTTTAGAACAAGAAAACTTCCTAGAAATTGAAACCCCCATGCTCACCAAAGCGACACCAGAGGGGGCGAGGGATTATTTAGTACCGTCGCGAACGCATTTGAATCATTTTTTTGCACTGCCGCAATCGCCGCAATTATTTAAGCAATTATTAATGATGTCTGGGTTTGATCGCTATTACCAAATTGTGCGTTGTTTTCGTGACGAAGACCTGCGCGCCGACCGTCAGCCCGAGTTCACCCAGCTGGATATAGAGACCTCCTTTATGGACGAGGACGATATTATGGGCATGATGGAATCATTGGTTCGTTATGTGTTTAAAACGGTGTTGTCTGAGGACTTGCCCGAACCATTTCAGCGCATGACCTATGCCGATGCCATGCATTATTACGGCTCGGATAAGCCTGATATGCGGATTGACTTGGCATTTGTTGAGATTGCCGACTTGGTTAAGGATTGTGATTTTAAGGTATTTTCAGCCCCAGCCAATGCGGCAGACGGCCGTGTCGTGGCATTACGAGTGCCAGGCGCTGCCGACAAACTCACGCGCAAAGAAATTGATGATTACACAGGCTACGTTGCGCGCTATGGCGCTAAAGGATTGGCGTATATCAAAGTCAACGATTTGGCGCAAGGCGCGGCGGGGCTGCAATCGCCGATTGTGAAATTTTTGGGTGACGAGGTTGCTTTGTCGGTTATGCAGGCTGTTGGTGCAGAAGATGGCGATATCGTCTTTTTCGGGGCGGATAAAGCCAAGGTCGTCAATGATGCGATGGGTGCCTTTAGAATTAAAGTGGCGCAAGATACAGGATTGGTTGCCGATAAGTGGGCGCCGCTTTGGGTGGTTGATTTTCCTATGTTTGAATACGATGAACAGAGCAAATCTTATGCCTCGCTGCACCACCCATTTACTGCGCCACAGGTGAATCACGTTGATGAATTAACCCAAGCCGATCCCACGACATTACTGTCTCGAGCTTATGATATCGTACTAAACGGTATGGAAATTGGGGGTGGTTCGGTGCGTATCCATGATACAGACATGCAATCGGCCGTATTTTCTATGCTGGGTATTGAGGCTGATGAAGCGCAAGAGAAGTTTGGTTTCTTATTAGATGCGCTGCGCTACGGCTGTCCACCGCATGGTGGGCTGGCGTTTGGTTTGGATAGGCTCGTCATGGCGATGGCGGGTGAGCAGTCGATTCGCGAAGTGATTGCTTTCCCGAAAACGCAATCCGCAGGTTGCTTGTTAACCGATGCCCCAGCGGCCGTTTCTGAGGCGCAATTAAAAGAACTCAATATCCGCCACCGCAAGTTGGATTAACGCATCAGATGCGACGTATATTTCTCGATACAGAAACCACAGGCTTGCCCGCCGAGGCGGGTCACCGTATCATTGAAATTGGTGCGGTTGAAATGCACGACCGTGAGCTCACAGGCAATTATTATCACCAATACATTAATCCCGAGCGCGAAGTCGATGAAGGGGCGTTCGGCGTTCATGGCATTGGTGATGCGTTTTTATTAGATAAACCCGTGATGGCGCAGATAGCCGATGAGTTTTTAGACTTTGTCGAGGGTGCTGAGCTGATTATTCATAATGCGCCATTTGATGTAGGGTTCCTGAATCATGAGCTGAGATTATTGGGTCGTGACCAAACCATTGAAACGCTGTGCGAGGTCACCGATACGCTAGCCATGGCGCGAAAAAAATACCCAGGCGCGCGGGCGAGCTTGGATGCATTGGTCAAGCGCTATGGGATTACGCAATTTAACCGAGATTTGCACGGTGCGTTGCTAGATGCTGAAATTTTAGCGCAGGTCTATTTGATGATGACAGGCGGACAGTCGGGGTTGGGGCTGTCATTTGATAGGCAGGATAAAGCACAATCAAGCAATGCAGAAGGGCAGCATCTCGAGTCGATATCGATTCATCCAGTGCCTGTTGATGCGAGCGAATTGGCTTTGCACCAACAGTGGTTTGAACAGCATCAGTCGTAGCCGTTAAGTTAATCGGATAACTCGCGGATTAGCCAATCAATAATCGAAAATAAAACTATTAAACTAAAGCCACGAAGTAAAGCCAGTATTGGCAGGGGAGTGAAGATGAAAATCAGCGAAAATTGTGTTGTCAGTATTGGCTATCAATTAGCAGACGAAGCAGGAAATGCCATTGAGGCATCACGACCTGATGCGCCGTTGGAATATTTGCATGGGGCAAATAATATTATCCCTGGTTTAGAAAATGCCTTAACTGGAAAGGCGGCAGGTGAAACAGTCCAAGTCCGCGTCGAACCAGAAGACGCTTACGGTGTCGTCAATGACGCATTAAAGCAATCCGTCCCAAGAGAAGCATTCGTCGATGTTGATGAAATCGCTGTGGGCATGCAGTTTCAAGCGCAATCTGACAGCGGACAAGTCGAGGTCGTGACCGTCATCGAAGTCAATGACGAAACTGTCACCATTGATACGAATCATCCGCTGGCAGGCCAAGTATTACATTTTGATGTTGACGTGTTATCTGTTCGCGAAGCGACTGAAACGGAAATTGCCCACGGTCACGTTCATTCGGCGGGTGGCTGTTCACATTAAGTGACGCGCTGCCCCGAATCTATCCCCCCGAATCTATGGCAAATCCATTGAAAATCCATGGCGAATCTATGGCAACCTGCGGCGCATGCTACCTAGGCGATAGGGGGCTATTTAGTTAGTGCGATGAAATTGCTTGGGGTGATGGGCGGTTTTTAATTGTCGCGCAAACTGGTGATAGGCGAATTGCGTATCACCTCGCGGCTGTTGTAAACGCCCAATAAACCAATGATTAGCGCTGATAGTGTAATCACGGTAATCCACATAAGCAAGCTAGATTCATAGGTAATGTCAAATAATCGTTTGTAAATTAATCGGTTAATAATGTCAGTGCCGAGCATACCAACCATCCCTGAGAACACACCAATGGCGGCAAATTCAGTCCATTGTGCCAGTCGGATTTGGTGGCTGCCCGCACCGAGTGTGCGGATGATCGCGCCTTCGCGGATACGTTGGCTGAGACTGGATTTTAGCTCTGATAAGGTAACAGAAAAGGCCGCGAGCAAAACAAATAACAACAAGGCTTGTAGCACGAGTGTCACTTGGTTAATGATATGACGCGCTTGTGCTAAAACGATGTCGAGTTCAATCACGCTAACGGCAGGAAATAGCCTTACTAAGTCAACTAACTGATGTTTTTCTGTTTTTGGTAGATAGAAACTATGCAGCCATGTGCTCGGCAATCCATCTAGCGTGGCTGGTGTGAAAATCATATAAAAATTAGGTTTGAAATTACCCCAATCGACTTCACGTAAGCTACTGACCTGTGCCTGCCAAGTTTTGGCGCCTGTGACAAATGTCAATTGGTCGCCAATACGAATATTTAAATCTTTGGCAATGTCTGCTTCGACTGAGACGAGGGGCTGCGCTTCATCTTTATGCCACCAGCTGCCTTGTGTAATACGATTGTCAGCCGGTAGTTCGGTTGCCCATGTGAGGTTTAATTCACGGCGGATGCTCTCGTGGTCTTGGTTTTCTTGGCTGACTACTTCGTTGACAGGCTGCGCATTAATTTGCGTTAAGCGCCCGCGAACGACAGGAAATGCCGGTGTTTCTTTGATGGCTAATTTGTGCAGAAATTCGATGTAGGCGGCTTTGTCGTCTTTTTGTAAATTGATAACAAAATGATTGGGAGCATCCAATGGGACGCTGGTTTGCCAAGTGTTAATGAGGTTAGTTCGTATCGAAAAAATCAGCATTAATGCCATAATGGTTAAACCAAATGCAATCGTCTGTGCGCTAGTTGTCCAATTACGCCGTAAAAAATGACGCATGCCAGGGCGCATCACGTTTGGGAAATAGGGGAGTAATCGCCCCAGTAATTGATACAGCAGCCGTATCATTAAAATTGACACGCCGAGAACAATGGCTGCGCCTATCGTAACACTAAGTGTCAGCGTTAAATTGCCTGTGTATAGCCACATTAACCCCACAATCAGGACAACTGCGCCTGCGTAAGTTAGCCATGAGGACAAAGGTAGTGGCAGCAAATCATTGCGTAGCACTTTGCTGGGCGAGACATTTTTGAGGCGAATAAGTGACGGTAAAGTAAAACCCAGTAGCATAATAAAAGACAATAGCATCCCAGATATAACGGTGTTGAAACGGCTGGCGGGGATGTCGTTGGGTAATAAATCACGAATCATCCAGATGAGTCCTTGTTGAATGCTCCAGCCCAGTAAGTTGCCGAGCAAGCCGCACAAGCAGGCAATCGCGAGAAGCTGTATAACAAAGGTACTCACGGTAAACGCTTGTGATGCGCCAATGCAGCGCATAAGCGCACTGGTGTCGAAATGGCGCTGAATATAGTGGCGGCCGCTGCCTGCAACGGCAACCGCAGCGAGCAATAGCGCGACAAGGCTGGCCAGCCCAGTATATTGGTTGGCTCTGTCCAAGGCTTGGGCGATGCCAGGGCGCTCTTCGTCGATGCTGCGTAAGCGTTCGCCAGACTTGAGTAATGGTGTTAGGGCTGTGCGTAGTGATTCGATTTGTCGCGTGTCCCCTGTAAACATCAATTGATGTTGTACACGACTGCCGGGTTGGGCGATGCCTGTGCTACCGAGGTCATTAAGGTTGATTAGAATGCGTGGGGTCAAGTTATAAAATCCGCCGCTGCTGTCTAGCGTTTGAATGAGGACTTTGGTGACGGTAAAGTCTTTGTTGCCGAGACGAAGCGTATCACCAATCGCCAAATCGAGCTGGGTTAGAATACGGGCATCTACCCACGCGCCATCTTGGCTGGGTGGATGTTTAACGGCATAGGCGTCTGCGTATAAAGCGTCAGCAATTTGAATGTCGCCTTTTAGTGGGTAATTTGGACTTACCGCAGTGATATTGGCTAATAAAAACGCGTCATTGGCGCTGCTCATCGTGGTTAAGTTACGTTTTTCAGCAACGTTTGCACCAATGGCGAGCGCTTTTTCTGATAGCGTTGGTTCAAATGGGCGATACGAAGAGACAATTAAATCGCCTGCGATTAGGTTATTTGCATTGCTGGCAATGGCACGGCCAATTCGGTCGCTAAAATGACCGATGGCGGTGTGGCTGGCAATGGCGGTGACTAATGCGAGGGTTAATACCCACAACTGCCCGCTTTTCCATTCGCGATACAGTTGTTTGAACGCAAAACGCAGAAGATTCCAGCGTATGGCTTGTTGGCGTAATTCGGCTTTCATGTGGCTTTTATGGGGCTTTTATGCGGGTTTTATTGTGTCGGTTTGTGTTCGGTTAGTTCGCTGAGTTTCCCAGCGTGCATATTCACAACACGCTGGCATTTGGCGGCCAAGTCGTTATCGTGCGTGACCAGCACCAAGGTGGTTTGGTTTTCTTGGTTTAGTTCAAACAAGAGCGCTTCGATACTTTGGCTAGTGCGTTGGTCTAAGTTGCCCGTGGGTTCGTCGGCAAATAAAATATCAGGTTGCGTGACAAAGGCACGTGCGATAGCTACGCGTTGTTGCTCGCCACCAGATAATTGTTTGGGGTAATGGTGCAGTCGATTGGCTAGCCCCACACGTGTTAGCATCGCCTTGGCTAATTGTTGATCATGCGAACGATTGAGGATCTCTAGCGGCAGTGCGACGTTTTCCAGCGCAGTGAGGTTAGGTAGTAATTGAAATGATTGAAAAATAAATCCGACATGGCTAGCCCGAACATGGGCGCGTTGGTCCTCATTCATTGAAGTAAGGTGTTGATCTGCGAGATAAATATCGCCTTCGGTAGCGGATTCAAGTCCAGCCAGTAAGCCGAGTAAAGTCGATTTTCCCGAGCCTGAAACGCCAACAATGGCGATGCTTTCGCCTTTGGCGATGGTTAGGTTAATCTGCTCTAGCAAGACGAGTTTATCGCCTCCCATGGTGACTATTTGGGATAAATTTTTGGCGACGAGGTGTGTTTGAGATGTATTCATGCGAGATTTTCGTTTATTATGTAGCCATGATTATATTATTACAAAGAGTCTATCAGATGTTTGGGCGTTGTGCTTGTACGAAAATATTATTTTTTGTTTCAATTTGCTTAGCGGTGCTGGGGTTTGCCAAGCCTAGTTCAGCGGAGACGAATGTTTCGGTAACGCCACCCGCAGAAAGTATCCGCGTGCTATTAATGGGAGATAGTTTGAGCGCAGGTTATGGATTGCCCTATGATGAAAATTGGGTATCAATGTTGGCGGCTGAGCTGGCGCGGCAAAAACCACCAGTAATCATGATTAACGATAGCATTAGCGGTGATACAACGGCAAATGGATTGACGCGATTGCCAGATGCTTTGGTGCAGTACCAGCCAGACTGGGTGTTTTTGGCGCTGGGTGCAAACGATGGCTTGCGCGGGCTGTCGTTGCCTGCCATGCAAAACAATATACGCGAGATGATTGTCTTGTCACGGCAAGCGGGTGCTAAGGTAGCGCTAATTGGTATGGATTTGCCACAAAATTACGGCGCGCCGTTTCGTCAAGCGTTTGCGCAGGTGTTTGCAACGCTAGCCGAGACGTTTGAATTGCCTTTGCTCTCAGGCGATGCGTTTTCTGATATTGTGGGTCAGCCCGATTATAGCCAGACCGATGGGCTGCACCCCAACGTAGCAGCGCAACCGAAAATTTATGCGATTATGTTGCCTTTTTGGCAGTCGGTTTTGATAAAACCATCCGAGCAACTATCCGAGCAACCACCCGAGGGGCAGCTAGAACAGCCATTAGCGCAATAGCGAGTGAATTAAAAACGTACTAGGCAATGTGGCTCATGTGCCACAAAAAGTCTGATATACGCGTTCGCTAGCCGCAGGCGGGGATTGGTATTTTTTGGTATCTGAGGTTGTTTGATACGGTTTTTGTAGTACGAACAATAACGCCATGAATGGCGCCATGTCGCCACTTTCTGCTGCGCTGAGGGCGTGCGCTACTTGGTGGTTTCTAGGAATAACGAGCGGGTTATTGTCTTTCATTGTTTGTTTGGCGGCGGGTAAGTGAGGTGCAATTCTCGTTTGCCAAGCGCTGTGCCACTGCTGAAATTCGCGTGTGTGATAAATCGAATCGTCAGGGAGGTGTTCAGCCGTCAACGCAACAAACGTGTTGGTGTAGTCGGCTTGGTTTGTCTGCATCCACTGTAACAAATCCTCAATGAGTGAATTGTCTTGGGAATTGTTTTGCGAATCGTCTTGGGCTTCGCTGTCGATTAACCCTAGTTTATTAGCCATCATTTGTCGCCACGCGCGGGTGAATTGATTGCTAAAGCCGTTAACGCATGCCTCGGCTTGTTTAATAGCTTGGTCCGTGTCGCTGTCGATTAGCGGCAGTAGAGTCTCGGCTAGACGCGCACAATTCCATTGCGCCATCGTCGGTTGATTAGCAAAAGCATAGCGACCTTGGCGATCAATCGAACTAAATACGGTGTCTGGGTGGTATGTATCCATAAACGCACAAGGGCCGTAATCAATGGTTTCGCCCGATATGGTCATGTTATCGGTATTCATGACGCCATGGATAAAACCAACGCGCAACCAGTCAGTCACCAGTGTCACGTGTTTATCGCAAACCGCCTGTAAAAAAGCCAAGGCAGGGTTGTCATGATTTGCACAATCTGGAAAATGTCGATTGATGGCATAATTCAGTAAGTGTTGTGTAAACTCAGGCTGGCCCGTGCTGGCAGTATATTGAAAGGTGCCAAAGCGTAAGTGTGACTGCGCAACGCGGGTCAGTACCGCGCCAGCAAGGACATCCTCGCGATAGACGGGGTCGCCAGTTGCCGTGACGGCAAGGCTGCGTGTGGTCGGGATGTTTAGCGCGTGCATGGCTTCGCTAATGAGGTATTCGCGTAACATAGGGCCAAGCGCTGCGCGACCATCACCACGCCTAGCATAAGGCGTAGGGCCAGCACCTTTGAGCTGGATATCTAGGCGCTCGCCTTGGGGCGTACGATGTTCGCCTAATAAATGCGCGCGGCCATCACCAAGCTGGGTAAAGTGTCCAAACTGATGCCCTGCGTAAGCTTGGGCAATGGGGTCGGCATTTTCTGGGAGCGTTACACCGCTGAGAGCAGTGGCGATTGCTTCATCGCTCAACGCGGACCAATCTAGGCCAAGCGTGTTTGCTAATGCGTGGTTAAATATAACCAGCAAAGGTTGACTGGCAGGCAACGGGGCAACACGGCTGAAAAAGCAGTCGGGCAGTTGCTGGTAACTGTGTTCGAATTGAAAGCGCATGCGGTTATCGTTCAGTGGGTTGCTTTGATGGCATGGGCTTGCAGTGCCGATAGCGGAATGCTATCGAGCACGCTGGCATCGCAAGCGGCTAAAATAACGGGTGGCGCGCAGCCTGCTTCATACGCTTCTAACCAACGTAAGGCGCAAACGCACCAGCGATCGCCTGCATTTAGCCCTGGAAAACCAAATTCGGGGCGTGGTGTTGATAAATCATTGCCCGCTTGTTTAGAGAAGTTGAGAAAGGTTTCCGTCATCTGGGTGCATACGGTGTGTTCGCCGATGTCGTATTTGTCTGTTCGGCAATAGCCATCGCGATAAAATCCTGTGATGGGTGCAAAACAGCAGGATTGTAGCGGTTCACCGAGTACGTTTTTGGCATTGGTGTTTTCGGCGCTAGATGCTGGGGCTGGTTGGTTGGTCATGGCAAACTCCGTTCAGGTTGTGTTTTGTGTGGGTTTGTTGTGCCGCTTGCTGTGTTTGCTTGCTTTGTTGCTTGCTGTGACAGGTGCGTAGCAGAGAAGCGGTATATTTGTTAAAACTTTCGCCGCATTATCGGTTATAATATAATACAATACTTGGTTCAAGCCAAATCAATCCCAATAAATTCCAACAAATCGAATGCAAATAGAGTAATTATGTTTGAAAATCTAAGTCAGCGTTTACAGCAAACCGTTAAAACCCTAAAAGGCCAAGCACGCCTTAGCGAAGACAATATCAAGGAAGCGTTACGCGATGTTCGCATGGCGTTGCTCGAGGCAGATGTCGCCTTGCCCGTCGTTAAGCAAATCATCGCCGAGATTAAAGACAAAGCCATCGGCGCGGAAGTTAATACCAAGCTATCGCCAGGACAGGCATTTATCAAGATTGTGCATGCAGAATTAACGGAGGTCATGGGGCAGGCGAATGATGGCTTGGCATTGAGTGCACAGCCGCCAGCGGTAATATTAATGGCGGGCTTGCAAGGCTCGGGTAAAACCACCAGTACAGCAAAGTTGGCCAAACGATTGATTGAACGAGAGCATAAAAAAGTCGCCGTCGTTTCGGCAGACGTTTACCGACCAGCAGCGATTGAGCAGTTAGCAACCGTTGCGAGCCAAGTAGGTGCTGACTTTATCCCGAGTAGCGCTGACGAAAAACCACTAGATATCGCGCAGCGTGCCTTGGCGTATGCCAAACAAAAAACACTGGATGTGCTTATTATTGACACGGCGGGCCGCTTGCATATTGATGCTGAAATGATGGCGGAAATTCAGGCAATTCACAGCGCAGTTGATCCTGTTGAGACGTTATTTGTCGTCGATGCCATGACGGGGCAAGATGCCGCCAATACCGCCAAGGCATTTCATGATGCACTGGCGTTAACAGGCGTAATATTGACGAAAATTGATGGAGACGCACGTGGCGGTGCTGCGTTGTCGATTCGCCATATCACGGGTAAACCAATCAAATTTTTAGGTATTGGTGAGAAGACCGACGCGCTAGAGGCATTTCACCCAGAGCGGATTGCATCACGGATTTTGGGGATGGGTGATGTGCTGTCTTTAGTCGAAGATATTCAGCACCAAGTCGATCAAGACAAAGCCGAAAAGCTGGCTAAAAAAATGCAATCGGGGCAAAAGTTTACGTTGGTTGATTACAAAGATCAACTCGAACAAATGCAAGGCATGGATATCGCAAAGTTAATGGAAAAAATCCCTGGCATGAGTGAAATTCCGCAGCAGGTCAGAGATCAGCAATTAAACAGCAAACAAATTGGTCGCATGGTGGCAATTATTAATGCGATGACACCCGAAGAGCGGTTAACCCCAGAGCTGATTAAAAGCTCTAGAAAAAAACGGATTGCTGCGGGAAGCGGGATTGATATCCCAGAGGTAAACCGCATGCTCAAGCAATTTAAAGAAATGCAAAAGCAAATGGCTAATTTTAACTCAGGAAAAATGGGGAAAATGTTGAAAATGGCCAATAAAATGCAGGGCAAAGTACCAGGGCTGATGAATAAGTTAAAATAATGGTAAAGTAAGTAAAAATAGGTTGCTGATGGCGTTGGGCTGTCTGCAGCCGATTTTATTAGCCGATTTAGGCATAACAAAAATACGGGTATGCGAAATAAATAAAATAAATGCTTTATTTTTACGCGAAAAACGGTAAAATTATCGTCCTTTATTTACATTGATTGAGGTTATTAATGGTCACAATTAGACTTTCTCGCGGTGGCGCGAAGAAAAAGCCCTTTTACCAAGTAGTCGTGGCAGATAGCCGCCGTGCACGCGATGGCCGCTTTATTGAAAATGTTGGTTTTTTCAATCCAGTAGCGCGAGGGCAAGCCGATAAACTCAGAATTAACGTTGAGCGAGTTGAGCATTGGATTAGCCAAGGTGCCCAGCCAAGCGACCGCGTTGCGAGCTTATTAAAAGATTACAAAAAAGCACAGGCCTAAATTTAGCGATTGGTGTGTTCGTGGTAACAGGTTGCCGTGGATAAATACATCGAGCTGGGTAAAGTCAGTAGTTTTTTTGGTGTTCGTGGTGGGGTTAAGTTATTTTCTTATACTCGGCCACGTCTAGGAATTGGTCAATATAAAACTTTTTATGTTGGTGAATCCAAAAGCGCTGTGGTTTTTTCGTCGATACGCGAACAGGGCAAATACGTTGTTGGATATATTGATGGCGTAGACTCTCGCGAAGCAGTGGCACATTTGATTGGCGAATCGCTGTTTATTAAACGCAGTGAGTTACCAGCGCTAAACGACAAAGAATATTATTGGGACGACTTGATTGGGTTGCAGGTTTTTGACTTGCATGGCAAATTGCTTGGTAGCATCTCTAGTTTGATGGAAACAGGCGCCAACGATGTGATAGTTGTCACTAATGAAAATAGTGATACAAAAGAAACACAGGAGATTTTGATTCCCTTTGTGCCTGATTATTTTGTATTATCCGTGGATTTGGATGCAAACAAAATGATAGTTGATTGGACGCTGGACTGGGAAGCAGATGATGCGGATTGACGTCATCAGTCTATTTCCTGAGATGCTAGAGTCAGCAATGTCTTATGGCGTGACAGGACGTGCGATAAAGCAAGCAATTTTATCGCTGTCAATAGTTAACCCGCGAGATTTTGTTAGCGATGTGCATCAGACGGTTGATGGTAGACCTTATGGTGGTGGACCTGGCATGGTAATGCAAGCGCCGCCTTTGATGCAAGCATTAGGACGTATCAAAGCAGAGCACGGTCGCGGTTATCGGGTTTATTTGAGTCCGCAAGGGCAAAGATTAGACCATCGTTTGGTGAAAAAACTAAGCAAAAAACCCCATGTAGTGTTATTATGTGGGCGCTACGAAGGCATCGATCAGCGGGTTATCGATGATGAAATTGATTTAGAATGTTCCTTAGGGGACTTTGTATTAAGTGGCGGAGAAATCGCAGCAATGGCTGTTATTGACAGTATTGCACGGTTAATTCCAGGGACGTTGGGGCATGACGAGTCTGCACAATATGATTCGTTTGCCACAGGGTTATTGGATCATCCGCATTTTACGAGACCGGAAACGGTTACTGGCAAATCTGTTCCTACAGTGTTGTTGGGCGGTAATCATCAAGCGATTGCGACTTATCGACATCAACAGGCACTGGGAATGACCTGGTTAAAACGACCAGATTTATTTGCCAAGAAGGCGCTCTCTGAAGCAGATTTATGTCTTTTGAACGACTTCTTAAAACAATATAGAAACTAATAAGTGTGGAGTACACGATGAGCAATTTAATTAACGAGATTGAACAAGCCCAAATGAACAAAACGTATCCTGACTTTGCGCCAGGGGATACAGTAGTGGTGCAGGTTAAGGTAAAAGAAGGCAACCGTGAGCGACTTCAGGCATTTGAAGGTGTCGTCATCGGCAAACGAAATCGTGGATTGAATTCTGCCTTTACTGTGCGTAAGATTTCACACGGAGAGGGCGTTGAGCGGGTATTCCAAACTTACAGTCACGGTATCGATTCGATCGAGGTCAAGCGTCGTGGTGACGTCAGACGTGCCAAGTTGTACTACTTGCGTTCATTGACGGGACGTGCTGCGAGAATCAAGGAAAAGCTAAATATCAAATCATCATAACGGTCGCACGTTGTCGTGTAGATAACGTAAACCGATTAGCTGTCAGTATCGAGGCCTGAACCCGTGTTATTGGTTCGGGCCTTTTTTATTGTACTAAGGTAGCGAATGCATTTCGGTTGCAAGCTGTAGATAGCGCGTGTATTTCTTAAAAGTAATAACTGCCTAGGAATTTAAAAATTGAAAGTTAGCATGATACGAAATTTATGGTTTTATTTTATTATCTGTTTTACCAATCTGGTGGCGGCTCAAGAGCATGTTTCCCAAGAATTTTTTTTCCAAGATGAGCATTGTGTCATTACTTATGAAGAGGACTATCCTGAGCACATCGAGAACGCTGCCCCGTTTTATCTTTCATGCCCAAATAAAGCATTATCTACATTCATAAGCTATGGACAAGGGCTTTTCACCGTATCGTACCCAAAAACCAGTCAAGTTAGGGTCGAGACGGGTGGTGATAGAAATGAACTTGAAGTCACTTATACAAAAAACGATCATGCATGGCGCATTTCCGAAATATTTATCTATAGAAGAGAAGGCCCTGACCCAGACCTTCCTATTGTCGAATGTCGGAAATTAGTTGATTTCCCTCTTGACTATCCAGTGATGAATTTTTTTGACGCATTATTATCTGATAGCGAGTGTAAAACAACATTTCATATTGAGCGTTCATTGGACGAAATAATAACTTGTTTAGAAGAACAATCGACAAGTGGGCGTACTAGTAGCGCTTGCAGTTCATTTAAGCCTAACTATGAGTCAACAAAACGCTATATCGCTTACCTAGAAAAATACCCGATGTCAGCAGAGACCATCCAGCAATATACACAGATGGCGGTGTGGTTATTGGGTTATGAATTGCATAACGAAGCGATTCTAGTCGCCGCCAATATCGTCAACTATGACGCTAATGCTGCCTATGGGTATTTTGTGCTTGGTCGGGGCTATGAAGCCCTAGGTGATAGCGCAAAGGCAAGCGAAAACTACCAGCGCTTTGTCGAACTGGCACAGTCCCAAGGCATTGACATCCCTGCTGATATTTTTCCCTCGGATAAAAGCGTTTTGAACCGACAAGGATTGTAAAATGAAAGGTAAGTTGATTAAGTCTAGTCTTATTGTATTATTAGCAGGTTTTTTGCTGGTTGGTTATTATTATAGTTATATGATACGTCTTGTTTTTATTGACTCTTTCGGGTTTATTGAAATAGCGGATGAAATCTATACACAAAAAAAGTTTTCGGAAAAAGACCAAAAAAAAGCCATTAATTTAATCTCGGAGGCGAGACAGCGAGTTACGGATTACTATGGTGAGCCACTCGCAAATCCCAAAATTCTATTTGTTTCTGATGATGAGGAAGCTACCAAGCTAAATCTGCCAAAAGGCATTCCAGGTGTTGCTTATTTAACGCCGTGGGAAAGCTATATTATCTTGGATGCAAATAAAATCGGTATTGATGTGGTTGCGCATGAATTGGTTCATGCTGAAATTTTAGCGCGATTGGGGTATCTAAAAAGGACGATGGAAATACCGACATGGTTTGATGAGGGTGCAGCTTTGCAAGTTGATTTTCGCCATCACTATATAGATTTGCCGACTATTACGTCGGCGGAATTTTTCCGTGTTACTGCATTGGATAAGCCCAGTAAATTTTGGAGTGACGATGCTCAGCAAAATATCAGAAATTATCAGGGTGCAAAAGCGGCATACGCTAAATTATTAGGTCAAAATTCATCAGTTGGTCTGTATTACATCTTAGACAAGGTAAAACAAGGCGAAGATTTATTAAGCTTGATAGACAGGCTACGTCAAGAATAAATCTCGTTAGTTAATCATAATGCAATTCCGTCGCTTTGCCATGGAAGATTCGATAGGCAAGAAACGTATAGGCGATTAAAATCGGCAAGACAATCAACGCGCCAACGAGCATAATTTTTAACGAAGCGGGTGCGGCGGCGGCCTGTAAAATGGTCATTTTTTCAGGCACTAGATACGGGAAAAAACTATACGCCAACCCCAAAAAACCCAATATGAAAATGACAATCGTCATCACAAATGGCAGCCAGCAATAACGGTCGTTTTGCATGGGGAGTTTTTTGAGTAGTAAAAACAGGCTCAGTAACAACCCGATTGTCAGGACAGGAATGGGCGCCAGCCAAAGTAGCTCTGGGAATGCAAACCATTTGTTAAAAATACGCTCACTCATTAGTGGCGTTGTGACAGAAACGGCAGCCAAACCGACCGCGCACCCAATCGTGTGGATAGTTGCCCAGCGCACCGCCTTGACTTGAAGTTGTTTTTCGCATTTCATGATAAGCCAGCAAGCGCCAATTAAACAATACGCAGAGGCCAGTGCAACAGCAATTAACACCGAAAACAATAAACCTGCCAAGCTGGTATCAAATCCGATGATATAAAACCCCAACATAAACCCTTGTGCCAGTGCGGTGAGTAGTGATCCGTAAAAGAATTTTTTATTCCAGCGATTTTTTTTATGTTTTGGTACTTTGGCGCGAAAGTCAAACGATACGCCACGAAAAATAAGACCAAATAACATGATGGCAACGGGCAAGTATAGCGCGGTTAAAATAACGCCGTGCGCCATAGGAAAGGCAACAAGCAGCAGCCCCACGCCGAGAATGAGCCAAGTTTCATTAGCATCCCAAAACGGCCCAATTGAGGCAATCATCGTGTCTTTTTCGTCGTCTGTCGCGCGATCGATTAACATGCCCACGCCTAAGTCGTATCCGTCTAAGACGGCATAAATTAGCATAGACAAACCCATCAAAAAAGCAAAGGTGTAGGGTAGCCACGTGCCATCGGTCAATGCTTGTTGAATCATATTATCCTCTTGTCATGTTTGTTGTTTGTTGTCTAAGCTGCGGACAATCTCAGTCAGTGGTGGCGCTTGCACTGTATGCATGGCGTTCACCACCTTCGGCAACCAGTTTTTCAGGGTCTCGTCTGGATCCGTCGCCGGCTTTTTTCGCCAGATAAAATAACGTGGCGATATAAGCAACCGTCAAAAACGCATAAACACCTAAGTACATCATCAGGGTTGAAAATACCATACCGCCAGAGATTGGTCCCAGTGCATCTGCAGTCGTTAATACCCCCTCGACTAACCAAGGCTGGCGACCAATTTCAGTCACATACCAGCCGGCGATGGTTGCAATGGTGCCTGCAAATGTCATGCCGACCAAGATATATAAAAACCATTTTTTAAGGGGTTTGTTGCGTGTTAAGTGATAGCTTCCTATCCAAGAAACGAGCAACATTAGCATGCCAATACCCACCATAATTCGAAATCCAAAAAATACAGGCGCAACAGGTGGATGCACATCAAATTCGTTCAGTCCTTTGATTTCGCCATCAAGAGAGCTGGTAACAACGAGGCTGGCAGCATAGGGGATTTCAATGGCAAAATCATTGCGGCGCTCGGCTTCGTTAGGGATGGCGAATAGCACAAACGGTACACTGCGCTCTGTTTCCCAGACGGCCTCCATGGCGGCGAGTTTAGCGGGCTGGTATTGTTTGGTGTTGAGGCCGTGCTCATGTCCTGCAATAATTTGCATAACAATGAGCACCGCAGCACTGTATAATGCGGTTTTTAGTGCCTTTAATACGGCTGGCGAGGGGTCGGCTCGAAGCAAGCGATACGCAGACAGCCCTGCAATCAAAAAGCATGCAGTGAGTCCAGAGGCCAGTAGCATATGAATAAATCGATAAGGCATTGATGGGTTAAAAATGACTTCCCACCAGTTTGTGACGTGGGCTTGCATTAGACCAGTATCGTTGGCAATCATTTCAAATCCAGTCGGTGTATGCATCCAGCTATTGAGCACGATAATCCAAAAAGCGGATGCGGTTGTACCAATCGCGACCAGCGACGTGGCGGTGGTGTGTAGCCAGCCTGGCACACGGCGAAAGCCAAAGAGCATAATGCCTAAAAAAGTGGCTTCTAAAAAGAAAGCGGTCAGCACTTCGTAGGCAAGGAGCGGGCCTGCGATATTGCCGACAACTTCCATAAAACCTGGCCAATTCGTGCCAAATTGGAATGACATGGTAATGCCGCTGACAACGCCAATGGCAAAGCTAAGGGCAAAAACTTTAGTAAAGAAAAAATACGCGTGCATCCATGCTTCGTCGCCCGTTTTGTTAAAGCGTAATTTGAAAAAAAGTAAAATCCATCCCATCGCAATCGTGACGGATGGAAACATAATATGAAACGTGATGTTGGCGGCAAACTGAATACGCGATAGCATGAAGGCATCAAATTCCATGGTTTACTCCGATGGGTTGTTAGGGGGTGTTTCGATGACCGCTTTATCTTTCTTTTTAGCAAAAGGGTTTACTTTGTCTTTGAGGAGGTAAACCTGATAGATTTTAGCGCCCATTTTTAACAGATTAATGAGTTTTTCTGTTTCCATTTTTTGCATTTCTGCATGCCAATCTGTCAGCATTTCGATCATATCGTGCATGGCTTTCATTTTTTCTTGTGCCTGTTTTTCGGTTTCGCTGGCGGGCGTTTCCATAATCACAGAACGAAGCATGGTCAATGTAGGATCAATTTCTCGTTTGCGGCGCTCTTCCAGTAAATTACGGACAATATCCCAAACATCATCATGCGTGGCGTAGTAGTCTTTGCGGTCTTCAGGTAGATGTTGGCGTAAAACAAGATTCATGCCCATGAGCTCTTTTAAGCTCATAGCGACATTAGAGCGAGAAAACCCCAGCTGCTCGACAATTTCATCAGCGTGCATTGGCTGATCCGATAGATACAGCAGGGCGTAAATTTGTCCGACAGTGCGATTGATGCCCCAGCGTGAACCCATTTCACCGAAATGAATGACAAAATTTTGTATGAGCGGTGGTAAATTCATGGCTTTTCCTACTAAGATTATCGTAATTACAGTATATACTGTAATTACGATAAGTTAAAGTTAAATAAATGATAGGAACAAGATCACAAAAACAACAAGGCAGGTTGCAAAATTGGCTAGAAATTGGATTCAAAATTAGATTAAAAATTCAGCTCAAAACGCAACCCAAAGCACAACCCAAAGTACCGTGTTAAAAAACCGAGGAAAAGGCCAGTTATTCTGACAATCAGTGCCGAGATTTCGCTATAATAGTGGTATGATTATTTTGAATGACAAGCAGGTTGAGCAAACGCTGGGGTTGGTGGGAAAAGCAGCGCAATGTGTCATGCGTTACTACCAGTCTTCGCTTAATATTACGCATAAAAGCGACGGCTCCCCCGTCACGATTGCCGACATGGAATCTAGTCAGTGTCTCGAGGCAGGGTTGGCTGAAATTGCCAATTATCCTGTGCTCAGCGAAGAAAATTTACCCGCAAGTAATGCATGGCTAGACTGGCCTGTTTATTGGCTGATAGACCCGATAGACGGGACCAAAGGATTCATTAATCAAACCGATGATTTTTGTATTTGTATTGCGCTGATTTATCACCATCGCCCTGTGTTTGGTTTGATTTATTCGCCAGTAGCGCAGCGTGCTTGGCTTGCCGATAGCTCACGCGGTGTTTTGCAATGTGATCAAGCTGGCGTGGTTTCGCTGAAACAGAGCGCGCCCACTGCGCCGTTTCGGGTCGCGATTAGCGCGGATAACCCCAGTGATAAGATGCGGCAGTTGTTGAGTGTCCTTGGTGATTATGATTGCTATCGCCGTGGTAGCGCACTGAAATTTATCGATTTGGTGACAGGGCGTGCCGCGATTTATCCCAAAATGTGGGATACCAGTGAATGGGACAGCGCAGCGGGGCATTGTATACTGGAGGCGGTCGGCGGTGAAGTGCTTGACTTTAAAACAGCGCAACCGCTACAGTATGGGCGTCGACAATCGTTAATTAATCCCCACTTTTTAGCGCACAGCGGTATCTCTTCGGAGAACGTGATGCAATTAATTGCGCAATATGGTTTAATGCTGAGCGCTAATGCCGAACGCTAATGCCGAACGCGCTGATGCTCAATAACCTAACGGCAGTGGAGTGGTTTGGGTGAGTTGAGTGTTAATTTGGGTTGCTCAAGTGGATGAACAATGAGTGGGTGGGCAATCAGAAAAGGATGCTAAAAAAATAGATGCTTTAAGTAAGGCTGACAACGGTTGTATCGATAGTCAATAGCGTTTGACTAGTTGCTGTGTGCCTTGTTGTGTGCGTTGTTGTGTTAGTTGTTGGGTGGTAGCAAAGCTCACATCGCAATTGGTCACCTTGAGAAAGGGTGCTAACACCCGCAGGCGTCCCTGTCATGATGATATCGCCCATTTGCAGGGTAAATTGGCGGCTGATATCCCTAATTAAATCGACAATAGAAAACAGCATTTGTGCGCTGTTGCCAGATTGTTGTTGAGTACGGTTTTTGAAAAATCGAAGGCTCAGGTGATTTAAATCGATTAATGTGGTATCAATGGTTGCCCAAGCAATTGGGCATGAACCGATAAAGCATTTGGCGCGTTCCCAAGGCAGTCTCTTGTTTTTTAGTTCATTCTGGATGTCGCGTAAGGTTAAGTCTAGCCCTAATCCGATGCGGCGAATCGCTTGTCTGGCTTGTTCTTTGCTAGGTGCTTTGAGCGGTTGGCCAATTTCAACGATAATTTCCAGTTCATGATGGACTCCGCCTAAGTGTGTTGGGATCTGTATGGGCTTAGTGAGGTCAGCCAAATTGTCCCATGGCTTCATAAATAATACAGGCGAACTAGGAATCGCATTCCCTAGTTCGCTGGCGTGGTCAGCGTAGTTGCGCCCGACACACACGATTTTATGCGTCATGATAGATGGGTTCTAGTAGAATTGGGTTTTGCGACGATAAAGCACGGCCATACTGCCAAGCAATAAAACGATAAGGGATAAAAACCACGGCGTCAAGGCAGGAATTTTGCTTGTAGGTGATGATAGGCCGACTGGTAAAGATAAGTAATTGCCATAATAAGGCGAATTATTGCCGTAACCCACAATGGTTGCGGTGAATCTTTGGCTGGCAGTAATCTCGCCGACATCACTCGGTATGAGAATATTGCCCGCACTGTAGCCTGTCGTGCCAATAGGCATAAAACTAGACGTGTCAACCGTTGTTCCGTCGATTGCCAAGCTGGCTAGTGCGGCGGTTGGAATCGCAATATTGAGGTATTCTTCGGTGTAAATAGCCGTGGCGTTGATTTGTTTGTTAAATAAGTAGCGACTAGCGGTTTGGGTAACAGGTGGTAAATATGTGACAGCGGGACCAGGAAAATTATCACTACCTTGCGAACGAACATACTGCGCAGCCAACACAGGATTGGAGGTTTCAATTACTGCACTTTCTACGCCGTCAGCACCGTTGATGCTAAAGCTTTCGCCTGCATTGATTGTCGTAATTAGGGTGCCATTAACTCGAATTTCAGTGTTGTCTAGGTCGGCAACCACGTGAATAATGTCATCTCCTGTGCTAGGGTCAGTGTTATCATTGCTATATGGCGTTTTTGCAAAGACAAATTCCGTACCAAAAGAACTGCTTGGCGGTAATTGCATGCCTAGCAAGCTACGCCCCAAAATAGGGAGAGGCACGGCATTAATTTGAGGTGCAAAACCTCGACTAATGTAAGTAAATACGGCTATTGGTTTGCTAGACTCAACCAGTCCGCCGCTGCTATCGATAATAGCTGCTGGGGTATTTTCACTGCTGTATACAATCGATTCCCCAGCGTTTAGTGTGGTGGTAACTGGTGTGCCAGCAAGAGTTGCTGGGGTGATTAAATCTTCGTTTGGTGTGTAGGTGACGCTGGTGTTGTCTTGGGTCGCGACAATGGCGATACTTCGGTCAACGAAATCAGCCCGAAAGGCAGGTCCGCTGGCGCGAGTCGATTGTAGGACACGGTACCGAGTACCTAGTTGATTGGTGTTTAATAGCGGCATCACTTCTGATGAAAAGTGTCTGTCTGTCGCCAAAGGGGGTGGAGCGGGTCGGGATGATAAATCATCTGTTCTTAGGATATAACCACCGATTGGTTTGTCAGCGTTTATGAATAGGGCTTCTTGAACAACAGACCCCAGCACGTCAGGGTTGCCAACAAATGCAGTTTGCGGAATGGGGATTTCAATGAGCTGTGTTGCGCCGATGGTAAAAGGCAAGTTAAAACCTGCATTATTGGTGATGGTTCCTGCTGTGCCTGCTTCGCCAGAGATAACGAGGTAGGCTGCGGAATAATCTACAAAACTGCCAGGAATAACAGCGGCAATAAAATCAGCGCGGCTGATGCTAGTCGCTAATCCGCATAATAACAGTAAAAAAGCAAGCAGTGGGTGGCGTAGAGAGCGGCGTGATAAAACAGTTGACAAAACAGGGTGTTGAGTTAGCATGATTAAATCCTTTAATTGTTAGTTCAAAGTTAGTTCAATTGGTTAGCGGGGTAAAATAGAAAAAAACATCATTCAATCAAGGCGTTAATTAGCGCTTAAGTTGATGAGTTCGCTTACGCTGGGTAAGGTGGTTTGTCGCAATTGCGCGTAGGTTTGTTTGTACTCTAAGACGCGTTTGACATATTTGCGGGTTTCGTTAAACGGAATGGCTTCTATCCAGATGGTTATATCGCTGGTGTCAAAGCTAACCCATTGCTCCACTCTGGCAGGACCCGCATTATAGGCCGCGGTTGCAAGGACGAGATGATTAAATCGATTATGCATGCTTTTTAGGTAAGCCGCACCAAGCTGTGTATTGATGCTCGGGTTGAAAATATCTTGTGAATTAAGCGTGATGTTATAGGCAGTGGCCATTTGTCTGGCAGTGCCTGGGATGAGCTGCATTAACCCTTGTGCTTGAGCGCTGGAAACGGCACGTGGGTTCATTGATGATTCTTGGCGAATGATAGCGTAAATCCAGTTGGCATCTACGCCTGTGAGTTGCGATGCTGCATCGACTAACGAGTCGTAAGGTCTGGGAAATCTAACGTCGGTGTCGTTCCAATCGCGCATGCGGCCAAGCACAATAATTGCTTCGTGGTGATAGCTGTGTTGATTAAGCCAGTACGCGAGCTGTCTCGCCATAGGTGGCGCGAGCTTGCTTGCGATGTCTAGGATTTCGCGCGTAGCGTTAGTGTGGTCGCCGTTTTCGGTAAATGCTTTGGCGCGAATCAACGACTGGTTGCGGCTGAGATCTGTTTGTAATTCAGCAACGGGTTTGATTGGTTCGTGGTTAAATTCGTAAGGTTGATTGAGTTTGTCCGCAGCGAGAAAGCTGTAATAATCTCGTTTATTGGCAATGAGTTGGTAGTGGGCTTTGGCGTTTTTATCATCGCCTAGTGCTGCAAAAGCACGTCCGCGCCAATAATTAACTAAGTTAGTTTTGGGTGAATTTTCGGTGAGTTGACGCAGCTTGTCCCACTGGCGATTAATGACAAGATAACGCGTAATCGCTTCGGTGGCGTCTTCATCTGGCTGCGTCATTAGTGCGTAGGTGGTTAGTGCTTGCGAATTATGGCGATTGACCAAAAATAGAGTGAGTTTACTCAGCATAGCTTGGTAGTTATTATTGTCGCTGAACTGTGTGGCAAACTGTGTCGCAAACGGGGTGTATTTGACCGAATCAATTCTGACGAGCTTTTCTAGTGCGCTAGGCAATAAATCGCGGTGTAGTGGCGTCGCTGTTAGCTGCTCGGGCGTATAATTAAGTAGCGTTGTTGGCGCATTTAAAAAACCAATAAATCGAGAAAAAATAGGAGCTTGCTCTGGAAGTTTGTCGGCCATGGTTTGCGCAAACGCCGTATTGCCTTCGTGGTAGGCTAATCGTGCGCGTTTTAAAATATAATCAGGCTGATTCGTCTGTTCCCAAGCACCAAAAATGGTGTCGCAATAGTGAGAAATGGAACGCGGTGATAACCAGATTTTATCGATATCGACGAGCGCGTCTTTGTGGTTGCCTAGCTGGTGCAATGCACTTCGATAGGCACAGTTGGCAGCTTGGTCGCCCGTGTCGTAGTAGTGCTTAACGATCGTATCAAAGTTGCCTAAATCAAATTGGCGCAGTATCCATGTGTCGTGTAATCGACGTACAGGTGGCGCATCAAAATGCGTTGTAAATAGCGCGGTGATATCAGCATCTCGCGTTAAATTTTGGCGGTAAAAATCCGCCGCTAAATAAGGGTAAAGGGGGTGGGCGGTCAGTGATTCAATTGCACGGATATCTGCGCCAGCAGCAATCGCAGCTTTGGCGCTAAGGTAATTATTGACCTCGAACTCGCTTGCTTGCGAAAAAAATGGGCTCATGATTAAGCCCATCGAAAATACAGCGTGTCTGATAAGTTTCATCATAGTAGACTCAGTGAATAATTGGGTTATGGTTTATCTTTTGCTTGTTTTTAACTTAGGATGAATACGGATATCGAGGCGTGATGGCGTCATTTAATGATAAGTTTAATTAAGTGCAATCAGTGTTCGATTCTGTTTGTATTTTCTGTAAAAGGCCATGACTTTTGGGACATAGGCTTGTGTTTCTTTAAATGGTGGTATGCTGCGATTGTATTTGCGCACAGAGCCTTCGCCTGCGTTATAACCAGCGGCGGCAAGTTCAAGCGTGCCAAATTCATCATAAAGAATGCGTAGATATTTAACACCAGCTTCAACGTTTTGATAAGGGTCATAGGCATTTTTGACACCAAAACGTTCTGCGGTAAACGGCATCAGTTGCATTAAACCCATGGCGCCAGCATGCGAGGTTGCGTTGGGTTTGTAGGCGGATTCAGCTGAAATAACGGCATGAATAAATTCGGGCTCCATGTTGTGCTTGCGTGCCATTTTGTTAACGTAGGCGGAAATTTTTTTGCGGAAATTGGCATCAACGCCATTGAGTTTGACGTGACTAGCGGCATAGCCTTTGCTGATAGAGCCTTTGCCACCTGCGCCGTATTTTTCGCATAACGCGGCGGGATCGAGGTGAAAGACTCTGCCGTTGACTTTGACCGTGCCACCAGAGCCGCTGCAGCCCATGGGTTTGACATCTTTGGCGGCGACTGGCTCAAACTCGGCTTTGGTCGCATTGGTGTTATAGGCATTGCCAGTAGGGGCTTTGTATTGGGTTTTTATTTTTTCGCCTGTTGCCGTGATGATGACTTCAGGCGTGGTGAGGCATTTTTCTCTTTGTTTGGTATCGCCCGAATCAAAGTAATTGGTCACCACTTCGGGGTGTTTTTTAACAACACACTTAACCATATCCGCGCGGGCTAACGAAGGAAGCATCAGTGCGGATAAGACAGTGATAAAGGCAGCGAAGATGACGTTTCTGTTAAATCGTTTTATTGTAATTGTGTTATTTTCCATTTTAGTTTTAACCCTACTTGGGTTTTATGCCATTTTATGAAGCGCTATTTTAACACACCTTTTTTAAAACACGTGCTAGTTTTCCTTGGTTTTCTTCTCGCTTGGGTTTTCGCTAGGGGCTTATTTTTCATTGTTTTTGCTGCTTGCAGGGTGTTTATAGGGTGCTTATGGGTTGTCTATGGGGTGGCGAGTTAAGGAAAAATATGGTTAAACCGCATCAGGGTAAGGCGGAAAAGGCTTGACAAGCGATGTCATAATAATGTAACAAAAAAACGTTAGTCAAATGTGCAAAAAACCGTTATATTGTGCTTTTTTAACCGCGATGACCCACTATGTGGGAGGTGCCAAATGGAATTACTGCAACACGAACTAAAAAACGCTAGCTATCAATTAGAAAAAAATGAAGCGTATATGAATGCTCGCCAGCTGGCGCATTTTAAACAGCTGTTATTGTCGATGAAAGAAAGCATCTTAGATCACGCATCAGATACGAAAGTGCATCTACAGTCAGACACATCAAAATTGGCAGATATCGCTGATCGAGCTTCACAAGAAGAAGAGTTTTCGTTGACGCTGCGTTCGCGTGACCGTGAGCGAAAATTGATTTACAAAATCGATGCTGCATTGGAGCGCATTGTTACCGGTGATTTTGGGTATTGCGAAAAATGTGGTGTTGATATTGGCATCAAACGCCTAGAAGCTCGACCGACGGCTGAGCTGTGTATCGATTGCAAAGAAATCGAAGAAAAAAAAGAAAAAACCAGACTGTAGTAAAAGACGGATAGGCGTTAGCTAGCTTGTACTAGCAAAGCATCAGATACTTTTGCTTGGGTTTATAGGATTTGCTAAATAAATAGTCTACAATGGTGGTATTTTTTCGGTAACTGCCACTATGAATGCTATCCCACTTTCTTTGTATATTCACATCCCTTGGTGTGTGCAGAAATGTCCTTATTGTGACTTTAATTCGCACGAATTAAAGTCGCACGAACTAAAGGGAGCCCCAGACGAATCGCAATACATTGATCGCTTATTAATGGATTTGGCTAGTGATGTTAGCCGATTTACAGAAAGGCGACCGTTGCAATCGATTTTTATAGGCGGCGGGACACCGAGTTTATTTAGTGGTGCGAGTATAGCGCGTTTATTGGACGGCGTAGCGCAGCAGCTGAGTATCAATAAAAATACAGAGATTACCCTAGAAGCCAACCCAGGCACGGTGGATGCTGCCCATTTTGCAGCGTATAGACAAGCGGGTGTTAATCGCCTGTCGATTGGGGTACAAAGTTTTAATAATCGACAATTGTTAGCGTTGGGGCGAATACACCATCGCGACGAGGCAATACGTGCGGTTGAAATAGCTAAGGCGACAGGCTTTGACAATATCAATATAGATGTAATGTTTGGGCTGCCTTTGCAGACGGCTGCACAAATGCTTGCCGATATTGAGCAAGGCATCGCGGCAGAGACTGAACATTTATCGTATTACCAATTAACCATCGAGCCCAATACCGCTTTTGCGCATCGCCCCCCTAGACTACCCGAAGAAG
The DNA here is from genome assembly GCF_009362845.1 of Ostreibacterium oceani. Lineage (NCBI taxonomy): Bacteria > Pseudomonadati > Pseudomonadota > Gammaproteobacteria > Cardiobacteriales > Ostreibacteriaceae > Ostreibacterium > Ostreibacterium oceani. The sequence continues at coordinate 281,651 of NZ_WHNW01000002.1, read as the reverse complement.
ACCAAATAATTGACACATTTGAACTGGCCAGTGAAAGGCTTGTTGAAGCAGGGTTTCGACGTTATGAGGTCTCTGCTTGGACAAAGGGGCGCACTTCGGCGCACAATGTCAATTATTGGGAATACGGTGATTATTTAGGTATTGGTGCGGGCGCGCATGGAAAAATAACAACGGGTGGTGAAGGCATTGATGGCCGTCAAACCATCATTCGTACGCTAAAGCCTAAGCATCCGAAACAATACTTAGCCGCAGATAATTTACGTCAAGAAACGCCAGTGCCAACCGCTGAGAAAGGCTTTGAGTTTATGCTAAATGCCCTGCGGCTTTGTGGTGGCTTTAATCAAAGCTTAATAACAAGCCGTGGGTTGGTTTCATTGGATACGCTAACCCCTGTTTTGATGAAACTGGTCGACACTGGGCTATTAACATGGGAAGGTCAGTGGATTGCGCCAACCGCTCAGGGTCAGCGCTTTTTGAATGATTGTGTCGCGGCGTTTTTGCCCACAACGGCGTAGCTTTTTCTTGCCTAGCTATTTTTTGCCTTAACTATTTATTGGGTCATTGGCGAGTGGGAGCTTTGCTTAAGGCAACGCTGAATAAATCAGGGATTTTTTTAAGGTAAATCATCAATGTCTTCAGGTGCTTTGGGGGTTAGGTCGTCTTTGCTAAGCTTAAGCTGCATCGCCAAAGCGCTCGCAACAAATATCGACGAATACGTTCCGATTAAGATGCCGACAATTAACGCCAAAGAAAAACCAAACAAAATAGGGCCGCCAAAAATCGCCAGTGCAGCAACCGACAGTAGCGTTGTGGTTGATGTGATTAATGTTCTTGGCATCGTTTGGTTGATTGATTGATTGGTAATATTGAATTCGTTTTCCTGATGCATAAGGCGAAAATTTTCTCGAATACGATCAAATACAACCACGGTGTCATTGACAGAATAACCCAGTACGGCAAGTAGCGCGGCAAGGACGGTTAAGTTAAACTCAATTTGTGTCAGCGAGAAAAAACCCAGTGTAATCAGCAGGTCGTGTGCCAAAGCGGCAACCGCGCCCAATGCAAGTTTCCATTGAAAGCGAATGGATACGTAAAGCATAATCCCCGCAAGGGCAATAATGAGCGCATAAAGCCCTTTATCAACCAGCTCTTGCCCGAATTGTGCGCCGACTAAGGATTGCCCGAGAAAGGTAAATTGATAACCGCTGTCAGCCAAGGCGTGTTGTAATTCGGTCGAGACATCGCTTTCTTGATTTAGTGTGGGTGGGATTTTAATTTGAATCGTGCTTTCTGTGCCATAATGGACAACTTGGTTATCAGGAAAGCCTTTTTCAGCGAGTGTGTTGCGAATGGTTTCGGTGTCAACATTTTGTGTTGCTTGTAACTCGACAGTGATACCGCCCGTAAAGTCAAGTCCTAGATTTAACCACTGAGTCGATAATGAATAGATACTAATGACAATTAAAATCAACGAAATAAAGAAAGTTGTTTTAACTTTGCTCAAATAATTAAAATCCAGGTTCGCTAATTTTTTTGATACGAATTGCATGGCTTTCTCCTGAATTATATAGACAGTGCGTTAATTTGTTTCTTTTTATCAAGCCAGTAATGGATGATAAACCGAGACACGACAATGGCGGTAAACATAGACGTTAGAATGCCAATCGATAGTGTGACGGCAAACCCTTTGATCGGCCCCGTACCAAAGGCGAACAAAATAGCTGCCGCAATAAGGGTGGTGATATTGGCATCCATAATGGTTGAGAAGGCATTATCAAAGCCTGACTGGATGGCTTCTTTGGGCGATTTATTGAGCCTGAGTTCTTCTTTGATGCGTTCGAATATGAGGACATTGGCATCCACGGCCATCCCCATCGTCAAAACGACGCCTGCAATACCCGGCAAGGTCAATGTTGCCCCGATAAAGGACAGTAACGCGATAATAAAGATGACGTTAAGTAACAAGGCGGTAATGGCGACGAGACCGAATTTTTTGTAATATAGCCCCATAAATATCATCACGAGGACAAACCCGAGAATAATAGCGAGTGTTCCTTGGCGGATATTTTGTTCGCCTGCGCTAGGTCCTATGGTGCGTTCTTCAATGACGTATACAGGGGCTGCAAGTGCACCAGAGCGTAAGCTGCGCGCCAAATTTCGCGCTTCAGTGGCGGTGAAGTTCCCTGTGGTTTGAAAGCGTTTAGAAAATTGTCCTTGGATCGTTGCTGCAGAAATAACTTTTTCCTCTTTGAGCAGGGTGGTGACGGTGTCTCCGTTTTCGGCTTTTTCCTGAACGGGTTTGTACTCGATAAAGACAACTGCCATGCGATTGCCGACATTTCGCTGTGTGTTTTCGCCCATTTTAGATGCGCCTGCTTCGTCCAAAACAACCGAGACGATGTGCTGCCCTTGCTGTTGGTCGTAGGATGAGCTGGCATCAATGATGTTGTCTCCTGAGATGATTAAACGACGATCAAGGGCAATCCGTTGATTATTCTCGTCGTACAAAAACTTAACACCAAACCGCCCGCGCCCTGACGAAGTCGACTCTTCGTCGACCATGTAGTATTCGAGGGTTGCCGTTGATTGGATTAGTGCGATGGCATCGTTGGGATCAGAAAGACCTGGTAATTCGACAACAATTCGGTCGCTGCCTTGGCGCGTAACCGAAGGCTCGGCAACGCCAATGCTGTTCATCCGAGTCCGTAAGGTGACGGTGTTTTGCTCAACGGCGATTTGCTTGCGTCTTTCGAGCTCTGCATCACTAATGCCAGCGATTAATTTAGACGGGTTTTGTAAATCTGGCGTGACTAACAAGTCGGGGCGCTTTTCAAACAACAGGTTTTGCAGATTGGCTCTGTCGTCTGCATTAACCAGTGCAATGTCGATGGCCCCATTGGGCTGACGGTTTAGGGTGTTGTAGGCAATGCTGGCATCGTCTAGCATGGCTTTGATGTCTTGTAGGTTGGTATCGGACATGCGGTCAATGAGCAGGCTGGTATCGACCTGAAGCAACAGACTAACGCCGCCGCGCAAATCGAGTCCTTTGTTGATGGGTTTTAGCCCCAGAGACTGTAACCAGTCTGGGCTATTGGGTGCTAGTGTGAGTGCTGTATAGTATTGGCTGCTCAGTTCAGCTTCAAAAACGGCTTTGGCTTGGGCTTGGTTGGTGGCATCAGGAAATATGGCAATCAGCCTGTCTTCGCCAACCGTGATTTTTTCAAAGGCAATACGCTGGTTGTTAAGTAAGGTCTCTATTTGTTGTTGTTTATTTCCTTCGGCAAGATTCAGGCTGTCTTGCTCGCTAATGGGTTTGAGCTGTATCGCTGGTTGATCGCGATATAAATTCGGCGAAGCGTAGATGAATCCGAGTGCGATGGCAGCAAAGACTAAGACAATTTTCCAAAGTGGGTAGTGTTTCATTGTGTCGTTTCCATAGAAATAAACCAAGACAGGTAAACTAACCTGTCTGGCATAACAGCGTTTTTATTGCGTGATTAAGTTTATTTTGTGTTTAATTGTATTGATGTCGGGTTATTTTTGGTTTTTGCCACTGCCACCATTACCACCTTTGTAACTACCCTTAGGGAGCAAATTAATCACCGTATTCTTTTGCATTTTAATGGTGGTGTTTGGCGCAATTTCAAGGTCGATGAATTGCTCGTCTAAGTCAACAATGCGACCGACAATGCCACCAGCGGTTAGTACCTCGTCACCTTTTTTGAGTGCCTCAATGAGACCACGAAGTTCTTTTTGTTTTTTTTGTTGCGGGCGAATGACCAAAAAATAAAAAATCGCAAAAATCGCGACCAACATAATTAATGTCGTGAAACTTTCGCCTGAGCCTGATTGGCCTGCTGTTTGTGCGTGTGCAATAGAAATCATCATTTACCTCTCTAAAATAATGGTTTTTGTTTGTTTATTTTATCAATTTATGGCGTAATGCCAACCGCATATTGCGCGTAAAAATGTTCACAGAACGCGTCAAATTGGTTAGATTCGATGGCATCTCGTATTTGTTGCATCAGGGTTAGATAGTAGTGCACGTTATGGATGGTGTTAAGTTGTGCACCGAGTATCTCTTTGGTTTTATCCAGATGATGGAGATAAGCCCGCGAAAAATTTTGGCAAGTATAACACGAACAATCAGAATCAAGCGGATTTGTGTCCATTTTATAGCGTGAATTGCGAATTTTTAACTCACCAAATTGTGTCCATAAGCTGCCATTTCTCGCGTTTCGTGTGGGCATGACACAGTCAAACATATCAACCCCTCGTTTAACTGCTTCAACAATGTCTTTGGGCTTTCCAACGCCCATCAAATATCGTGGCTTGTCAGCTGGTAGCATCGGTGTAATGTGTGACACCATTTCATTGCGAATGGCAAAGTCTTCGCCAACCGCGAGTCCACCAAGGGCATAGCCATCGAAACCGATATCTTGCAAGGCGGATGCTGATTCTTGTCGTAAGTCTGCATGCATACCGCCCTGAACGATGCCAAACAATGCATTTTGATTGTTGAGTTGGTCGAACGCATCACGAGAACGGGCCGCCCAGCGCAGTGAGAGTTGCATGGACTCATTGACGGTGTTTTTGCTGGCGGGATACGGGGTGCATTCATCAAAAATCATGACGATATCGGCATTGAGTGTTGTTTGAATCTGCATGGAAATTTCGGGAGATAGCATGACCTTGCTACCGTCCACGGGCGATGCGAAAATAGCGCCCGCTTCGTTGATTTTACGCTTTTTAGCCAAAGAAAATACCTGGAATCCGCCTGAGTCCGTGAGAATGGGTCTATCCCATCCCATAAATCCATGTAATCCGCCGTGGGCGCGAATGACGTCCAAGCCAGGGCGCAGGTAAAGATGAAATGTATTTCCTAAGATAATCTGCGTGTCAAACGATTTGAGTGTTGCCGGGGTGAGTGATTTAACTGTGCCTACCGTGCCAACTGGCATAAACACGGGTGTTTCAATCACGCCACGCGACAACGTCAGACGACCACGGCGTGCGTGGTCGTCTGTGTTAAGGAGTTCAAATTGCATTACGCAGACTCATTTTGCTATTGGCTGGCATCTTATTGGCTGGTATTTGATTGGCTAGCATAGGTTAACATAGGCTGATATAGGACGGCATAGGCTGATATTGACGATTGTCACGGTTACCACGATTGTCAATATTGCCGTGGCGCTTAGCGTTTAGTCAATATCTAGCCAGCAGATTAGTCAGCAGATTAATCAATGTTAACGCCGAGGTTGCGCATGGTCTCAATAGTAATCGCACCTTTTGCAAGCCCTTTGGCCTCTTGGTATTTCTCTAGTGCCTCAAGTGAGCCAGCGCCAAATTTTCCATCCGCGGTGATGTCGTAGCCTGCGGCACGCAACCCCTTTTGAATCGCAATAATGTTTTCTTCGTTCAAATCGCTTTCACAAGGGACGCGTTGCCACTTGAATTGGGCTTCTTCTACGACTTCTTGTTTGGTGATTTGTTGCATTTCTGCTTGGGTTGGTGTTCTGATTTCTTGCGCTTCTTCGACTAATTCTTTAACGCGAATGGTTTTGAATTCAGCGGGAATCAATACTTCACGAGTGGTAGCGGGTGTGTCGACGACTTTTTTTTCAACGCTTGCGAAAACCGCAGGGATGATGACTTCGCGTATTTGTGGTGGGGCAACCATTTTGCGCTTGACAACGGTTTCATATTCGGCGGGAATTTCTACCAAACGCATCACTTCCCCCGTGAGTGCTGCTGCACCGCCTTGGGCGCGTTGCCAAACACGTATGGCGGGTTTGACTAAAATCTCTTCGCTGGTTTCTTCGAACTTAGCGGGGATGATTTCAAATTCCTTACGCTCAGGCTCAACCAAGACTTGTTCTTCGATGGTTTTATAGGTGGCTGGCACGATTTCAAAGGATTTTTCTTCCTCTGAAATAGGGATTTGTTTTTCTACCCATTCGTATTTGGCGGGAATGACCTCTAGGGTTTCACCCGCTTCTTGGCTGATGATTTCGGCAACCGTCGAGGTGAGCTTTGCAGGGACATTAACCAGTGCATGGCATTGACCTGGCGCGGACTGCGGCGCAGGTGGGATGGTGTTTGTGTTGGTTTGTGCGTGGCTAGAAAAAGCCAGCGCCAGGGTAATCGCTAAAGAAAGCTTGACCTTGGTCATAAAAAATCCCTCATCTAAAGTAGTCACTAAATGAGGGATTTTACCACGAATAGGCAATAAATAGCGTGTTGGCTTCGTAACTTTTTTGTGAAGCCCTAACCAACCCTAATCAATACGCGATCAATGCGTAGCCAATATGTAGCCAATACTAAATAATCGGCTCACCAATAGGCTAACTAATCGGCAACACAAATTATTAAAGTCAACTGGTCAAACCGACCAGTGACACGCTATCGAATAATCAGTACCGAGCATCCCGCATTACGTGAAATGCGGGCGACATTAGGTCCAAAATTGTTGGGGTGCTTTGGATCAACTGGGTTGTTGGCAGTGGTAATAATTAAATCAATGCTCAGTTGTTCAGCCATTTCTACAATACGTTCGTAGACTTTGCCGTGCGTCACTAAGTGTTTGATATTATCAACGCCGCTCAGGTGTGTTTGGGTGAATTCACGCAACACATTTTGCCCTTTTTCTATGAGTGCTTTGTCATAGCCCTGTGGTAGAAAAGAGGAGACAAATCCTTCGGTTTCGATTAATGGGATGACAGAGACAACATACAACTGACTGCCCATTTCAGCGTGTTGCTTGGCCGCGTCTATCGCGGCCTGATGCTGGTTTTTGTGATTTAAGTCGATAGCAAGTAATACATTCTTAAACATGTCGTTTCTCCATTAGATAGTCGCAGCGGCAAGCTTTTTGCGGCGGCGTTTTGCCTGTAAGAAGCCAATCGCAGCCAACACGCCGAGTGCTGGGATGTATAGTAGCTCCTTGGGTAAGTAGCTGGCTTTTGGAATTCTTGCGCTTAGAATTTCTTGATCCCAGTCTAGCCCTGCTTTTTTGGCAGGAGAATCAAAGGTCACATCGTCAACAATGACTTTGCCGTCTTTGTTGATTAGGGTGACACCCAGATTATCTAGACGCTCTTCTGCTGATGCCCCCGCAATCGGCAATGGTGTATAGAAAGTAATCGGCTCGCCAATATCACTGAGGCCGCTAATCTCTACAATCATCTCGCGATCAGTCGGGGCATCTGCTAATGCTGATACAAAATCAGACGCGTTGACGGTGTCGTATGATGGTGAAATACGCTCCATAAAGAATCCTGGTCTAAATAAGGTGAAAGCAATGAGTAATAAAACCAAAATTTCAACTATATTACAGCGATCAAAGAAATAAGCCTGTGATGCCGCGGTAAAGACCAGAATCGCGACGGTGGCGACAATAAAGACCAGTACCCCCTGCGCCGCGGTGACATCAATCAGCAGTAAGTCCGTGTTGAAAATAAACAAAAACGGAAGAATAGCCGTTCGTAAGCTGTAGAAAAAGGCAATGAATCCTGTCTTAATCGGATCGCCGCCAGAGACCGCCGCGGCCGCAAATGACGCGAGCCCGACGGGTGGGGTGACATCGGCCATAATGCCGAAATAAAAGACAAACAAATGCACCGCAATCAAGGGGACAACGAGCCCGTTTTGCCGGCCAACTTCGACAACAACGGTTGCGAGTAGCGACGAAACCACGATATAGTTAGCAGTCGTTGGAAGCCCCATCCCAAGAATAAGACTCAAAAACGCAACCATAATGAGCATCACTAAAATATTACCGCCTGAAATGATTTCGACGACTTGTGCAAGTGGTGCGCCAATATTAGTCAGGGCAACAACACCGACAATGATGCCTGCGGTTGCGGTTGCAATGGCAATACCAATCATGTTTCTCGCGCCCGTTTCTAAACCAGAAAGCAGGTCGGCAAAGCCGAGTTTCAGATTGTTGCCGTATTCGCCTTGGTTACGGAAAAAGGCAAACAAAGCGCGCTGTGTTAGTAAGATAAAGATTAATGTTACCGCGCCCCAATAAGCCGATGCGCCAGGCGACATACGCTCTACCATCAAGCACCAAATTAGCACAACGACCGGTAGTAAAAAGTGCAATCCTGAGTTGACGGTTTCTTTGACCGAAGGTAGCACAGTGACTTCTGAATTCGGGTCATCAAGCTCTAGGACAGGGAATTTGGCGCACCACCAAGCAAGTCCAATGTAAGCGCCCAAAATCAGCACCGCGACCGCATACAGTGATTGGTCTTTAAAAATGTCTTTGATAAAGCCTAATCCATACTTTAAGACAACAGAAAGAATGAGGATGCCAACGATAATGGTCGCCCAAATAAACAAGCGTGTCAGTACTGGCGGCGGGGCTTTGGGTCTGTCAAGGCCTTTCATGCCCGCTTTTAGTGCTTCTAAATGCACGATATACACTAGCGCAATGTATGAAATGAGCGCAGGGATGATGGCGTGTTTGACGACTTCAAAATAACTAATACCCACGTATTCAATCATCAAAAACGCCGCCGCACCCATAACAGGTGGCATGATTTGACCGTTGACCGATGAGGCGACTTCGACAGCACCAGATTTTTCTGATGAAAACCCAACGCGTTTCATCATAGGGATGGTAAACGTTCCTGTGGTGACGACATTGGCGATAGAAGAGCCTGAAATCAAACCAGTAGAAGCAGAGGCGATAACCGCTGCTTTGGCGGGGCCACCACGGAAATGACCCATCAAGGAAAACGCGGTTTTGATAAAATAATTCCCCGCGCCCGCTTTGTCTAGTAAAGCGCCAAAGAGCACGAATAAGAAAACAAACTTGGTCGAGACACCGAGTGCAATACCAAACACCCCTTCGGTTGTTAGCCATTGCTGGTTGATAATGGTTGTGATTCGATTGGCGTTATGCGCAACGAGTTGTGGTAGATGAGGGCCTGCGAAATTAAACAAGATAAAGACAATGGCAATAATGGCCAGCGGGAGCCCTAACGCACGGCGAGTGGCCTCTAGCAAAATCAAAATTCCCGCAATACCTGCAATAATATCCATGGTATTTGGTGTGCCAAGGCGATTGACGATGCCGTGATAAAAAATAAAGTAATAGGCGCCTAAAAAAGCCCCGATAACCGCTAATCCCCAATCTGGAACAGGGATTTTGTGGCGCGGTGAAAATTTAAAAGCAGGGTAAGATAAAAAGGCTAAAAATAAAGCAAATGCCAAGTGTATAGAGCGTGCTTTGGTATCATCCAATGCGACATTGAGGCTAATGCCTTGCCCGTTTAACCATGCCTGAAAGATAAAGGGCAATGGCGATGAAAAATATAATTGGAATAATGACCATGCAATCGCTACCCAAATAATCAATTTTGCAGGAAAACCACCAGGGTTTCGCCCGCCGGTGTCAGTCGAGGCAACTAAATCTTGCAGCTCGGTCTCTGACATTTGATTGGTTTTTGTACTCATAATCAGCCTCTCTTTAAATGACCAAATGTTTGTTTTTAATAATGCTTATTTTTAGTTATTTGTTTTATGTTGTTATAAAAAGAAAAAGCAGGGATTGCCCCTGCTTTTTCTTTGGCAGCTGATTACATCCAGCCTTTTTCTTTGTAGTACTTAATCGCGCCATCGTGTAGTGGTGCAGATAAGGCGTTTTTAATCATGTCTTCTTCTTTTAGCCCTTCAAACGCAGGGTGAAGCTTTTTGAAACGCTCAAAGTTGTCAAAGACAGCCTTAACGACTTGGTAGATGGTTTCTTCGTCGGTATTGGTCGAGCTAACAAACGTAGCATATACACCAAACGTTTCAACGTCTGCGTCAGTGCCGTTATACATGCCGCCTGGGATGGTTGCTTTGGCATAGTATGGGTTGTCAGCAACTAACTTATCGATGCCTTCGCCTGTGACGGGGACAACAACCGATTCGCAAGATGCGCCAGCTTCTTTGATAGCACCTGATGGGTGACCGACAACATAAGTGATAACATCTAGGTTGTTATCGCAAAGGGCTGCTGCCATTTCTGCTGCTTTTAGCTCAGAGCTAAGTGCTAAGTCGCCAGCAGATAGGCCGAGTGCTTCCATCGCAACTTCGGTGGTACCACGTGTACCTGAGCCTGGGTTGCCAATGTTAACGCGCTTGCCTTTGATTTCATTCATGTGCGTGACACCAGAGTCTGCACGTGCAACAACCGTTAATGGCTCGGCGTGAACAGAGAATACAGCACGGATTTCTTTGTTTTCAGCGATTTTATCTGGCGCAGTGCCGTTATAGGCATGGTATTGCCAGTCTGATTGTGCTACACCCATGTCTTGCTCACCCGCGCCGATGGCGTTGATGTTAGCCACGGAGCCGCCTGTTGAGGGTGCATTACACTTGATGCCATGCTCAGAAATTGAGCGGTTAACCAATTGGCAGATAGACTGTCCAACAACGTAATAGACGCCAGTTTGACCACCAGTACCGATGGTGACAAATTTTTGTTCCTCAGCGATTGCCATAGAGCCTGTCGCAATTGCTGCACTTAGTAATGATAGTTTAACTACATTTTTCATGTATTTTTCTCCTTTAGATAAAAGCTTTATCGTTTTTTTATAGAGTTAATTTCGACAAAAAAGCCTGTTAAAACAATTGGCTCTTATTGACGAGGCTATATTATATAACAAATTTGTTTTTCTTGTATGTAAAAATTCAATAAATGTGACGGCGTAAAAGCTTTTTCAAATACGGGTTTCTGATATACTGTATTAATTCATATAGCAGATGATTCAAAAATACTTTCAAGGTTGAATAAAAAAATGAGACGAAGACATAGATTAAATATTTTATTGTGGGTAGCGATGTGCCTACCTGCGCTGGCGATGAGTCAGGGCAATATTATTAAAATTGGCACGGGTAGCACGGGTGGTGCGTATTATCCAGTGGGTGGTGCGGTTTGCCGTTATATGAAAGAGGCGCGTGACGACGGGAAAAAATCTATCTGCTTTGCGCAACCGACAGGTGGCTCGGTTGATAATTTGCAATTATTGGCGGCGGGTACAATGGATTTGGGTATTGTGCAGTCTGATACGTTAATTGCGGCCTATAACGGAACGGGGGCGTTTGCTGATAAAGCCAATGACCAATTGCGCGTCATGTTTTCGTTGCACCAAGAAATGTTTACGATTGTTGCTACACAAAAATCAGGGATTAAAACCTTCGATGATTTGGCGGGTAAGACCATTAATTTGGGTGGGCTGAATTCAGGAAGCTATCTCAATATGCGTCGCTTGCTAGATGCTTTGATGCTTGATGTGAACCATTTCGCATCAACGCGGGAGCTGTCACCTGACGCAGCATTGGATGCCCTTTGCAGTGGTGAAATTCATGCAACGGTCTATATGGTTGGGCATCCGAATGATAATATCAGAAATAGTTTGTCGCGCTGTGATGGGCAGTTGGTCAGTTTGTCGACCGAGCAGATTGCGGCGTTACAGACGCGTTATCCTTATTACGTCCAATCGGTGGTGCCTGAGGATTTATATGCAGGCCAGACCGCGGCAACGACGTTTGGCCTAAGTGCGGTATTGGTGACAACAGCAAAAGCCGATACAGACGCAATCTATAATTTAACGAAAGCTGCCTTGGAAAATATCGCAGGTTTGCGTACTGTGCATCCGACATTGAGTCAGTTGAGTGCAGTGAGGATGGCCAGTGGTCAGTACGAAGTCCCTTATCACCCTGGTGCACTACAGTATTTAGAAGAAAAGTCCTTGTTGCCGCAATAACACGACAATAACGCCGCAATAACATAATAATAACAATACAATAACGCCACAATAACCACCACCTCGTCATCCATCGGTTTTTGGTGGGCTGGCAGGGTGGGTATTTGGTGAGTCGACAGTTGTGAGCAGTTAATTGTGTGGTTAATGTGTGGTTAATGTGTGGTTAATGTGTGGTTAAGCCAGTCGGACGGTTTAAAAAAAGTAATACCAAATAAGCTGCAATGGAACAGCGGCAAACACGCCAGCAATGATGTCGTCTAGCATAATGCCCAGTCCGCCGTGTACACGGCGGTCAACCCAGCGGATAGGCCATGGTTTGACAATGTCAAAAAAACGGAAAAAAACAAACCCTAAAAGCAAAGCCCAAGGCGATGCGGGCAAAAAGAGCAGGGTGATGCAAACACCGACAATTTCATCGATGACGATACTACTGTGGTCATGTGTTTTTAATAGGTCGGATGCGCGTTGGCATAACCAAATACCCAGCGCTGTGAGTGCGACTATGGTGAGCAAATGCAACCAGGGATGCGGCATCAAGAAGTAAGCAAGTACAAGCCCAGGAAGTGTCCCCCAAGTCCCAGGTGCGAACTTAGCCAACCCGCTACCAAAGCCAAACGCGGTAAACAAAATCATTTTTTCCGTGTAGCTTTTGCCGTGGAAATAGGTGCTGGCGCTAATCGGTTGGTTGTTTTTCTTCATATTGTCCTGTCGGTTCGCTCATCGCGGCAACCCGCATGAGTTCGTTTAAGGTCGTGGTGCCAGATTTGACCAGTTCGAGGCCGTTGTCAAGTAGGCTAGGAAACGCCAATCTGACTGCACTTTCAATGGCGTTTTCGCTGGCTTGCTGCACAATAAGCTCGCGGGTTTTGTGATCGAGCTGGATGAATTCATAGACGCCCGCGCGACCGCGATAGCCGATATAATTACACTGTTTGCAGCCGACAGCGTCGTAATGCGGGGTAGTCGGTCCTAATAGATGGGTGCTAAGTGTGGTTGCGGTGGCAGTTTGTTTGCAGTGTGGGCAGAGTTTTCTCACCAATCGCTGTGACAATACACCGCCTAAGGTTGAGCTCAGCAAAAAAGGCGCGATTCCCATTTCTTGTAATCGAGTGATGGCGCCGGTGGCGGTATTGGTGTGCAAGGTCGATAAAACCAAATGCCCCGTTAGGCTGGCTTGCACGGCCATTTCTGCTGTTTCTAGGTCTCTGATTTCACCCACCATAATAATGTCAGGATCTTGTCGCAAGATTGCGCGCAGTCCTTTGGCAAAATTCATGCCAATTTTATTGTTGACTTGCGTCTGGCTAACACCGTCCAGAAAATACTCGATAGGGTCTTCGACAGTCATAATGTTTTTATGCGCGATGTCTAATTCAGATAACGCCGCATACAGCGTGGTCGTTTTTCCTGAGCCGGTTGGGCCAACCACTAAAAAAATACCATGGGGTTGGTGTATTTGCTCGACGATGTTGGATTTGATAGGTACGGGCATGGCCAGTTCGGTCAAGGTAAAACTCGATGCGGCCTTGTCCAAAATACGCAGCACAATGCGTTCGGCATTGGCGACAGGCAGTGTAGATACACGAATATCGACGGCACGGCCGGCAATTTGTGTTGAGATGCGGCCATCTTGCGGCAGGCGTTTTTCAGCAATATCTAGCCCTGACATGATTTTGACGCGAGAAATTAAAAAAGGCGCCAGTTCAACAGGCGGCTCCATCAGTGACTGTAGCACACCGTCAACCCGAATGCGGACAGCAATACGGTGTTCGAAGCTTTCGATATGAATATCCGATGCTTGCTGTTTGATAGCCGTTGTTAAAATGGCATTAATCAGGCGAATAATCGGTGCATCGTTATCGGTGTCTAAGAGGTCTATTGACTGGGCGAATTGTTCTCGAAATCCAGCAAGGTCAATGTCTTCACTAAGTGCGGCGACGGCGGCTTCAGTGCTGCTATCGTGGGCATGGTGCATGTTTTCTAATAAATGCGTGAGTTCATGCTCGGTGATCTGCTCAAAGGCAAGGGGGGTGTCAAACTGTTGTTGGATTTGTTGTAATATGGCAGGGCTGATGGGTTTGACATAACACAAAGTATAATTCGCGCCACCGTCGGAGGACTTGAGGGCAATTTGGTGCGTTTTGCAAAAACGATAGGATAACATGGGTGTGCAATTGCGATTATGGCGTGAGCGGTTGGCTACGTTCGTAAACGGGGGCAGGTGCTTGCATTAGCGACTCGGTGCTGCCATCACCCGAGTTGTCATCATCCGTATCTAGCGCAATGGGCGGTAGGATGAATTCAGGCGGTGTGTTGTCATCGGCAATTTGGCGAAGCCGAATACTATCGTATTTTTCTTGTGTGGCAAAATTGGCGACTTGGGTGTTGCGAAAAATTGTCGGGCGGATAAAAATCATTAAGTTACGTTTGCGCATCCCTTGGCTACGCGAACGAAATAGATTGCCAATCACAGGGACATCGCCGAGACCAGGGACTTTTTGCACGCCTTCAGTCGATTGGTTGTCGATTAGCCCACCTAAAACAAGGACTTGATTGTCTTCGACCAATACCGTTGTTTTTAGGGCGCGTTTTGCCGTTGTTGGGCCTTGTTGCGGGTCAACGCTAGTGACATTAGAGACTTCTTGATAGATGTCTAGGGCGATTGTGTCACCTTCGTTGATTTGCGGTTTGATGTTGAGTTTGATGCCGACATCCTGGCGTTCGACTGTTTGAAACGGGTTGTCGCTGCCATTGCCGCTGGTTGAAAAGCTACCCGTCACATAGGGGATGTTTTGTCCGACGAGAAATTCAGCCTCTTCGTTATCCATAACCAGTAAAGACGGCGTTGACAATATATTGCTGTTATTGAGTGCCGACAGGGCGTTGATGAGAACGCCAGCATTGCGATTACCAATGCCAAACGTTGCGCCGCTAGAAATAGCCGCCGGTCGGCCTGTGCTATCGACGGGGATATCGTCGCCGTCTTGTTGCGTGATAGCGCTCGCAGCGATGCTAAGGATAGAGCTGCCAGCATTATTAAAATCAATCACGCCGACGGGGATGGTGCCAGAGCTACCTGCAGCATACCACTGCACGCCAAGATTTTCGATATCATCAAAGGCAATTTCTGCGATAATGGCTTCGACTAATACTTGTGCGCGACGAATATCGAGTTTGCCAATCACTTGTTTGATATTGCGCATCGCCGCAGGTGGCGCGGTGACAATCAGGGCGTTGGTCGCATCATCGGCACGGATGTTGATTGCCGTTTGTTGGGTGGACGATAGATTAGTGAAGTCAATTACCCCTTCATCTCCGCCTGCAGGCGCGGTTGGTCGCGCCCCATTGTCGTTGAAATTGCCGTTGATATTAGCGCTGTTATCTGTCAGCAAGGCCGATTGGGTTTGCCCAAGAATTCGAGCAATATCGCTGGCTTTGGCATTTTTTAAATAGATGACCTCGGTGTTGCCTGCCCGTTCGATTGGCGTGTCGAGATGCGCAATCAGTGCTTTGATGCGTAGATTATCTGCCTTGGTTTGTTGCAGTAAAATGGAATTAGTACGTTCATCGGCAACGACACGGCTGCCGTTAGCGCCAGCATTTGCGCCAAGCAGTAAGTTAACAGTGCTGGCAATATCACTGGCAGATGCATTTTGCAGGCGTACAATTTCAAAATCAGTCGCACTTTGGCGATCGATGCGCTCAATAACACGGACAGCACGGTCAATATCTTCGGGTTTTCCTGAGAGGATGAGGAGGTTGTTTTTGCTGTCAGCGCTGATAAAGTTGCCGTCGGGTAACAAAGGCTGGATGCTGGGTAAAATTTCACTGGCTTTGACAAAATTGGGTTTGATGACGTGTGATACGCCGCTGTATCCGATAAACGATTGCTGGCTGGCTGGCACAATTTTCGTGACACCTGCGCCACTATCGATGGCTTGGTATCCATTGACGGCTAAGACATTTTCAAAAATTTGATTGAGCGCGCTTTTGTCGAATTTTTCTGGGCTAATTAGGGTGACTTGTCCTTGTACTTGGTTATCGATGACAAAATTTTTGCCGGTTATCTTTGCAACTGTCTCGATAAATTCACGCAAATCAGCGCCTTGTAAGTTGAGCTGAATGGTTTTTTCAGCGGCCGCGCTAAAAGCAATGCCATTGATAAGTAAACAAAAAATTAGTCTGTATTTTTTTATTAAATCCATTAGACGCCTATGTTTAGTGTAAATATTACCCATTAGTTACCCATTAGTTACCGATGAATTCCCCAATGGTGATGACCGATTGTTGCATGGTTAAAATGCAGGGGGTAGTGGAATAATAATTTCTCGTATTGTACCGTTTCGCTTAATTTTCGCACTGATTTTTTTGTTTTTTTCAACGCTTGACCAAATTGAGTTTACGTGGCTGGGTGTTAATGATTGGTTATTAATCTGTAAAATTTCATCGCCATTTTTTAGCCCCATTGCGGCAACGGTTGCCTTGATTTGTTGGTTGGCGTTGTCTAGCTTAATTTGATAGCTTGGTGTTGGTGTGTCGGTTGCGATGGGCTGGATATGGCGTAGTAGTGCTTGAAGCTGTGGCCGTGCTTGGGTCTGTGTCGGGTTGGTAGGCATTGATTGGGTATCCGCATTGGTGTCAGTGTCAGTGTCAGACATGGTCAGCGTGATGGTTTGCCCCTGGTGCGTTATTAAGATGTGATGGGGGTGGATGGCGGCAATGACTATATCTTGCGCACTTGCTGACTGACTTGTTGACTGATTTTCTGGCTGATTATCTGGGTTGTTATCTGGGTCGTTATCTGGGTCGTTATCTGGGTCGTTATCTGGGTCGTTATCTGGGTCGTTATCGGGGTTGAGGCGAATCGTCATGTCACTCTCAGGCGTGATAATGTCGTTGGCTGAGACGACTAAACTTTGCGTTTTTGTGCGGATAATGGCGACACGAGGGCCTGCATTGTCGATATAAGTGCCGATTAATTGCCAGTCTTTAACGGCTGCTGGGCGTGATGTGCTAAGCGATGTGTTTGCGTCTTGACTGGTATTCGTTTGTCTGAAAACAAAATTGGGCAACGGTGCGTTTGTTGTGTTTGCTGTATTTGTGGTGTTGGTTTGAAACTGAGTGCTGGTCGATTTTGTAACGGGGTTTGTCGCAGTGTTTGTGGCAGCGTTTGCGGCGGCTAAACTAGGGGTAATAGACCAAAACAGCCCAGCAAGCTGATAAGCCAACAGACCAAGCAGGACAAGGGTAATGCCGAGGTTAATGCCAGCAGGGAGTAGGTTATTCAGCGTTTTTTTTAGTGAGTCAACGTATCGCATAGCGGTTATTTTACAATAAATCTGCGTTAAGGGTGGACTTATTGACAGGTCAATTAATTTTGGTGTCTGCTAAAGGTGATTATTGAAGACGGCTGCTGAATTGGCTTGTAGGCTTGAAGCGGCGCTAAGTGGCGCTAAGTGGCTTGAAGCGACGCTAAGATTACCTAAGCAAAAAGCCTTGTCTGTGTAAAACGTGATGCTTTTTTAATTTCTTTTACATGGTTTTGCCCACATTTTTGTTAAAATACTGTGCTAATGAATGAAATAATGAAAAACTAATGAGGAACGTATTCATGGCAGGACGAAACGCAAAAACAAACCGAGGCAATAAAATCAAGCGGCAAACGATGCCCGCGTGTCAACGTGGATTTACGTTGATTGAGTTGGTGGTAGTCATCGCGATTATCGCGGTAATGGCAGGTATTGTTGTGACTAAAATGGTTGATAAGCCAGGTGAGGCGCGCGCAGTGGCGGCGGCAGCCGATATAACGGCAATTAGCCAAGCGTTACAGCTTTATAAAATTGATAACTTTGTTTATCCCAGCTCGGACCAAGGCTTGCAAGCGTTGGTTGAAAAGCCAACGCTGCCACCTGTGCCGAAAAACTACGCGACATCGGGTTACCTCAGCAAACTCCCCAAAGACCCGTGGGGGAATGATTATATCTACTTGAGCCCAGGCCAGCACGGTGATTTTGACCTTTATTCGTTTGGGGCAGATGGCGTTGTTGGCGGTGAAGGTGAAAACGCCGACGTGGTGTCGTGGTAATGCTAGCAATGTTGGCGATCCCAAAAGCGTAATCAATGTCAGCGTAATCAATGTCAGCCATTAGTGCAACGATGGATGTGCGGACTGGCGACTTTTGCCGAGCGCGAGGGTTTAGCTTGTTAGAGACGCTTGTTGTGCTGGCGATTATCGCTGTGCTCAGCGGTATTGCCTTGACCCAATTGCGGTTTGATCGCGGCGAAAGACAATTAAACGCCACCGCTGCGGCGCTCGTGAGCGCTTATCGTTCGCTACAAGAAGAGGCCTTATTTTCGGGAAATGTCTTGCGAATGCAAGTCACACAAGACGGCTGGTATGCGGAAAAGCGGGATAATCTAACGTGGCAGCCTTTTGCACTCAATAGGCGTTCGATAGACTGGGAGCGACAAGGGTTAGACATGCGATTGCAGCCGGCAACGCCTGTTTATTTTTGGCCGACAGGGCAAAGCAGTGCGTTTCAATTAACGCTAAGCGAAAACGGCTTTACACGGCAAATTAGCGGCGATGCACTGGGTCGCTTAACGGCCGATGACCAGCCAGCCCAATTAACCCAGTCAGCCCAGCCAGCAGCCCAACTAGCCATTGGCGAGTGACACGAACGGGATAAACGCATACCAATGAATCGAACTGACAAAAAAATACGCCAACGAAGTCAAGGCTTTACGCTGATTGAGACATTGGTGGCATTGGCAATTTTTACGTTGCTGATTGCGGCGCTGACGACCGTGAATCAGACGGGGATTAATACGTTAATGACCAGCGAATCGCGAACCATAGCCACGCGTGCGCTAAATAATATTGTCCTTGAATTTCAGCAAAACCGACTGACATCTGGGCAATCAGATGAAAAACAATTAGGGGCAGGGCAGTTGGCGGGTGTGGGGCAATACAGTGGTACGTATCGGATGTCACATTATCAGTATCGTTGGGACATTCTGATTGAGCCTAGCCAAAATCAACTAACGCAAGTGCTGCAAGCGACCTTAACGGATACGCAGTCTGGGCAAGTCGTTGCTAGGGTTCGTCGCATTCAATGAGACGATTGATGAGACAGCCGATGAAAGCCACGAAAGCCACGAAAGCCACAGCAACAGGGTTTACCCTGATTGAGTTACTTGTGGTGATGGCCATTGTCGTGTTATTGGCCGTGATGGGGTATCGTCTGTTGACGGTATCACTAACGACCCAGCAAGTGGTTGAACAACGCAGTGAAACGCTACGTGAATTGCAACTCGGTTTGTGGATATTGCAACAAGACATGTCGCAGCTGCAAACTGCACCGTTGCCCAATGCATCGTTGCCTTTGGTGTCTTTGTTTGACAGTAGTGAGTATAAACAAACGACTGAGGCTGTTGAATTATGGCGGTTTTTTATTGCGCCGAATGCCGAGACCTTGCAAGGCGTGACGCAAGTCCGTTACTTGCTGGCTGACGACACCCTTGTCCGTGAGACGGTTTATCAAGGACAATCACAGCAAAGCATCGTGTTGACGCAGATTGATGCAGTGTCACTGATTTTTTATGATGACGATAATCGCCGCGTTAACCAATGGCTAGACGAAAAACTGCCACGGACGATGGGACTGATTTTTACGCATGCGCGCTATGGTGAAGTGACGGTCATGGAGGCGTTGGGTGGTTAACTATGTGCAGGCACGGTTGCGTGGACCAAGCCACCAGCAAGGCGTCAGTATCATGATGGCAATATTACTGGTGGTGGTGGTGACTACCGTGATGACGCACGTCACCGTCTCAAGCAACGCAAATTTGCGGCGTACCAGCGTGTTGACGCATTTAAATCAGGCACAACACTATACGGATGCGCTGCTCACCTACGCTGAGCGGGTATTGGTGCTGGATAAGTATCGCAGCAGTGCGGATAGTTTGGATGAGGACTGGGCGCAGCGTTTGCCTGCTTATTCGATTGATGGCGGTGAGGTGAGCGGCCATATAAATGAGTACTCTTCGCGCTTTAATCTGGCGCAGTTGCGGATTGCGGATCGGTTTGCGGTGGATGTTTTTTATCGGTTGTTTTCGCTGTTGGCGTTACCGCGCCGACAGGCCGATGCGGTGATTGAGCAAATACGGCAAGGTCAGCGGGTCAGTGTGATTGGCGCGTTTGCCAGTGCAGGTATGGCCGAAGCCGATATTCATCGCGTGTCTCCGTTTTTTTCGTTTTTGCCCATTAACTCAGAAAAACTCAATATGAATGTCGTCAGCCCCGAGGTTTTTGCCGCCTATTTTGAGATGACCATAGAAAGCGCCAAAAACTTATTGGCAGAACGTCTGTCTAACCCAATACAAAACCAAAGCGAATTAATGGCATTCGCCAGCAAACACAATTTATTAGGAAAAAAAGCAGCAGGCACAGGGCAGAATGCGGTATCCGTGATAGAATTAAAATTTAGCACGCAAAGCCGATATTTCCAAGTGGTGGGGCAAGTGCAAATCGGCGATGCCGTGCAAAGCGTGGTGGCGTACTATGATCGTGCCAGCGCGAGAAGATTAACACGGTTGAGTCGGCGACATAGCCAATTAATGTATGAATAAATAGGGATGAATGAATTCTTGTGAGTAAACTCTTTCGTCAATTTCTAGGCGTTGAAATCGTGAGTGATAACCACGTGCGGTTATACGACGGTATCAATCAGACCGTCCGTATAATAGATGATGCAGCCCTGTTTGAGATGCTTGGTGTGGGCGCGAATGGCGTGGATATGGGCAACGTGGATAGCAACACAGACTATCATCGTACGGATGTTTATTTATTCGACTCGTTATTTATTACCAGCAAACGGTTCACCCAGCCCGTTCAGGATGATCGATTGCTAGAAAAAATAATTCCCGCCGCGATGGAAAAGGATTTATTGCATGGCGTTGAGGCGTATACCTTTGCCCATGCGAGAGTGCAAGGTGGCAAAGTGCAAGGTGGCAAAATACAGAGCGACAAGTCACAGGGCGATATGTGGGTGTCGTGGATAGAAAAGGCACGAATTGATACGTTAAAACAACGTTTTTCGCAGATTAGACCACGGGTTAAGGGGCTTTATTTTTTGCCTTTAGGTTGGCAGTTGCTGCCGCCCACAGACTTGCATACAGAGGTACACACAGAGGCAAACACAGAGGCAAACACGCATGCCGTGTATGAATACGCCCCGTTGATTTATGTGGTGTCCAGTGAAGAAATAATGGCGATGGAGGCTGCACCATTTGAGGCATGGGCGCGGCACTTATCGTTGACACCGCAGCCGATGGTTGATTTGGCGCAATATTTAACACAGAACCTACCGCAGAACCTACCGCAGAACCTAGCGCAGGGCGGGGCTGGATTGTTTGATGCGTTGCAGCCATCGCGATTAAAATCGTTACCAAATCTGTGGCCAACACAGCAACAAAGCGCAAAAAAACGACCCATTAGGCGCTGGTTAATGTTGGGTGGTTTGATTATCGCGAGTTTGACGGGGAATGCGTTATTTTCGTATCAGCAGGCGCAAACCGCCTTATCCGCAGTGACTGCCGAGCAAGCCACATTACTCAAGCAGGTATTACCCAATGCGCGCCCCGATGATCCTTATACACGGATGCAGGTGGCGCAACGGCAAATTAGTTCACATGCACTGCAAAAACTGATTCAATTAGATGCCTTGTTTGGGCAAGGGCGGGTGGAAATTGACCGTCTATCGGTGGATTTAAGTGTGCGGCAAGTGACGCTGGTGGGTGTGTTGGATGAAGCGGTACAAACGGCGTTGACTGAATCGGGGTTTTTGTGGCAGCAAGCTGTTCAACAAAACGTGCAGCAAAACGGGCAACAGAACAGCCAGCAATGGGTGATTACATGGTAGCGTGGTGGCAGCAGTTAGCGCAGCGTGAAAAAATCGTACTCGGGGTTGGCGGCGGACTACTGCTACTGATGGGTTGGTATTTTGTCTGGCTAGAGCCGTTGCAAAAACGCACCGCGCAATTACAACAAAACACAGCGGCACGGCAAACCCAATTGGCTGAAATGAAAGCAATGGCGGCGACGATTAATGAATTTCACGGCATTTTAGCGCCCTTGTCAGTCGCGGAAATACTAGCGCAACACGAGGTCAGTGCGCAGCCACTCGCGGACGGCAGTCGTGGCGTACAGACAGCGCCGTTGTCGATTACCCAGGCCAAGACGCTACTACTGGCACTCGCGCCCGTTGCGGTGGTTAGTATGGAGATTGTTGATGCTGAAGCCGTTGAGGGCGTTGAAGCCGTTGGCAATAATCCCGCTGGTAATAATTCCGTTGAACATGGTGGTAAAATCATTCTGACGGTGATTGCCAATGCCAATTGACGCACTAAAGGCATTAAACCTATTGAATCGGCGCCAAAGCCGTATCCTTATCACGGTCGGTTATGCGTTGTTTTTTTTGCTGTGCTTGGTGTTGTTTTTATTTTGGCGTGCGCCATTATCGTGGGTCAGCCAATGGGGTATGCAACAGGGTATGCAACAGGGTACGCAAAACGGCATAGGAGCAGAAATACAGCTAGTCCAGCCGACAGGTACGCTACGCCAAGGCGGGTGGCAGGGCGTGGAAATATCAGGGCAGCGTTATCCACTGACTTGTGAATACTCCCAGCAGTGGCACTGGCGATTGCGCTATCATGTGGCGTGCGAATCACCGTTTGCCTTGAGCGCTGAAGTCACCTTGCATCAAGGTGGCATCACCGTAGCTAACGGGCAATTGACAGGTCAGTTAGCTGCCGCACGGCCGTGGTTAGATTGGTTGCAGTTGCCAGCGGGGATTGATGCCACGCTCAACGTGCGTTTGGCGAGGGCAGATATTCGCGCGGGGGCATTGCGCTATTTGTCGGTTGAGGGGCAGGCAACGGGGCTACAGTTTTTTGATCAGATCGTATTGAATCGGGTTGATTTAGCCACGCGTGAACCACAGCTATCTGAAGCGCAGGATATTGTATTGACAATCAGCGCAGACGAGGCGCTATCGCTATTTTTGCAAAGCGAGATTGACGGTAAACGTTATCGTACCAGCGGTCAGTTAACGGGTGAAGCGGTGGCGCAATACGCCCCATTGTTGTCGTTTTTTGGTCGTCAAGTCGCACCAGATACGCTTGAAGTTCGATTGCAAGGTCGGCTATTGCCTTAACACTATTTTAACGCGCCTTTAACGCACTTATTTCCGCTTACTTTTGCTTATTCTGTCTGGTGAATGACTAAGCGCTGCGGCTCGGTTAGGACACTAAAGCTACGCCCTTTCGCACGTGAAATTAGCATCACGCCTGCGGCTTTGCCAACCGCTACCCCCATTGCCGTTGCTCCTGAGCGTGATAGCAAAATCGGAATCTGCATTTGTACGGTTTTTATCACCATTTCGGAGGTTAATCGCCCAGTGGTGTACATGACGGTGGGTTTTTGTTGAGGGCTTTCTAGTGCGATGTAGCCACCGAGTGCGTCAATGGCATTGTGCCGCCCAACGTCTTCTACCGATTTGATAACGCTGTCGTGGGTACACAGCGCACAGCTATGCACGGCACCTGCTTGGCGATAAATGGTATTTTCGTGGGCAAGTTGGGCTAATAGTTCGTAAATTTGGGCGGTGGTGATGGTGGTATTGTGCTTGGAAAATGACGGCAAATTATCCATGACATGGCTAAACATCGTGCCTTGCCCGCAGCCTGAGGTGACCACGCGGCTGTTTGTTTTTTCTTCGATTTGTTGGGTAGTTTTGGCAGAAACCGCGGCGCTGTGGACGGACCAATCGATATGGATTGCGCTAATATCATCGACGGATTCGATTAAATGTTGGTGCAGCAAAAAGCCAACCACTAAGTAATGCGGCTCGTTACCCATCGTCATCAGGGTGACAATTTCCACGCGATTAAGGTATAGGGTCAAGGGGTGTTCTTGGACCAATAGCGTGGTCTGTGTTTCGCCTGTGGCACTGAGCGCCGTGGTCTCGACGGTCGCCGGCAGGCTGTCGGTGATAATGTCGATGGTGTGTTGCGCAGACAGGTTAGATGCGGTAGATGATGACATAATATGATGGGTGTATAGTTGTATGAACGTTATGGGGGTTATAGGTGTGGTGTTATGGGTGTTATGGGTTGCTAGGCGTAAAATGACCGTGCCACTGTGTTTAGTGCCTTTTAGCATCTTGATGGCATCTTTATAGCATGGCTGTGGGTGTGATGCAACCCCTGTGAACGCATCTGTGGATGCATCTGTCAGCGCCTTCTAGCAACCTAAGAGGACTATCTATTTGTTAACTTGTAGTAAAAAAAGTACCACTGATGGGTGATTGGGTTTATAATGTTAAATGGTTTTATTATTGACAAACAAGCGAAGTCGATAATCGCAATCTAATCAACGCACTAATTAATACGACAATCAATGCGGCAATCAATGCGGCAATCAATGCGAGACTTCATCATAAACGATAAATAAGAATAATAACACGAATAAACAATAGGGGATTTCAATGAATATGACAATGCATACGACAACTGGTGCAATAACTGGTACGATTAAGCAAAAACTCAGTCAATTACGGGTGCTACGGCGCGTGTTGCCACTCATCTCGTTGACCGTACTGGTCTTATTTGGGCAAGTGGCGCAGGCGCAAATCCCTACCAATGCAAATAGGACCATTTTTCTGCCTCAAGGTCCGGGCAGCTTTGGTACGCCGATGAACGTAACTTATCATCCGGGTTTTGACCAGTATTATGCTTCTAGTGGCGGTTTTCCTAGCGCGCAGGCCTCAGTCTATGATGAAAATGGGAATATTGTCAACAGCATCGCACCAATTAATATTGATGTGCGCAGCTGGAACTTTAACGCCAATAGTGGGTTGCTCGAAGTCGTTACTTTTAATGCTGTTTCTGGCGGCACTGGGCGAGGGCTAATCGAGTCTCAGCTCGATGGTAGTGGCTTTTATACTGGGGGAACATCGACGTTGTTGCCCAATATGCCTGGTAACGATGGTCAACAGACGATGCCTGCGTACGATAGTGGTAATAACGTGTTTTATTCGCGTAATACAGGCAATACCGTCAACGTGGTCAGCAGGGTGGACGGTAGCCTGTCTAATACCATCACACTAGACACCGCTGCTGCTGGGATAGGCACTTTGTCTAGTTACTCGCTAGGTTTTTCAGAGCCGGATGGCTGGCTCATTGTGCTGGATAGTAGCAACAACACAGCAGTGATTTTTGATTTGTCTGGTGCCTATGTCGGTACGTCGATTTTGGATATATCGGTGCCGTTTAGTTATGGGATGGGATTTACTAATGGTCAGTTGTTCGTTTGGGATGCCTCTCGCAATGGCTGGCAGGGTTATGGGGTTGGTGTATCTGAAGTGGCGTCTATTCCCACAATGCCATGGTTAGGGCTTGTGTTTTTGGCGAGTTTGTTAGGATTCGTTGGATTTAATCGCAGAATAAAAAAGTCGCATTAGTAAAAAGCATTAGTAAAAAACGAGGCTGGTTGAGTGATTAGCTGAGGCCTGTCAACAGACTTTGAATCTTATCGAGATTGGTGGTATCGTAAGACGGTATACTGTCGATTAGAGACCCAAACGGTGATAAACCTAGCCATGCCATTTAATCCATTATCATTCAATCAGCAATTGCCCTCGTCGGTATTGTCGATTGACGATGGCTGGATTGCCCGCGCCCACGCCGTGAAGCATTGCCCTTCGCCTAATTTTGATGCGCGGCCTTGCGGTGTTTCGTTATTAGTGATTCACCATATTTCGTTACCACCTGGGGTGTTTGGTGGCAATGCCGTGTGTGACTTCTTCACCAACAGGCTAGATACAACACAGCACCCATTTTATGCACAAATCGCCGATATGCGTGTATCGGCGCATTGCTTGATTCGCCGCAATGGCGAGATTGTCCAGTTGGTCAATTTTAATGACCGTGCATGGCATGCGGGGCAGTCTAGTTATCAAGGTCGTACTCACTGTAATGATTTTGCTATCGGGATTGAATTAGAAGGCACGGGCGATGTTGCGTATCGTTACGGGCAGTACGCTGCGTTACAAGCACTAACGCAAGCCTTGGTGGCGCACTATCCTGCCATCGGTACGCATATTGTCGGGCATGAACATATCGCGCCAGACCGCAAAACAGATCCGGGGCCGTCATTTGATTGGGCGCGCTATTTGATGCCCTTTGGTATTCCTGTGCCTGAGAAACTGCCTGAGAAACTGCACTTAGAATCGACAGCGGCGGATGGGTTGCGGTGATGCAACGCGTTGAAACGCCTCTGTACGATGCCGCGCAAATTCGTCAAGGCGAAACCCAATTATTTGCACACCACGATAGCTTTGCGATTATGCAACGCGCTGCTGAGGCGTTGTTAACGGTCATCAATGAATGTTTTCCGCTAGCAAAACACTTAACAGACAATGTGGACGAAAATGCAGCCGAAAATATAACTGAGAATAGAGCTGAGAATAGAGGCACATATCGTGTGGTATTGGGTTGCGGTAATAACGCGGGTGACGGACTAGTGCTGGCAGCACGATTAAAACAACAAGGGCAGGCGGTTATTTGCTACACGGTGTTTGATCAGCCACGTTCACAATCATTGCCACCGTTCACAGGCGATGCCGCACAAGCGTATCAAATGGCGCAAGACAGTGGCGTGCCGATCGTGCCTGTCGCGAAGTGGCAAAGCCAACCCACCGATGTCATTATCGATGCAATATTCGGTATTGGGCTGGATAGGCCACCGACAGGTGACGCACAATGGGCAATTCGTGCCATTAATCAGGCTAACGCGGCGGCAGTGGTCGCGGTCGATGTGCCGAGTGGTCTGCGCTGTGATACAGGGCAAGCTTATACTGATGTCGCAGACGAGGCGGGTGACATTGACAGTATTGACAGTATTGAGGGTGCTGACCTAAATGCCGTGCAGGCTGATATGACGGTGACGTTTATCGGTGATAAAATCGGTTTGCACACAGCAGACGGCAAAGGGCTATCAGGTCAGGTCGTGGTTGCCACGCTTGGGGCTGTGCTGCCTGCAAATCTAGCCGAGGCAACCGTGGTTCGCTATCACTGCGTATATCATCGCGTATATCACTGTGGTGCAGACGAACGACGGCGGCAACAACAACTTAATCAATCTGGCCAATCTAGGCAATCTGGTCAATCTGGTCAATCTAGGCGATTTAGCTCGGGCAATCAACACAAGGGTGACTTTGGTCACGTACTGACCATCGGCGGTGGTCAAGGCATGTTTGGGGGCGCAGCACTCGCGGCGGTCAGCGCGCTAAAAGTCGGCGCAGGAAAATCTAGCCTATACGCACACCCTGATTATCAATCGCAGTTTCATCTCGATGGGACGCCGCTGTATGAGGTGATGCGCTGTCATGATTTACATGCCATCGACGCGTCCATTTGCTTTAACGCTATTTGCTTAGGTCCAGGGTTGGGGAGAGACGATTGGGGTTGGGCGCAGTTTAAGACCGTGACGGAACGGTTGACTACAAACCAGCGATTATTAATTGATGCCGATGGCTTGTATCATTTGGCTAATAGTGACAATCATAGTGCCAATCGCTTGGAAAACGCGATTGCGGTAATAACCCCACACGAGGGTGAAGCCGCGAGATTATTACAAATAACGGTTGCTGCCGTGCGACAAGATAAGCCAGCAATCGTCAAGCAATTGGCGCAGACTTATCGCTGTATTGCGGTACTAAAAGGCGCGGGTACGTTGATTAGTGATGGCAATAGCGTCTGGATTAACGAAAGTGGCAATGTGAATTTGGCAACGGCGGGTACGGGCGATGTATTGGCGGGGGTGATTAGTGGCTTGTTAGCGCAAGGCTATACGCCGCTAGATGCCGCGCTACAAGGTGTCTATCGTCATGGGTTAGCAGCGGATGATTATTGTGCAGAGAAAAAACGGCATAGCGTCAATAAAGCGGGCGGTAAAACACTGCGGGCGAGTGATTTATGGTCGTATTTTTAGTGAGAGTGTCGGCGATACTATCGGCAAAACTATCGAATTTTCACGTTATTGCCACGCCATTGCCAGCGTTATTGCCACATTATTTCCAGCCATAAATCCACAGACTTTCGTTTTGCAAATCTTGCCAGTTGATAGGCATCACTCGCTTTGAGATAACGGCCTCAATGCAACACGAAACGACTGCGCCCGCTTCGTTGAATTCAATATCAGAGACTAAAAAGTGTTTTTCTTTATTTATCGGCGTCACCGCGGTCCATTTACTGTTTAGTAGTTTATTTGGGTTGATCTGATTGATTTTATTCATGCCAAACGATTAGTCATCAAGTGATTGAACATCAATTCATTAGCCACCAAGTATTAGCTATCAAGTACTTAGCCATCAAGCATCACCACGTCACCTGCGACGGGGCAGTGTACGGTGAGGTCGGTATGTTGCTCAACGTGGTCTTTGAATGCCTGACGGCTGTCGTCTTCGCCATGCACCAAATAAACATCGGGTTTGGTTTTGAAATGGCTTAACCACTTAAACATATCGGCTTGGTCAGCGTGTGCGGATAAACCGCCTACTGTGTGGATTTGTGCCTTGACCTCTAGCCATTCACCAAACATTTTGATGCGCTTTTCACCATTGACTAAACGACGACCTAACGTGCCACCTGCTTGGTAACCCACAATAATGACATGGCATTCGGGGCGTGTAATGTTGTGGCGGAGGTGGTGGATGATACGACCGCCGTTACACATGCCCGAGCCTGCGATAAAAATACAGCCCGATTCGATGGTATTGAGGTGCTTGGACTCAGCGGGTGTGACGGTGCGTTTATAGTTGGGGAGCGGTATTTTGTTACCAAAATCCCCCAGTAGGCGCTTGGCATCATTGTCATGCAGGTGTTTGAAGTCCCAGTACACTTTGCTGGCTTCAATCGCCATAGGTGAGTCGAGGTAAGTCGCCCAATTGTCAATCTGCCACTCATCGTAGTGCTCCACGAGTTGGTAGAGGATTTCTTGTGTTCTGCCGACTGAAAATGCAGGGATTAGGATGTTGCCTTGGTCAGCGGAGGCGCTGGCAATAATCTCGCCGATTTCGGTATAGGTGTTTTCGCGTGCTTTGTGTTCACGGCCACCGTAGGTCGATTCCATTAGGACAATATCGGCTTTTTCAAGCAGTGTCGGGTCTTGCAAAATGGGTGAGTTAAACTGACCAATATCGCCGCTAAACACGATGGTTTTTTCGTTGCCGTCTTCGTTAATGATGAGCTCGACGATGGCTGAGCCCAAAATATGCCCTGCGTCGTGAAAACGGACTTTAATCCCTGCTAAAGGCTCAAACCATGCTTGATAGCTATGCCCGTTGAACTTTTTTAGGGTATCGTCCACATCGCTTAAATCATACAGCGGGTATAGCGGGCGTTTGCCTTTGTTTTTTTTGTTGTAACGCTCGGCGTCGTATTGGGCGAGTTTGGCGGAGTCTTTGAATAGAATCTCACATAAATCCACGGTCGCGTTGTGTGTATGTATGGTGCCGTGGTAGCCTTCTTTGACTAAGCGCGGTAGGCGTCCAGAGTGATCAATATGCGCATGAGACAAAATTACGGCATCAATGGCTGAGGGCTCAAACGGAAAGGGTTCACGGTTTTGCTCGAATGCCTGGCGCGAGCCTTGAATGAGGCCACAATCGAGTAAGATTTTATGCTGTCCAACGTGCAAAATATGGCAAGAACCAGTCACTGTACCCGAAGCGGCGCCGTAAAATTCAATTTTCATGCGGTTTGTCCTTTGGTTATTGAAAGTGGTTAAAGATGGCTAAAGATGGTTAAAGATTGTTCTATTGATTATCAGTATAGCAGAAATAATGTCACATTCAGTTACTGGCATTCGGTTGCCGAAAAATCCCCCGATTTCCCCCCCGTTTTTTTGACTAAACGAATGGATTCAATGGTCATGGATTTATCGACAGCCTTGCACATGTCGTATATGGTGAGCAGCGCCGCGCTGCACGCGGTCAATGCCTCCATTTCGATGCCCGTTTTGCCAATGGTGTCGCAGGTGACGGTGCAGCGAATGATTTGTGTGCTGGTGTAATCAAAATCTACGTGGATATGGGTAATGGGAATAGGGTGGCACAGCGGGATAATGTCTGCTGTTTTTTTGGCCGCCATGATAGCCGCGATGCGGGCAATCCCAAGGACGTCGCCTTTTTTGTGGCCATGGTCAATAATGAGGCGTTGTACGGCTTCTGAGACGTGGATTTGACCTTCGGCGATAGCTTGGCGGTGACTATCGGATTTATCGCTAATGCTGACCATGTGGGCTTCACCGCTAGGGGTAAAGTGCGTCAGTGTTGTTTCAGTGCATTGCGCGTTGGTTGTGTGTTGACTGTTTTTGTCGTTGTGTGGGGTATCTGAATGCATAGGCGGTGGAATCGGTGTCGGTGTTAGTATGGGTGTTAGCATGGGTGTTAGTATCGTTGTTAGTATCGGTCTTGTCTAAGATGCTATGATATGATGAGTGGTTAAACCCTAGGATAAAATAACCGTGGGATAATAATAACCATTGAATAAAACACACTAACGACAGGATAACATGAATATTGAAAATGCCCAACAAGCCGTCGATGATTGGATTAAAGCGCATGGTGTGCGTTACTTTAATGAGCTAACCAATATGGCGCAACTGACCGAAGAGGTCGGTGAAGTGGCGCGTATCATTGCGAGGCGCTATGGCGAACAAAGCGAAAAACCCAGCGATAAAGACAAGGATTTAGGCGAAGAATTAGCCGATGTGCTGTTTGTCGTGCTGTGTCTAGCAAATCAAACGGGCGTGGATTTACAGGTCGCATTTGACGCGAAGCTGGCACTAAAAACACAGCGCGATCATAACCGCCACCAACAAAACCCCAAGCTAAAATCGTAAGTTTCAGCGAAATGGTTTGGGGGGATATTAGGAAGAGTCTGGTACAACTTTCAATCGTTAATTAACAGCGTGCGACAAAAAGCAGGGGCAATCAAGCAATGGCAATTTTATTGGTAGGATGTGGGCAGTTGGGGATGCAGTTAGGCACCGCGCTGAGTGCGGCAGGGCAGTCGGTGGTGGGCATTAAGCGGACGCCGATATCGAGTCCGTTTAAGATGATTTATGCCGACTTGCAACGGCCAACGGCGTTTGATGCGCTGGATGTGACGGATGGCGTAACGGATGGCGTAACGGATGGCGTAACGGATGGCGTAACGGATGGCGTAACGGATGGCGTAACGGATGGCGTAACGGATGGCGTAACGGATGGCGTAACGGTTGATGCAGCGATGCAAGCAACGGGCGATACAACGATAGAAGCGATAGTCTTTACCGTGACACCTAGCGAATACAGCGACGCAGGGTATCAAGCGGTTTATGAGACAATGTTGCAGCATACCGTGACATTCGCCCAGCAATGCGCGGCGCGTCAATCGGCGCGACAATCGGTGCGTCAATCGGCTGCCCCATTGTTTGTGTTGGTTTCATCGACCCGTGTTTATGGTCAAGATAACGGTGAATGGGTGGATGAAGCCAGCCCAACCAGCGCGCATGATTATCGCTCGAAGTGGCTGTTGTTTGGCGAAGATTTGGTGCAGTCCGCCTTGCCGAATTCGGTCATTGTTAGATTTTCAGGGATTTATGGTAATGCCCGCAATCGCATGCTGAAAAACGTCGCTCGTGGCACGCCAGTACAGCGCACGCCACCATACTGGACTAACCGCATCCACGAAAACGACTGTGTGGCTGCATTGGTCTTGTTATTAAGCCGTGCGCGGCAAGGTCACGCACTGGATTCGGTGTATTTGGCTAGTGATGATTGCCCTGCGCCATTGCATGAAGTCTATGATTATATTGCTAATAGACTTGCTGTTAAAGAATCGCCAGTAGGATTATCAGCCGCAGCTGCGGAAATGCTGCCCGAAAAAAGCGCAATTGCCACGACAAAGCAAGTGATTATTACCGCACAAGCTATCAAAACCATGCAGGGCAAACGCTGTTGCAATGCGCGCCTTAGGGCGTTAGGGCTTGAATTGATGTTTCCCAGTTACCGCGAGGGCTATGCGACAGGGCTTGAATCATAGTCGTGTTGCGGCCGTATCTGAGCGTGCGGCTAAGCAACGATTTGTTTTTTGTTGACTTTGTTAAATTGTGGCTTAGAATAGGGGGTGTTTTTAACAATCGATACGAAAACACCAAAAACATATTATGTCATTGATATCACGATTGGCAGGGCTGCACGGTGCGATGTTGTTGCTCGTTACGGCAATGATTTGGGGGAGTGCATTTATCTTTCAAAAAGGCGCGGCAGAAACGGTCGATGCCCTGACGTTTAATGCCCTGCGCTTTGGCATTGCCGTGCCTGCCTTGTTGTTGCTTTACTTATTGCCCAAAAAACTATTCCAGCCCAGCGCGGCGGTGATGCAGTCGGCAAAACGGCAGTATTCGGCGTGGTGGGTTGGTGGTGCGGCGGGTTTTTTTATGTACATTGGTATTAACTTACAACAATGGGGGCTCGCCTATACGACGGCGGGTAAATCGGGGTTTTTAACCTCGTTGTATATGATATTGGTGCCCATACTGGCGTTATTTATTCGTCAGCGCTGCCCGCTAGAGGTGTGGATTGGTGCTGTGATTACCTTTGTCGGGGTGTATTTTTTAGGCAGTCATGACGGGACGTTAGACGCTGAGTTGTCGTTTAATATTGGTGATGTAATGACCTTGTTTTGTGCGTTGGGTTGGGCGGCACAGGTATTATGGTTGGCAATTTTTGCGCGCTATAGCAATGTACTCAATGTGGCGATTATTCAAATGATTACCGTGTCAGGGTTGAGTTTTTTCACGATGGCCGTGCTGGCGCTGTTTGGGCATTTTACCCTACCTAGCTGGGAAACGATTTGGGGGATTCGTGATGCAATTCTTTATACCGGTATTATTTCGGGGGCATTTGCCTTTACCTTGCAAATCGTCGGACAACGCCACATTGATGCGACGAGTGCAGCATTGATTATGAGTACCGAGGCGGTATTTGCGTTTGTCTTTGGCGTGATGTTTTTGGGCGAAAGCGTTACGGTTAAAATATTACTCGGCTTTGCCTTGATTCTAACTGGCATTATTTTGGCGCAGTTGCAGGGTAAATTATTTAAAAAAACAAAAGCTTATTAGGTTGTTATTATGCAGTGGATTGCCCTATTAAAAGACTACGTTGATTATGCTATTTTGGGTTCTTTAGGCGTGATGGCGTTTATTGCGGTGTGGCTCACCATTGAGCGGTTAATTTATTATTGGCGCATCAATATCCATGATTTTAATGATGTTTATACCCTAGATCGACAGCTAACCCAGCATCTGACGACATTGTCTACGATTGGGGCGAATGCGCCTTATGTTGGGTTGCTAGGGACGGTTGTTGGCATCCTGATTACCTTTTATGATATCGGTGAGGCGGGTGGTCAGATTGTCGTGGGGCAAATTATGATTGGCTTGGCGTTAGCGCTAAAGGCAACGGCAGTGGGTATTTTGGTGGCGATTCCAACGATTATGGCATATAACGGTTTGTTGCGCCGCGTTGAGGTGAAAAAATCCGAATGGTTAAGCCAATTTAGCACGCCACGCGGTAATTGACATGAAAAAAGTGGATCAAATGAATGTCATTCCGTTTATTGATATTATGTTGGTCTTGTTGGCTATTGTGTTGATGACGGCGTCGTTTGTCTCGCAAGGCCAGATTGAAGTCACTTTGCCAGAGTCCAGTGCCACTAGCACCACCGATCCAGCAGATGCAAGCAAAAACGTATTGATTACCGTTGCAGCAGACGGGCAGTATTATTTGGACGATGCGCCTATCACGCTGGTAGCGCTAGATGAACAGGTGGCGCAATTAACCGAGGCGGCATCGGTGACATTGAAAATTGATGCCGACACACCGTTTCAGGCATTTGTTCGGGTGACAGATATTTTAAATCAACACGCCGTGACGCGGGTGTCGGTATTGACCGAAACGCGCTAACTGATACTGGGTTGCCTGTGAATGTTGCCGAAAAATCTGTTGCCGAGAAATCGCCTACAATAGTCGCGACGAAGCAGGCACTAATACGCTACGGATTGTCTTTTTTGCTAACGATGTTAGTTTTTGGCTTAGCGATAGCTGGCATTCAGTGGGGGCGTGATTTGTCGGTGCAGCCCAGCGAGGCGAGTGTCGCGCAACGGGTGCTATCACTAAGCGCACTACACATCAGAGATGCACGCGCTGAAAAGGAACGTGCCGAAAAGGAACGCGCCGAAAAAGAACGCGCCGAAAAAGAACGCGCCGAAAAAGAACGCGCCGAAAAAGAACGTGCTGAAAAAGAACGTGCTGAAAAAGAACGTGCCGAAAAAGAACGTGCCGAAAAAGAACGTGCCGAAAAAGAACGTGCCGAAAAAGAACGTGCCGAAAAAGAACGTGCCGAAAAAGAACGTGCCGAAAAAGAACGTGCCGAAAAAGAACGTGCCGAAAAAGAACGTGCTGAACAGTCTCGTTTAGATCGCGATGCGCAAAGCAGCGAAAAAAGTACGCAAAAGAGTGCGCAAAAGAGCACCGAAAAGCAGGCTGAGGCAAAAAATAACACACAGGCGAGTAATCCACAGGCGAGTAATCCACAGGCGAGTAATCCACAGGCGATAGCCGCTTATCAATCAGGGTTGCGGCAAGCTATCGAGCGCAATAAGCGCTACCCTAGACGTGCGAGCCAAGCTCGTGCAGAGGGTCGTGTGGTGGTAGCGTTTACGCTGGGTGCGCAAGGGGATATTTCTGGGGTGCGAGTGGTGCAAAGCTCGGGCAATCGGCATTTAGACAAAGCGGCCGTTGCGGCGGTAAAGAAAGTCGGTCGCTATCAGCCAAGACCGGCAGGTGTGACTGCTAATCAGCAGGTTGCGCTGAATTTTGCCTTAAAGTAATGTGCTGGGTGTGGTGCGCTGGGTACGCTACACTAGGTACGCTACACTAGGTGTTAATTTTAATGCTGAGGGCGTGGATGTTGTCTTGCATTAATTCGCCCAATGCTTGATAAATCATGCGGTGACATTGCAAACGGCTTTTGCCTGCAAAGGCCTCGCTGGTGATTGTCAGGGCGTAATGGCCTTTGCCAGATTGGGCGCCTGCATGGCCAATATGTAGGTGTGATTCGTCGATGATGTCGAGCTGGGTGGGGGTAAAAGCCGTTGTTAAGCGGGTCGTCATGGCTGACATGACGTCAGCTGGCGTTGATGTTGGTGTTGATGTCGGTGTTGATGTCGATGAATGTTCAGACATGGTTAGCGATCCTGTTTTCTGGTTTTATTTATTCAGCGTTATTTTTGCGTTATCTTTACGTTATTCTTGGTTTTGGGGCTTGTCTGCGGGTTTATCTGCGGGTTTGTCTGCGGTGTCGAATTGCCCAAACTTAAAGATATACACGGTCTGCAAAATGACGAAAACTAACGACGAGCCAAACGTCGCCACGCGATAAATCACCCACGCATCATCGGATAGTAAATCCAGCGCAATGTTCCACATAATAATCGCATTAATGAGTCCCACGAGGACATTGTAAATAATCCAGGCCCAATTAACGACCGACCAGTGTTTTTTGGCGAGTGTGATTTGGCTGCCTAACATATCCTGTAAGAACGTTTGTCCTTTGAAGATAGGGTATAGATAGAAAAAAATCGCAAACCCCCACGGGATAATCGTGAGTTTAGATTTTATGAAGATGTCATTTTTGAGTACAATGGTAGCGGTTGCAAAAACCAGCAGTAAAATGCCCGTATAAAACGTCATTTTCTGCATTGGTAGTTTGGTGATTTTGTAGATAGCAAATTGCAAAACGGTGCCAATCGCGGCGCCATAGGATAGATAAATCATGGCTTCGTCGGGGCTGATGGCTTTGCCGAGCAAAAAGCCGATAACAAGCGTTGCAAGGGGTAAAAATTCTAATAGTGAGTGCATGGGTGCGCGGGGGGTTGGTGAGTGCCAGACGGTTATTGTAAGGAAATGTGGAGTTAAGTCAATGGAAAAACGGCGAAAAAGCGGTGGCAAACTAAAAAAAACGATAAGCCAACCATTCAGCCAGCAATTCAGGCAACAAGTGCTACCCACCCTGCAGCAGCGCATGAAGGCGCTATTGCAATCGCGCTGCGCCATTTGTGAAGCAGTCAGCCATCACCCCGTTTGTGAAGCCTGTCGTGCGGGTATTCAATCGCCTGATGTCGCTTGTCGTGTGTGCGGGGTTGCCTTACCTTCGCCTACGCAAACCCTGCGTTGTCAGTCTTGTATTCAGACGCCGCCTGCGTTTGCGTCGATTCAATTTGTCGGGACGTATGTTGATACGCTGGCCGCGCTGATTATTCGTGCCAAAATCCGTCGTGAGGTGGGTGCGCTGGCCGCGCTTGATTACTTATTAACGATTTATGCCATGGAACACCCGCAATCGCAATCGCAACCATTGCCGCAACCATTGCCGCAACGGGTCACCGATTATCATTTGTTAGCCATGCCGATACCCACGGCGCGGTTGATGCGGCGTGGGTTTAATCTGCCGCAGTTATTTGCACAGCGGTTGTCCAGCGCGTGGCAGTTACCTGTATTAGCGCCTGATAGCGTGGCGTTGCCATTTTATCAGCGCAAGCAAGCCACGCTACCCAAGGCCGCGCGACAAAAAAATCACCACCATTTTCAGATTAATCGACCGTTACCGTCAAAAATTATGCTAGTGGATGATATTTTTACCACAGGGCAAACGGCGGGGCAGTTGGCGAAGTCGCTACGCAAAAATGGTGTGCAACACGTTGATTTGTTTGTATTTGCACGAGGTCAGTTGGGTGATTTTTGAGTGATTTATGAGCGGCTTTGCTGGATTTTAGCGCGGCGCTGTTGCAAAAAAACAACATTATTTTTGAATTAGTGTTGTATTTCTACCAAAAAGCAGGTAAAGTATGTCTTGCAAATAAACAAACAAATTCCGTACAAAATTTTATCAATTTTCGATTTACTGTTAGGAGATTAACATGAAAAAATCAATTCTTGCACTAGCAATCGCTTCAGCATCATTGGCTGGCGTTGCGCAAGCAAACAACACAACATTATATGGTTCGGTTCGTATGGCGGTTGAAGTAACCGACGATGGCGATACCACCTCTTCGCACGTTAGAAACAACAGCTCACGCTGGGGTATCCGTGGTACGGACGAAATCGGTAACGGCCTAGACGTATTCTACCGTTATGAGTTTGCTGTTCAGGCAGACACCAACGGTGGTGGTCAATCAAACCGTTTGGGCTTTGTTGGTCTTAAAGGCGGTTTTGGTTCTGTGGCACTAGGCTCACAGTGGTCACCGTACTACAATATCGTTGGTTACAATGATATCTTTAACGGTAGCTTCTCTTACGACCGTACTTACTTAGGTGCTTTCCGTATTTCTAATTCACTAATCTATACCACGCCAGAAATGGGCGGTTTCAAAGCGCAGGTTGCATTGATTCATAATGGTCTAGGTGGTAACGATGATCACGTTGATGCGTACAATATTGGTTTAAGCTATGCCAATGCAGGCATTTTCGCTGGCTTGACTTACTTCTCAACTAACGGTTTGGATGATGAAACATCTTTGGTTGGTGCAGCAGCTGGTTACTCTAACGATGCCTTCCGTATTGGTTTGGCAGCTGAGTATGGTGATGATGGTTCTGATGCGAATCCATTGAACCTAAGTTTAGCGGGTGAGTACTACTTGTCTGATGCCGATACCCTTCGTGCTATTTTTGAAGTGTTAGACACTGATACTGACGCCGATGAGCAAGTTCACGTTGCACTTGGCTACCAGCACAACTTCAGCAAGCGTTCACGCGTTTGGGCTGAGTACTCGTACTTCGACGAAGGCGATAACGCTGATGAGTTACAAGTACTTTCATTGGGTATCCGTACTGACTTCTAATCGTCAGTTCGTTCTCAACGAAACACTAAAAAGCGAGGCAACTGCCTCGCTTTTTTTTTATGCTTTTTTATCGGCTGACTGGGCAGGCTAACTGGGTAGGCTAACTGGGCGGTAGGTTGAAAAACACGCGGGCAGCGGCTTCATCGGCTTGGATTTGGGCTTTGAGTGCGGTTAAATCGGCAAAGGTTTGTTCATTGCGTAGTTTTTTGTGCGGATAAATCGTCAGCGACTTGCCGTACAACGATTGGTTAAAATCGAGTATGTGGACTTCCACTAGGCGTTGGTGATGCCCGATGGTGGGTTTTTTGCCGATATTGCATAGTGCGGGCCACCTTAGTGGATGGGTGGTGTCTGCATCAATGCAGGCGTTCTCGTCAAAGGCGCTCTCGTTAAAGGCGCTCTCGTCAATGCCAACGCTGACGGCAAACACGCCATTGGGTAAGCACAAAGTCTGATCAAAGGATAAATTCGCGGTGGGGTAATCGAGCGTACGCCCAATTTGTTGCCCATAAATGACCGTCTCGCGATAGCAGAGGTCACGTCCTAGTAGTTGTCTAGCAACATCAAACTGCGCCGACTGGATGGCGGCACGGATGCGACTGCTGCTGACGCGCTCGCCCTGCCAATTCACGGTTGGTGATTGTTCGACAGTAATATTGGCGCGTTCACACGCTGACTGCAAATGGGCAAAATCCCCCTCGCCACGATGACCAAAACGAAAATCATCCCCGATTAATACGTATTTGACTTGCAGTTGCTCAATTAAACGCGCGATAAAAGCGTCTGCGCTTAGCCGTGCAAAGGCTTCGTCAAAATTGATTTCCCATAATAGGTCAATGCCAGCTTGTTGAATCAGAGCGGATTTAGCGTGAGGTGTCGTGATTAGGTAGTTGTCAATTTCATGGAATAAGTGGCGTGCGTGCGGGGTAAATGTCATCGCCGCTGGCGTTAACTGGCGTGCGTTAGCCGCTATCCGTAGTTGTTTGAAAATCGCTTGATGCCCAATGTGCACGCCATCAAAATTACCAATGGTGAGGGCAATGGGGTTTTTGGTCGGGTTTTCTAGCGAATGAATGATTTGCATGCGAAGTTTTGTACGGGGTTTGTCGTTGTTGCGTTATACTGATGGATACGGTTTTTAAATCGGGGTTTAAAAAATTAAACGAACTCAATGCACGACATTATAAAGGTTGTTCGGTATAATGTCGCTTTTTTACGGGAATTAATTGGACGCTACTATGGCGCATATTCGAAATTTTTCTATCATTGCACACATTGATCACGGTAAATCGACGCTATCCGATCGCATTATCCAAATTTGTGGCGGATTAACTGAGCGCGAAATGTCTGCGCAAGTCCTTGATTCGATGGATCTAGAGCGCGAGCGCGGGATTACGATTAAGGCGCAAAGCGTGACCCTTGACTACCACGCCAAAGACGGTGAAGTTTATCAACTCAATTTTATCGACACACCAGGGCACGTGGATTTTTCCTACGAAGTTTCACGCTCGCTGGCGGCTTGCGAAGGCGCGTTATTGGTGGTCGATGCCGCACAAGGCGTGGAAGCCCAATCGGTCGCCAATTGTTATACCGCCATCGAACAAGATGTGGAAATTTTACCCGTACTCAACAAAATTGATTTACCAGCGGCAGACCCTGATCGCGTTTGCGCTGAAATCGAAAATATTGTCGGTATTGATGCGAGCGATGCACCACGCTGTAGCGCCAAAACAGGGCAAGGCGTACCTGAATTGCTAGAAAAGTTGGTGCAGTTTATTCCGCCACCCAAGGGCAACCCGGATGCGCCATTAAAAGCGTTGATTATTGATTCATGGTTTGATAATTATGTCGGTGTGGTGTCGTTGATTCGTGTCGTTGATGGCAAAATTAGCAAAAAACAGAAAATTCGCATTTGCTCGACCAAGGCCGAGCATATTGTCGATAAAGTCGGTATCTTCACCCCCAAAAGACAAGACAAAGACGTGCTACATGCGGGGCAAGTGGGTTATTTGATTACGGGTATCAAAGCCATTGACGGTGCGCCAGTCGGTGATACTGTGATGGATGCGCAGAATCTCGCTGATACCCCATTGCCTGGGTTTACACAGGTTCAATCCCGTGTTTTTGCAGGCCTTTTCCCTGTCGAGTCTGAGGATTACGAAAAGCTTCGTGAGGCGCTGCAAAAGCTTAGGCTAAATGATGCGTCGCTGTTTTTTGAGCCTGAGACATCGACTGCTTTGGGGTTTGGTTTTCGTTGTGGTTTTTTAGGGATGTTGCACATGGAGATTGTGCAGGAACGCCTAGAGCGAGAGTATGATTTAGATTTAATCACCACCGCCCCGACCGTTATTTACGAGGTTGAGACCAAAACAGGCGACGTGATGCAAATTGACAACCCCGCCAACCTGCCTGAGCCTAACGAAATTAATGAAATTCGTGAGCCAATTATTATCGCGAATATTTTAGTGCCCAAGGATTACCTTGGCGCGGTGATTGGGCTTTGTATCGAAAAACGCGGCGTGCAAAAAAACATGCAATATGCAGGCAATCAAGTGCAATTAAGCTTTGAAATGCCGATGAGTGAAGTGGTGTTGGATTTCTTTGACCGACTTAAGTCGGTATCGCGTGGTTTTGCTTCGTTTGATTATAGCTTTGTCCGCTTTCAGGCCGCCAAACTGACTAAGTTAGACATCCTTATCAATGGCGATAAAGTGGATTCACTGGCGCTGATTGTACACAGCGACCAAGCCCAATACCGTGGGCGGGATTTGGTTGAGAAAATGAAAGAACTCATCCCCAGGCAGATGTTTGAAGTCGCCATTCAGGCGGCTATTGGTTCGCATATTGTGGCGCGTTCTACCGTCAAGGCGCTTAGGAAAAACGTATTGGCGAAGTGTTATGGTGGCGATGTGTCGCGTAAAAAGAAATTACTTGAAAAACAAAAGAAAGGTAAAAAACGCATGAAGAGTGTGGGCAAAGTCGATATCCCCCAAGAAGCATTTTTAGCGGTACTCAAAACTGATAATTAATGGTTTATGTTTATTTATTGCATTTGTTACAGCGACACACGAAACAACGACACACGAAACAACGACAGACGAAACAAGAACCTACGGATTGGTTTAACAACGAGGAAAAAACATGTTTGATTCATTGAGGCAATTTTTCGAGCCAGCGCTAATTGGGCTATTTTTAGTCGCGGCAATATGCTATGCGGTGTATCGAATGAGCTTTGCTAAATCTATACAACAAGCACTAAAAGCGGCAGACAATCAATACGCCAAGCCGCGTGATAAAAAACAAAAGCAGGCGTATAGACTGGCAAAAATGCAAGCATTAGAAGCAGAGCTCAATACGGGCGTTAAACGCAAAGTGTATTTTTTTGCCGATTTGTTTTGGATTTTACTGATTGTCGTGGGTGTGCGTAGCTTTTTATATGAGCCTTTTGTTATCCCGTCACGGTCTATGGAGCCAGGGCTGTTGGTCGGTGATGTATTGGTGGTGAATAAATTTTCGCGTGGATTGCGGTTACCGATTACGAATAGTCGCTTGACCGACGGTGCGCCGATTGCGCGTGGCGATGTATTGGTATTTAAATACCCCAAAGACCCATCGCAATCGTATATCAAGCGCGTGATTGGTTTGCCAGGCGATGTGGTTTATTATGACAATCGGCGCATGACACTCAATGGCGAGCCCGTTGTCTTAGAAAAAACCAATGAAACACAGCAGCAAACCGTTTTAAACACCGCAGGGCAGGCCGTCACAGTGAATTACGAAGTGCTTAACGAAAATTTGGGTGGTTATTCGCACACCATTCAATACAGTCAATACCCGCCGAATCAGTACCGCCCTCGTGAGTGGCGCGTGCCTGAAGGGCAGTATTTGGTCATGGGTGATAATCGAGATAATTCGGCAGATGGGCGTGAATTTGGCTTTGTCGATGACAGCCTTGTGATAGGCAAAGCGGCGCGCGTGATTTTGAACTTTGATTGTTTTAAGGGTGATGGGAATTGTGATCGCTTTTTTAAAAAAATATGGTAGATAACGAAAAAGCAGACTTAGCGCGCTTAGAAAACACCCTAGGCTATACGTTTACCAATAGGGACTTGTTAGTCCAAGCACTGACACACCGCAGTAAAAGTCAGCATAACAACGAGCGGCTAGAGTTTTTGGGTGATGCGCTACTCGAGACGATTTTGAGTGATTTGTTGTTTTCTTTGCGACCCGAAGCGAACGAAGGCGATTTGACACGGTTGCGTGCGAATATGGTGCGCGGTGTGACGCTGGCTAAAATCGCCGACGATTTGCAATTAAAACACTATATCCGTGTTGGCTCAGGTGAGCTACGTACAGGTGGGTATCAACGGGATTCGACATTGGCGGATGCCGTAGAAGCCATTGTTGCGGCGATTTATTTGGATAATAATAGCTTTGATGCGACCTATGCCATTGTCGAAGCGATGTATCAAAAATACCTACGAGAGCTGCCTGATGCCAGCGTGCTGAAAGATGCAAAAACCCAATTGCAAGAGTACTTGCAAAGCCGCGGCGAAGGCCGCCCTGAATACGAATTACTATCCATATCGGGGCCTGATCACGACAAGCAGTTTGTTGTTTGTTGTCGTGTTGGCACGCACGAATCAACCGCCACCGCCAGCAGCAAAAAAAAAGCAGAGCAAAAAGCCGCGAAAACAACGCTTGCGCTACTGCACGAATTTGGCATGTAATTGAACCAGTTAATCGTCCACTTAATCGGCCAGTTAATTGCTCAGTAAATCGCCCACTTAATCGCTCAGTTAATCGGCTCAGTTAATCGCCTACATAACCAGTCAATCAATGCGTGCTAGTGATTAAATCACATTCATTACAAACGAGTACAGACACACAGACCCCATGAATACAGACCCCATGAATACAGACCCTACGAAGACGGAACCCATGAATACAACAGATAAAAAGACAAATAAACACTATAAACTAGGCTACATTGGGATTGTCGGTCGCCCAAATGTAGGCAAGTCAACGCTATTGAATTATATTTTGGGGGAAAAACTGGCGATAACCTCGCGCAAGCCACAAACGACACGCCAAAATCTATTAGGAATTCACACCAGTGAAAAGGCGCAATATATTTTTGTTGATACCCCAGGGCTGCACCAACAAGCCGATAAAAAAATTAATCAGTACATGAATAAATCGGCACGTCTGGCGTTGGAGCAAGTCGACGTGATTGTCCATATTTGTGATAGCACGCGCTGGACGACAGACGATGACTATGTGTTGCAGTTGCTCAAGCGGCATGATATTCCTGTGATTGCGGTACTTAATAAGATGGACTTGTTGTCAAACATGGACGCTATTATTCCTGAGATTGAAGCGATGTCAACGCGCTATCCATACGCAGAAATTGTCCCCGTTTCAGCCCTTAAAAATCGCAACGTGTCGCATTTACTGGACGTGATTGCGAATTATCTGCCACTGGGTGACAAAATTTACCCAGACGATCAGCTGACAACGGCAAGTATGCGCTTTATTGCCAGCGAAATTGTCCGCGAAAAGCTATTCAAAGCATTACACCAAGAGCTTCCTTATTCAATTGCGGTGATTACCGACAGCTACAAAGAAGTCGATGGCAAGGTGCAAATATTTGTGACTATTTTGTTAGAACGTGCCAGCCAAAAACCGATTGTCGTCGGCAAAGGCGGTAAAATTATTAAGATGATTGGTACGCAAGCACGAAAGGAATTACAATTGTTGCTCGGACAGCCCGTTGAGTTGCGTACTTGGGTTAAAATCAAAGAAAATTGGTCGGATAATGACAGCAGTTTGCAGCAGCTAGGGCTCAATCAGGGGATTGACCATTTTTAAACACAAGACAAATAATTGAGAGGTAGATAGGGTGCAAAATCGCCATACGATAACACAGCAAATGATGAGATTAGGATTGATATGCTTGCTTTTTTTGCAAGTGAGTATCATTAACGCTAACACCGAAGAGAATGCAAATGATAACGTCAATAATAGCAACAATAACAACACGCTAGATATTTACACCTACAGCAGTTTTGTCCAAGGCGGTATCACTGAGGCGGTCACGCCACTATTTGAAAAACAGTGCCAATGTGAAGTCAAGTACCACCATTTTGGTGATGCACAATCCATACTAACTCGGCTTAAAATCGAAGGTGAGCGGAGCATTGCCGACCTAGTGATTGGTTTGGACCAAAATCTGATGGGGATAGCGGATGCGGCTGGATTATTCGTACCACACCAAATCGATAACGCGCAATTAACCTTGCCGATTGCTTGGGATAGCTCAGTTTATCTGCCGTTTGATTATG
Organism: Ostreibacterium oceani; assembly: GCF_009362845.1. NCBI lineage: Bacteria > Pseudomonadati > Pseudomonadota > Gammaproteobacteria > Cardiobacteriales > Ostreibacteriaceae > Ostreibacterium > Ostreibacterium oceani. The sequence continues at coordinate 237,534 of NZ_WHNW01000002.1, read as the reverse complement.
GATATTTTGCGTTTGTTTACGATCAAAATCGCTTAACTGATGTGCCACAATCATTCGACGCATTGGCTGATAGTGACATAAAAATCATCATTCAGGATCCACGCACCAGCTCGCCAGGGTTGGGCTTGTTACTGTGGATAAAGGCAGCTTATGGCGATAAAGCACCCTCAATTTGGCAGCGATTGTCTGATAATGTGGTCACCACCACGCGCGGCTGGAGTGAGGCTTATGGGTTGTTTTTAAAAGGCGAATCGGATATGGTGTTAAGCTATACGACATCACCCTTTTACCATCATATGATTGAGAACGACAGCCAATACCAAGCCGCAACGTTTACCGCAGGGCATTACTTGCAGGTCGAAGTGGCCGCTATTCCCAAACACAGCCAAGCGCCTGAACTAGCCAATGCGTTTTTGCAATTTATGTTGAGCGAGGCGTTTCAACAAGAAATCCCCACCAGTAACTGGATGTATCCTGTGGTGGACATAGCAATGCCACCGATATTTAGTGAGACGGCAAAGCCGATGTCGCTCCCGCTGTTGGATACGGCGCTAATCGAATCAGAGCGCCGTAATTGGATTGATGAGTGGCTTAACGCGCTCTAGTTAATTGTCCTTTATTGTTGTTTATTGTTGATTGGTTGGTACCTAGGAGAACCTAATGATTTTATTATTTGTCTATTTATTTATTGCGCTTTTTGTCTCGTTTATCTGCTCGATTATGGAAGCGGTACTGTTGTCTGTGCCGAACGCTTACCTAAAATCGATTGCAGAGGCGGGCGATAACAGTGCAAAAGCGATGTTGGAACTCAAAGCAGATATTGATAGGCCGTTGTCGGCTATACTGTCATTAAATACCGTTGCGCATACGGTAGGGGCGGCTGGCGTGGGCGCGCAAGCAACTATCGTCTTTGGGGAGGCGTATTTTGGCCTTGTGTCGGCGATTTTGACGATTTTGATTTTGGTGGTGACTGAAATCATCCCTAAAACGCTAGGCGCGAACTACGCGAGGCCGCTGGTTGGCGTTGTTGTTAAGCTGTTAAAGATTTGTCTATTCATTACTTACCCATTGGTTGTCGCGTCGTCCTACATCACCCGTTTGTTGTCTAAGGATAAATCGATGGCAACGACTAGCCGAGAAGAACTCTCCGCCATGGCCAACATGGCAACACAAGAGGGCGTGTTTTCATCTGAGGAAAACAAAATCATGCAAAATTTAGTGAAATTAAAGCATAAAACGGTTTCCCAAGTGATGACACCAAGAACGGTAGTTGTCGCAGCCGATCAGGCCATGACACTGACAGACTTTTTTGCGGAGAAATCAACGTATCATTTTTCGAGAATTCCCGTTTATGAAGGCAGTAAAGACCATGTGACGGGGTATGTGTTGCGCGCTGAGATTTTTGAAAAGTTAGCTAGTTCAGAAAGTGATTTATGCCTTAAAGATATCAAGCGTGACATTGGTGTGTTGCCTGACAATACGGTATTATTTGATGCATGGGAGCAGCTGTCAAAAAATCGCGCACACATTGCATCAGTGATTGATGAATATGGTGGCTTAGATGGTATCGTGACGTTAGAAGACATTATTGAGACCTTGATTGGGCTGGAAATCTTAGATGAAAAAGACCGCGTAGCGGATATGCAGCAGTATGCTAAAAAACAATGGCAGGCCAAGAAAAAATGAACTGGATAAATGAATTACCGTCATGCCCAGCGTGCCAATCAGCTTATACCTATGAGGATGGCGGGTTGCTTATTTGCCCCGAATGCGGGCATGAATGGACAAAGGATGCCGCGCATGAAGTCTCTGATGTGAAAACCGTGCTAGATGCCAATGGCACGCCATTACAGGACGGTGATACCGTGAGTGTCATTAAGGATTTAAAAGTCAAAGGCTCATCCTCTGTGGTCAAAGTCGGTACAAAAGTCAAAAATATTCGCTTAGTCGACGGCGATCATGATATTGACTGCAAAATACCAGGTATTGGCCCGATGGCGTTGAAATCAATCTTTGTCAAAAAGGTAGCCGATTAACGACTAGCGATTAGCGATTAACGACTAGCGATTAACTAAGGGCATTTTGATTAAGCGGGTACTGGCATACCTGCGGTTAGGCAGATAATATCATTCCCAGTCCTGCTGCCGTTAACGCGCATAACGCCAACGTCAGCAATAGATTGGTTTTGTATTTAAACAATAAAGCGGCAGCCAACAGACTGATGGCAAACGGTATCATGTCAAATGCGGACAGCGAAACCGTGGGTAAGGCCGTGGGCAATTGAACGCCTAAAAATGAGGTGGTTTGTTTGATTTCTTGGAAATAAACGGTTAATGCAAACCAAATGCCTAAATTTAACATGACCCCGACAATGCCTGCGGTAATACCGCTGAGTATGTTTTTTAGCGTAGGCATCTGACTGAGCCATTGTAGGTAGGGTGCGCCAATAAAGATCCACAAATAGCATGGCACAAAGGTAACCCATAGGGTCATTAGCGTAGCAGCGATTGCATACCAGGTGCCATATTCGTAATAAGCAGCGATATACGCGGTGAATTCAGTCACTAAAATTAATGGGCCAGGGGTTGATTCGGCGAGCCCCAGCGCGTCTATCATTTGTGGTGTGCTTATCCAGCCATTTTCTTGGACGAGTGTTTGTGTCATGTAGGCAAGCACGGCATAGGCGCCGCCAAAGCTAATAACCGCCAGTTTAGAGAAAAAAACGCCCATGTCAAAGAGCATGTTTTTACCAAATAAAGCGTAGGTGGCCAGCAGGGGTGATGCCCATAAGCTAATCCCGATAACAAGGGTTCTTATCGTGGTTTGATGGCAGGGTTTGCTGTGTGCTGGTGCCGTGGTGGCCGTTGTGGTGGCGGTTGTGGTGGCGGTTGTTAAGTTGGTCGTTAACGGTGATTTATTGGGTTTTCGGAATAAAAAATACCCCGCACTTGCTGCGCCAAAGATAACCAAGGGATAAGGCAGTTGCAGCAAAAAAAGTGCCAAAAAAGCCGCTAATGCGATGAATTGATGGTGCAGGCTAAGCAAAACACGCTGGCTAATCCGCAAGAGCGCCTGGAGTATAATCATAATTACGGCGGCCTTGATACCAACAAAGGCGCTTTGCACCAAGCTGACATCAGCATAGTGCACGTAGCAGGCGGCGAGTAGCGCGATAATGATGGCGCCTGGCAGCACAAATAAACCGCCACTAATCACGCCGCCTATCATGCCACGTTGGCGCCAGCCGCAATAGGTCGCGAGTTGCATGGCTTCTGGTCCAGGCAATAGCATACAAAAATTGAGCGCATTCAGAAACTGAGTCTCTGATAGCCATCTTTTCTCATCGACGATCAAGCGGTGCATTAAGGCAATTTGTGCCGCAGGTCCACCAAAAGAGACTAGGCCAATATGGAGCCAAGTGCGAAAAAATTCACGAAATAAAGGTGTCTGTAACGTGGTTTGCATAGCGTCTTTGGATTATTTTTGGATTATTTTTGTATAAACTTTGTATAACGGTTGGCATAGTGGTTGCTATAACGGTTGCTATAACGGTTGCTATAACGGTTGGTATAACAAGACATTCAAGCGCTGTAATCTAATGCGCAGGGTCAGCTCAAGGTCTAATGCGCAGGGTCAGCTCAAGGTCTAATGCGCAGGGGTCTAGCTTAAGACCAACAAGGTATGTAGGGTATCATATCACCGTTTTGGTTGTAAGTTAGTGTAAGATACGCGATAAAATACGCGACAAAATGCGCGGTAAAATACGCCAATCACCTCCCACCATGATATCACTTGAGGACAGGGTTTAAGGTAGGTTTAATGGTGTTTTTAATGCCATGTTTAATGCCATTGTTTAGAAAAACGACATTTTGCCACTGTATTACGTAGCGATTTGACGTATAATATGCGATTGATTTTGTTAACCACGCTTTAGCTGAGAGACCCCGATGACGTTTGAAGCCTTTTTCCACCAGAATATTTTTTTGTTTGCCGTATCAATTGGCTTGTTGGTTTATCTGTTGGTGACCGAATTTATGCGAGGCGGCGCAAAGCACCAGCTGCTATCGAGTGCGGCCTTTTCGAGAATGATTAATGATGGCGCCACATTAGTTGACTTGCGTGATGAGTCGGCATACCAGCGTGGTCATATTGTCGGCGCGCAAAATATGACCCTAGAGGCACTGTTAGATAAATTAGCATCGCAGGCCAAAGATAAACCAATCGCGCTATATTGCGATAGCGGTCGAAGCTCTCAGGTCGCACTTGGGCGCTTGAAAAAAAGTGGGTTTAATGCGGTTTATCATTTACAAGGTGGTGTTAGACAGTGGCTGTTAGATGGGTTGCCACTAGAGAAAAAATAACCCAGATGGATTCGCAGGGTTAAGTTCAAGAGGTTGGTTTAAGCATATTGATATGCTATAAATAACTGTTGTTCTGACTGCTTTCCTGCTGTGAATAACGAATAAATAACGGTCATCGAGGCTTTGCCTAATTATCATGAATTTGTCTTTTTATATTGGGAAACGTTATCTGAGTGCGACCAAAGGCAAGGGTTTTGTGTCTTTTATCTCGGTCGTTTCTGTGCTCGGCATTGCGGTGGGCATTATGGCTTTGATTGTGGTGCTATCTGTTATGAACGGCGTCACCAGTGAAGTCAGGGAAAAAATCCTCTCGATGACGGCACATGCAAAAATCGTCGGTGTGCAGGATTATATTGACCCCAGCGTTGATATTGCCGACGTATTGCCCGACAGCCAAGATAATCCAGAAATCGAACAAATTATCGCGAGCGCTCCTTACATCGAAGGCCAAGCCCTTATCGGCATAGGGCAAAGCTACCAAGGGGTTCAGGTCAAAGGCATTGATGCGGCCCGCGAGCCTGCTGTCTCAGAAGTCATTGCGAGCTTAGGTGATGAAGTCAATGGCTTAGCACCGGGCGAATTCAATGTCATTATCGGCAAATCACTGTCTGACCAACTGGGTATCTACCCGGGTGATAAACTGACTTTGGTCGTTCCCAAAACCACAGTTTCGGCCGCTGGTATTATCCCGCGGATCAAACGATTTACTGTGATTTCGCTATTTGAATCGGGACATTTTTTGTATGACACGGGTTTGATTTTGATTGATATTGATGATGCGGCGACGCTGTTTCAGCGCTCAGGTTATGATGGTTACCAATTAAAACTGGCGGATTTGTTTGCCGCGCAAACGCTAACCGAATCACTCAATCAGGCATTGCCATCGCCATACTATGCGATTGACTGGACTTCGCAAAACCGTACGTATTTCGATGCCGTCAAAGTTGAAAAAGCGGCGATGTTTTTTATCTTATTAATTATCGTAATGGTGGCTGCGTTTAATATTTTATCGACACTGGTGATGGTGGTTAATGATAAACAAAGCGATATTGCGATATTGCGTACCATTGGCGTGACGCCGCAAACCATTCAACGGGTTTTTATGATACAGGGCACGGCATTGGGGTTGATTGGCACTATTTTGGGTGTGGTCGGTGGTGTGTTATTTGCTAAGCAAGTCCCTAATCTGATGCAGTTTCTAGAAGCTAATTTTGGGTTTAGGTTGCCTGCTGAGCTTTATTTTATTTCGAGTTTGAACCCAAAAATTGAAGTCGGTGTGATTGTGTTAATTGCATTGTGTGCGTTGTTGTTAAGTTTTCTCGCGACGATTTACCCCGCATTTAAAGCGGCTAGAACTGACCCTGCGAGGGCGCTAGCTTATGAATGAAACCATGAGAACCGAAAATAAAACCCCCGTTGTCATGGCCAAGCAAATTGACTATGCGTATGGCGAAAAACACCAGCGTGTCGAGGTCTTGCAGTGCCTTGATTTGACTGTTTTTGCAGGTGAGAGCGTGGCGATTGTCGGGGCATCAGGCTCGGGGAAAAGTACGCTGCTGCATGTGTTGGGCGGCTTGGATAAACCGCAGTCGGGCGAGGTATTGGTTTGTAACCAATGTCTTGTCAAAGCCAGCGGGCGCTCGCCTAACGCCAAACAACAGGGCGAAATTCGTAACCAGCATTTGGGGTTTGTCTATCAATTTCATCACTTGTTGCCAGAGTTTAGTGCGCTAGAAAACGTGATGATGCCTTTGTTTGTTCGTGGTATTACGCCACGTGAGGCAAAAGCAGCAGCAATGCCGCTACTAGAGAAAGTTGGTGTTGCGTCGCGTGCCGCACATAAACCCGCGGAATTATCAGGCGGTGAACGACAGCGTGTGGCGATTGCACGGGCGATGGTGACGAATCCTGATTGTTTGCTCGCCGATGAGCCGACAGGGAATTTGGACCAAGAAAATGCAGCAGCGGTAATGGATTTGCTGTTTACATTGCAGCGCAGTGAAAATACCGCATTGATTATTGTCACCCATGACTACGCCATCGCAGACCGAATGGAAAAAACGTACACCCTAACCGACAAGCGATTGCAGTTGTCTGAAAACCCGCTAGTCACAAGCGCTGGGCAGTAATAGTCCAGTGCATAGATGACAGGTTATAAGGTCACGATGCGTTGGTTATCTCAGTTATTGGCCAAGTCTCAGCGCCATCCTCAGCGCCACCCTCAGCGCCATTCTCAAAACCATTTGAAACAGCCCAAAGGCGCACCCCACTCGTTGTTTGACGATGCGCAGGGCGTACTGACAGGGATGCTGTTAATGAGCCTTGGGATTACCATTTTTCAATCAGCGCAGCTGATGACGGGCGGTGTAACGGGGTTGGCGCTATTGTTGCATTATAGTCTTGGTTTTCCGCTTTCTTTGTCGTTGTTATGTATGAATATTCCGTTTTTTGTGTTGGGTTATTATCGCTTTGGGCGTGCCTTTTTTACCAAGTCGTTATTGGCTGTGTTTGGCTTAGTCGTATTGATTGAGTTGATGCGTTATTGGATTGTGATTGAATCGATTAATCACTATTTTGCGGCGGTATTAGGCGGATTGTTGGTTGGTGTTGGGCTGATATTTTTATTTCGCCACCGTGCGAGCATGGGGGGATTTAATATTTTGGTGCTGTATTTGCAGGATAAATTTCATTGGAATGCAGGGTTGTCACAATTGCTACTGGATGTGGCTGTTATTGCGTCTTTTGCGTGGATTGGGTATACAGGTGGACATGCAATCGGGCATGCAGGCGTTATCATCGCGTCGTTTCTTGGTGCGGCGGTGTTAAACTTAGCCATTACCATCAATCATCGCCCAGGGCGGTATATTTCTTTTTAGCCTTTTTTGGGTTTTTTTATCGCTTCGAAACATTGCGATAACTGAGCCCAATAGCTCGTATAAAAAAAAAGATTGTATCGATTTTGCTTGTGTGCTATCGTGATTCTTCTTATCCTCTACGGTGTAAAATGATGACTGAACGCGCAACAGAGCCCAGCGCAACAGAGCCCATGCAATGCGGTGTGTTACTAGAAGTGAATGACTTGAGCGTTGCCTATCCTTCTCGCCATGGTATTTTTTATGCGGTTGATAAGGTTTCCTTGACGGTTAATCGCGGTGAAATACTCGGTATTGTCGGCGAATCAGGCGCTGGCAAGTCAACTGTTGGTAATGCCGTCACCCAATTACTCAGCCCGCCAGGCTATGTCTCTGGTGGTGAGGCGTATTTGGACGGCGTGCAACTCACTTCGCTGTCTCGTGAGGCCATGCGCAAAGTACGTGGCAAAGACATTGGCTTCATCTTTCAGGACCCGATGACCTCGTTAAATCCCTTGTTCACGATTGAAGAACAAATGATTGAAACCATGGTCACTAATTTGGGTATTAATAAAGCAACAGCAGCAGTACGTGCCGTTGAATTGTTGGCGTCTGTCGGTATCCCCGAGCCTGAAATCCGCATCAAGCAATACCCCCATCAGTTTTCAGGCGGTATGCGGCAACGTGTGGTGATTGCGATTGCGTTATCCACAGATCCTAAATTGATTATTGCCGACGAACCGACAACCGCGCTGGATGTTTCAATCCAAGACCAAATATTGCAACTCATTCAAACGCTATGCAAAGAGCGTAATGTAGGCTGTGTATTAGTGACGCACGACATGGGGGTTGTTGCTTCGGTAACCGATCGCGTGGCTGTCATGTATCGCGGACAATTAATGGAAATCGGCGAAACAGAGCAAGTGCTCAGACAGCCCAAGCACGAATACACAAAGAGCCTTATTTCTGCCGTGCCACGTGGTGATAAAAAATTTGATCGCTTTCCGCTAGTCACCTATATTGAATCGGTGGATACGGAAAAGCAACCGATTGACGTCAAAACGCATTGGCTAGGTAAGGCATTAGAAACAGTCGATTACGACGGCCCGATTCTGTCAGTCAACAACATCGACTTAAAATTTGCCACCAATAATGCCTTTTTCAAAGCCAATCGCACATATGTACACGCCCTAAAAAACATCAGTTTTCACGTCAATAAGGGCGAAACGTTTGGGTTGGTTGGCGAATCAGGCTCGGGTAAATCAACGATTGCACGTGCCGTCACAGGGCTTTACCCACCCGATAAAGGGGATATTATCTTTGAAGGACTATCCCTGATGTCGCTAAAAGATGAAAAAGCCCGAATGCCGCTGCGCCGACAAATGCAGATGGTTTTTCAAAATCCTTATTCTTCGCTAAACCCTCGCATGCGAGTGGCGGATATTATCGCTGAGCCCATGCTGTTTCATGGTTTGGTGGACAGTAAGACACAGGCGCATTCGATTGTTAGAGATTTAGTTTCACATGTGGGGCTCGCGGCAAATGCGGTCAATAAATTTCCGCATGAGTTTTCAGGGGGGCAGCGCCAGCGGATTTCTATTGCGCGTGCATTGGCGACGCGCCCGCGATTATTAATCTGCGATGAGCCGACATCGGCGTTGGATGTGTCGGTGCAAGCGCAGATTCTTAATTTATTAAAAGATTTACAAAAAGAGCTGCAATTAACCATGATATTTATCAGCCATGATTTGCCGGTTATTCGCCAGATGTGTGATCGAATCGGTGTTTTAAAACATGGGGATATGGTTGAAATTACCGAAACGGAGCAATTGTTTACGCATGCCGAGCATGAATATACGCGCCGTTTGATTGAATTAATGCCTATTTTTGCACAATCGGAAAGCACCGCGACCCCAGCGTAGTGCGATTCGATAATTGATTGACTTAACTATAAATAATGAATAATTAAAAAGAGGAGACTAAGATGAAATTAACGACAAAAATGAAAACATTAACCCTAGCGATTGCGATGAGCTTCAGCCTGCAAGCAGCAGACTTAACCATTGCGTATGACTCTGATCCCGTATCAATGGATCCAATGGAGCAGCTATCAGGCGCCACATTGCAAATGTCACATTTGCTGTTTGACCCGCTTGTCCGCACGAACAGCCAGTTGGAGTATGTGCCGCGGTTGGCCGAACGCTGGGAAAAAGTCAGCCCGACCGTGACGCGGTTTTATCTGCGTCAAGGGGTGAAGTTTCACTCAGGCAATGATATGACGGCCGATGATGTGATTTGGAGCTTTAACCGCTACCGTGAATCAGGGGATTTCAAAGCCGTATTTGAACCTTATGCTGAAATGGTTAAAGTAGATGACCATACCGTCGAGTTAATCGCCAAAGCCCCTTATCCTTTGGTCCTTGCAAATGCGACGTATTTGTTTGTGATGGATTCGAAGTTTTATACAGGACAGAGTGAGGATGGTAAGGCCAAAGATGCCATTGAGAAAAATACGGGCTCGTTTGCCTCAACTAATGTATCAGGCACAGGGGTCTTTAAACTAAAAAGCCGTCAACAAGGCGTAGAGCTTGTGCTAGAAAAAAACCCAGATTATTGGGGTGAGTCAGGTAATGTTGAGAATGTGAAATGGGTACCAATCAAAGAAAACGCCACCCGTTTGGCCGCACTCTTATCTGGTGGTGTGGATTTGATTTCTCCCGTCGCGCCAACCGATTTGGATCGCGTTGAGCAAAGCGACAATCACCATTTGTTAACGCTGCCTAGTGACCGCATTATCACGGTGCAACTGAATCAAAAAGTCGTGCCTGAATTTAAAGATGTGCGTGTGCGTCAGGCGGTTATTCATGCGATTAATAACGAAGGTATTGTCGATAAAATCATGCGCGGATTTGCAACGCCAGCGGGGCAAAATAGTCCTGTAGGTTACGCGGGGCATGATCCGAGTTTGACGCCGCGATTTGATTTGGATAAAGCCAAAGCATTAATGAAAGAAGCTGGTTACGAAGACGGCTTTACCGTGACGATGATTTCGCCCAATGATCGTTATGTTAATGATGAAAAAATCGCACAAGCCATTGCTGCCATGTTGGCGCGAATTAATATCAAGGTCGAGCTAACTACAATGCCCAAAGCGCAGTATTGGCCTGAGTTTGATAAATGTGAGAATGGTATTCAGTTGATTGGTTGGTCATCCGATACGGGTGATTCGGCGAATTACTCTGAATACTTGACGATGACGCGCGATGCTGAAACGGGGCGGGGGCAATATAATTGTGGGCATTACAGTAATCCTGAGATGGACGCACTGGTTAATGCCGCTAACCAAGAAACAGACGCAGAAAAACGTGCAGCGTTATTAAAGCAAGTGTCAAAAATCGAATACGACGATGCGGCGTTTGTGCCACTACACTGGCAAAATCTATCTTGGGGTTTGGCTAACAAAGTGACTAACTTAAAAGACTACGTCAATTTGAAAGAATTCCCCTTGTTAGGCGACTTGATTATTGAAGAATAATGGAGGTGATTGCTGGGCAGTCTGTGCTATTTTTGATGGTCTCAGGCTGTCTGGCAATCAATAAATTATGATAAAGTTTCTTTTTGCAAGGCTGCTACAGGCTAGCATCGTGATGCTGGTTATTTCGTTTATTGCGTTTGCGGTACAGAGCAAATTGGGCGATCCCGTGTCTCAATTGGTCGCCATTACCGCTTCTGCTGAGGAAAAAGCCACTATGCGCGATCAATTAGGGCTTGATGACCCATTTTTGATTCAGTACGGGCGTTTTTTGAAAAATGCAGTCCAAGGTGATTTCGGTACCAGCTACTTTTTTAAAGAACCGACAACAAAAGTGATTTTAGATAAGTTGCCTGCGACACTAGAATTGGTCTTTATCGCGAGCCTATTTATTGTGTTTGTTTCGATACCGCTGGGTGTTTATACCGCAATTCGACCAAATAGCGTGCTGACAAAGTTTATTATGGGGTTGAGTATTGTTGGTATTTCGGTGCCCGTATTTTTGACCGCTATCCTGATGATTAATGTGTTTTCACTCTATTTAGGGTGGTTGCCTTCTTATGGGCGTGGCGAAACCAGTGATACGTTTGGTTGGCAATCGGGGCTATTTACCGTGGATGGCTTGAAGCATTTGATTATGCCATCGTTGGCGTTGTCTTCGATTATGCTGCCACTATTCATTCGATTGGTGCGTTCAGAGATGATAGAGGCATTGTCCTCAGAATATATACGGTTTTCGTATGCCAAAGGTATCAAAGAAAAAACCATCTGGTATAGTCATGCGCTTAAAAACACCATGTTGCCGGTGATTACTGTTGGCGGTGTTCAATTAGGGATAATGGTGGCTTATACCATACTGACTGAAACGGTCTTTCAGTGGCCAGGGGTTGGGCTGATGTTTTTAGAAGCTGTCAATCGGGCGGATATTCCCTTGCTGACGACGTATATTATTTTTGTTGGGTTATTATTTGTGGTCACCAACACCATTATTGATTTGATTTATGGATTAATTGATCCACGCGTCAATTTGTTAGGAGGTAAATAGTCATGAGCGCTGGTAGCAATGTCATGTCGCAATTTTTCCAATCTGATTTTTTTTACTATTTTCGGCAAAATAAAACCATTATCGTTTCATTCTCCATTTTTTTACTAATGGTGATTGCCGCTATTTTTGCGCCTTGGGTCGCGCCACACGATCCTTATGATTTGGCGTCGATTGACATTTTGGATTCACAGTTACCGCCTAGCTGGATGTCAGGCGGCGATGGGCGCTTTTGGCTGGGCACGGATGAGCAAGGGCGTGGTATTTTTTCAACGATTATTTATGGTCTTCGTACTTCTTTGGCGATTGGTTTGTTAGCCGTTATTTTGCAAATGGTGGTAGGGATTGTCGTTGGATTGTTTGCGGCTTATTATGGCGGCAAACTCGATAGTTTATTGATGCGGTTCGCTGATATTCAGCTGTCATTTTCGACATTGATGGTGGCGATTGTGATTTCAGCAATTTTTAAGACGCTATTTGGTGCACAATTTTACAGTGAATATGCGCTACTACTACTGGTGTTGATTATCGGTATTGCTGAGTGGCCGCAATATGCGCGCACCATCCGTTCGTCTGCGCTGTCTGAAAAGAAAAAAGAATACGTCGAGGCGGCCAAAGTCATGGGATTTAAACCATTACGAATTATGTTTCGTCACATATTACCCAATTGCTTATCGCCCATTTTGGTGATTTCAACCGTGCAAATCGCCAATGCGATTATGAGCGAAGCGGCGTTGTCGTTTTTGGGGCTGGGTATGCCTGCCGAAAAGCCATCGCTGGGTTCGTTAATTAGTAATGGATTTGACTATATCCAGTCGGGTGAATGGTGGATTACGCTATTCCCAGGTTTGGTGCTGGTTTTGGTGGTGTTAATCATCAACTTGTTAGGTGACTGGCTGCGCGACGTGTTTAACCCCAAACTTTTTAAGGGGTAGTTAGCACACACACGTTAGCACACACGCGAAAGCACACATAAACGGTATGTAAAAAGCCGCAAGTTTTTGATGCTTGCGGCTTTTTATTTGATTTTTTGTTATGTGCCTTGCTTGTTATGTGCCTTGCGCTAAGTGATTCTATGGGTTGTTAATTTCAGCGTTTTATTTGTTGTGTTGGTGGCGCGATAATCTAGCGTGACGATTACTGGGCGTTTTCTGGGCGATTACTGAGGAGTTACTGCTGGGCGGTTCCTGAGGTTGCTTCTGACGCGCTGTTGTCAGGGGTATTGTCTTCGGGCGGGCTGTCTTCGGGTAAGCTGTTTTCAGGTGGGCTATTTTCAGGCTGACTTGTTGCTTCGCTATCAATCGCTTCGCTGCCAGCTTCATTACTGGTGCTTTCATCAACCTTCTCGTTGACGCCCTCACTCGCTCCCTCATTTGCGCTTTCATCCGTTTCTTGGTCGGCTGCCGCTGTGCTTGTGTCGGTTGCATCGTCATTAGCTGCATCGTCAGCGGCATTGCTACTATCACTATCACCGCTGTCATCGCTGTTATCATCAACAGGACGACCAGTAATGTACTGTACAACGAGTCGGAAGTCTTCATCGCTCAGCGTCACAGCACCGCCTTTGGCAGGCATATTGCCTTTGCCTGCAATGGCGCTGGCGACTAAATTGTCAAATCCGCCGATATCACTAATACGCTGCTCCCAGACGGCCGCATCGCCAAATTTTGGTGATTCTAATAGACCGGTGGTATGGCAAGCCGCACAGACAGATTGGTATGTTTCTTCGGGTGGTGGTGCGGCCGCGGCAACGAGGTTGGCTTGCCCCTCGCCAGGCAGGATGACTTTTCCAATCGGTTGCGTACGTGTCTCTTGTACTTGGAGATTTGTCGCATCTTCTAGTTCGGTATCGCCTAACCAAAAAAGGGCAATGGCGATGCCGCCGACAATTAAAGCCACTGGCATCAACAATGCCCAAAACACCATTTGTAGCTTAACTAGAGAAGAGACCGCAGGTTTATCACTCATTTTTTTATTCTCCAAAATGAATTCGTTCGTATCATTACATTACACTATATTTAACCATAAAATGCCAATGGAAAATAGTCCTTTTTGGCGTTGTTGTGCCGACAAAGCACAATATCACACGCAAGCTATTTTTTATATCCGTGTTATTGCCTGTGTTATTGTGATTGACAAAGTAGCGCGCCATTACCATAATGGCGGTTTAGGTGGACGCTAAAGTGGGGCTGCTATCGCTGTTGTCGTGTTGTTATGGCGGTGTTATGGCGATGTTGTGGCGGTTGTTATCATGCAGGGGAATCTGCGTAATTATCAGGAATTAATATGAACCCTTCGGTCTATTGGCTTATGCTGTGTTATGGTTTAGGGGTGACTGTCGCGGTTGTTTCTGTGACGGTTTCTGGGTTGATTGGTGCGGCACTGGCGCCGAATTTATTTTGGGCGACGTTGCCTTATGGGTTGCAATTTATTGGCGTGATGTTATCGGCCTTTGGTTCGTCTGCGTTGCAGGCGCATTTTGGACGAAAGCCTATTATCATCGGGGCTTGTTTGTTGCTCGTTTTGGCGGCTGTTTTGGGTGGAGTCAGTGTGGCCAAAGGTAGTTTTGTCCTGTTGTGTGCAGCCCATTTTTTAGTCGGCGTATTTTTAGCAAATAGTGCATTGCTTCGTTTTGCCGCATTGGATTTGACGCCCAAAAAACTACACGCCAAAGCCCTATCTGTTGTGGTGTTTGGTGGCACATTTGCGGCCTTGCTCGGGCCATTCATCTCGCGTAATGTCGGCAGCCTGTTGGCTGGCATGAACCCGTATATTGGTGTGTATTTGGCCATCGGTGTGATTGGTATGTTGCTCACGCTGTTGATTGTTTTTATCCCGTTTGTGCGTTATCAAGCCAACCCCCTGCCCAGTGATGAAGGTATTCAATCAGTGACGCAAGCATCGACATCAAAAGCAGCGGTAACGCCGCCCGTCACACGACAGGCATCGTTACAAGGAAACGCCGTTTTTTTGTTTGCAATTACCTGCGGCGGTATTGCTTATGGATTAATGAATATGATTATGATCAACAGTTCAATACAGATGAAAATCCAAGGATTTGATTTTAACTCAGTGACTTATTATATCCAAATGCACGTGCTCGCGATGTTTTTCCCTTCGTTGTTTAATATGAAAATACTCACCTATTTGGGTGTGCGGCGATTTATCATACTGGGATTTGGCTTTCAATGCCTCGCCAGCGTGGTATTTATTGCGAATCAAACCGCTGTCACGTTTGCAATTTCGCTCATTGCGTTGGGGTTGGCTTGGAATATCCTTTATACCGCTGCGTCTTATATTGTGGGGGAATTGTTTTCTGAAGGGGCGATTAAGTTCAAAGCGCAAGGCATTAATGATTTGGTGGTTGGTGTTTTTTCGGCAATGGGTGCGCTGTCTGCAGGTATGTTGTTACAGCTGCTGGGGTGGAATTGGCTACAAGGATTTGCGATTGTCGTGACACTTGCTTTGGTGCTGTTTTATTGGCGGGTCGCTAAACCGCTGGGTCAGGTGTCGGGGCAGGGGTCAGAAAAGGTATCGCCGCAATCGGCTTAATTGTTTAATTGTGCGCAATCAGTGAGGAATCAACGCGTAATCGGTGTGTAATCAACGGCTAACCTTTGACGTAATCAAGGCTACCCTTTGAGGTTATTAGACAAAAATTGTTTGACGCGCTCTGATTGCGTTTCATGGAAAAACTGATGCGGCGTGCCAGCTTCTTCGATTTTCCCTTGGTGTAAAAAAATAATCTGATCCGAAACTTCGCGGGCAAAGGCAAGTTCGTGGGTGACGATAATCATGGTTGAGCCTTCAAGCGCAATGTCTTTCATGATTTTCAGGACTTCACCAACGAGTTCGGGGTCTAGGGCAGAGGTGGGTTCGTCAAATAACAGGACTTCAGGATTCATCATCAAGGCGCGCGCAATCGCGACGCGTTGCTGTTGGCCGCCAGATAATTGAATCGGGTAGTGGTTAGATTTTTCTAGCATACCGACTTTGGTCAGTAAGGCTTGTGCACGGTCGATGGCATCCGCTTTTTTTAGTTTGAGGACTTGTATTGGTGCTTCGATCATGTTTTCCATAATGGTCAAATGAGACCATAAGTTAAAGCTTTGGAATACCATGGCCAAATTAGTACGAAAACGTGCCAGTTGTTTTTTGTCGGCCGCCTCTCTACCGTAGCGTCCATTCTTGAATAAGAGGGATTCACCATTGAGTATGATGTCACCTGACTCAGGCCGCTCTAACAAGTTAATGCAGCGTAAAAAGGTAGACTTGCCAGAGCCCGAAGACCCCAAAATACTAATGACATCACCCCGATACGCATCCAAGGAAACCCCTTTGAGTACTTGTAGGTCACCAAATGATTTATAGATATCACGAGCGGCAAGGACGGGCTGGTTATTTTCTTGTTGTTGTGTCGCACCAAACATAGCTTTCTTTTAGGGTTAGATTTATAATAAAGTGATTATATGATTTTTTTATTGTTTTAGCTATCCTAACATGGTCGACTGACTGAATTCAATAAAAAATTTAAATTAATGCGCATTAAGACTAAGACATAATCTTAATTGTGGTTTTTTTTAGCTGTTTTCCATTGGGTTAGCCTGTGAATGAAAAAGAATTACTCCTGAACTTGTTAGACAAACCATCGGTTACGCCTGATGATGCGGGCTGCTTTGACGTAATAGAAAGCTATTTATCTGAATTTGGTTTTCAAACAGAAATCGTCACCTTTGGTGCGGTAAAGAATCTATGGGCCGTACATGGTAATGGTCAGCCATTAACGGTCTTTGCGGGGCATGTTGATGTAGTGCCACCAGGGGATTTGTCAAAATGGACAACGCCACCTTTTGCACCAACAGAACGCGGTGGCTATCTGTATGCTAGAGGTGCGGCAGACATGAAAGCCGGCGTTGCGACAATGTGTCTTGCTGCGACAAATTTTGTAACCCAATATCCTGATTACCAAGGCAGTATCGCTATCATGCTCACCGCCGACGAAGAAGGTCCCGCGCATGATGGTATTAAACAGCTCATGCCGTATTTAGTCGAGCGCGGCGTGAATATGGATTATGTGATTTTTGGTGAGCCTTCATCGGACAAGGTGCTTGGCGATACCATAAAAAATGGGCGGCGTGGTTCTATGCACGTTCATTTGACTATTTTGGGGCAGCAGGGGCATGTGGCTTACCCTGACTTGGCAGCAAATCCAATTCATGCCTTAGGCCCAGTGATTACGCGTTTAGCGGATGAAATTTGGTGTCAAGGCAATGAATATTTTCCTGCAACGAGTAAACAAATTTGGGAATTATCTGGCGGTGCCGGCGCGTCAAATATTATCCCAGGAGAGGCAACCATCCGATTTAACTTTCGCTTCTCTAACCAGTTAAGCGCAGAGACAATTATCGAACGCGTGCATACCTTGGTCGCAGAGACGCTGCAAACGCTCGCGACCAATACTGGCAAGCGCTACACCTACGATTTGTATCATGAATTGGCGGGGGAGCCGTTTTTAACCCGCGAAGGTGACTTGACGCAAGCGATGCAAGCGGCTTGTCAGTCAGTATTAGGCCAGTCGCCTAAGTTATCGACAGGCGGTGGGACGAGTGATGCACGTTTTGTCGCACCATTTGGGCCGCAGGTGGTGGAATTCGGGCCAGTCAATGCGACAATTCACCAAGTAGACGAGTGCGTCAAAATCGATGATTTACCGCGGCTGACCCAAGTTTACCAACGAGTATTGATGACGCTTTATGGCAAAAATTAATCTCATTATCCCAGCGGCAGGCACAGGTCAGCGCATGCAGTCTGAGCAACCAAAGCAATATTTGCAACTCAATGGTCTGAGTCTATTGGGGCATTCGGTATCGCGTTTTCAGGAATGGGCAAGTCAATATCAGCATACGCTAAATACGGTGGTGGTATTACCCAAAGGAGATACCTTGCCTAGCGAGGTGGTCGGGGTGGTAACCTGTACGGGTGGTGCTTCGCGTGCCGATTCGGTTTTTGCGGGGTTAAAGGCGCTTGCGTCACTTGATGCCCTCAGCGAAGATTGGGTGATGGTGCATGATGCCGCTAGGCCACTCGTGTTAGCGACAGATATTGAACGGTTGTATCAAACACTGGTGGCGGATGAGGTCGGCGGGATTTTGGCAGAGCCGATTACCGCAACCGTCAAGCAGGCAAAGGCAAATGTCATTGAAAAAACACTAAATCGAGAATCGCTTTTTTTGGCGCAAACGCCACAGATGTTTCGTTTTGGCTTGTTAATGCAAGCGTTAATCGATTGCGACCGCAGCCAAATTACCGATGAAGCCGCAGCGGTTGAAGGCTTAGGGCTTTGCCCAAAGGTTGTTTTAGGCAGTCGCCAAAATATAAAAATCACCGTACCAGAAGACTTGGTTTTTGCACAAAGTTGGTTAAAACACCCGAGTGAGGATTAAATAATGCGAATAGGACATGGATTTGATGTACACCGTTTTGGCGTAGGCGATAAACTGATTATTGGTGGGGTCTCGATTCCGTTTGAATCGGGATTTGTCGCGCATTCTGATGGCGATGTGTTGCTGCACGCAATCTGTGATGCGTTGTTGGGTGCGGCTGCGTTGGGTGATATTGGGTCTCATTTCCCTGATGATGATGCGCGTTATGCGGGGATTGATAGCCGTGAGTTATTACGCCAAGTCAATGACAAAATTAGCCAGCAGGGGTATCGCGTTGGTAATGTTGATGCCACCATTGTTGCACAGGCACCCAAAATGCAACCCTATATTTCGGCTATGCGGCACCATATTGCGATGGATTTAGGCTTGGTTGATAGCGTGGTGAATATCAAAGCAACAACGACAGAACAATTAGGCTTTGCAGGCCGCCGAGAAGGTATCGCCGCACACGCTGTTTGTTTATTGTTTGCACAATAACGTTTGGCGCGCAATAACGTTGGCGCATAAAATCGCGCAACCGACATTTTCTCGATACGCAAATCGTAGTGAAAACGACACGCTTTGCTTTGCTGTCTTGCCAGTCAATTATATTGTGCTAGCATTGACGTAAGCTAAGGAAAAATTGATAAGTTTAATGCCAGCTGCGCTAATTGCCAGCGCAGTGGTTTCGGAGAGTGTCTATATGATTAAAAAATTACTCGTGGCTAACCGCAGTGAAATTGCCACCCGTATCTTTCGCAGCGCAACCGAATTAGGGATTAAAACGGTCGCCATTTACACCTACGAAGATCGCTACGCATTGCATCGATTTAAAGCAGACGAAGCTTATCAAATTGGTCAGCCAGGCGAACCCATAAAAAACTATTTAGCGATTGATGCGATTATTGCAATCGCGAAAGAAAACGGCGTGGATGCCATCCATCCAGGCTATGGTTTTTTATCCGAGAACCCTGATTTTGCCAAAGCGTGTGCTGACAATGGATTGATTTTTGTTGGGCCTGAGGTTAGCGTATTGACAGCATTAGGGGATAAAGTCAGTGCGCGCCAACTCGCACAAGCGGCGGGGTTGCCGACGCTAGAAGGCAGTAAAGCAGCCGTGATTGATTTTGCTGATGCTAAGGCTATTGCGGCGGTACAAGGCTATCCGCTGCTCATCAAAGCCGCACACGGCGGTGGCGGACGCGGAATGCGGATTGTGCGTAGCGAAGACACGCTAGCGCAGCAGCTACAAGAGGCACAGTCAGAAGCCAAAAAAGCATTTGGCAACGCTGCGGTGTTTATCGAAAAATTTATCGAAAAAGCCCGCCATATTGAAATCCAGTTATTGGGCGATAAACACGGTAACTTGGTGCATTTATTCGAGCGCGATTGCTCGGTGCAGCGCCGCCACCAAAAAGTGATTGAAATTGCCCCTGCACCGAATTTGGATAGTGTGTTACGGCAACAAATCTGTGACGCAGCGATTCGTTTAGGTCATCAAGTTGGCTATACCCACGCTGGCACGGTTGAGTTTTTGGTCGATGATGTAGAGAATAAGTTTTATTTTATCGAGGTCAACCCCCGTATTCAAGTTGAGCATACAGTGACCGAAGAGGTGACGGGATTAGATATTGTCAAAGCCCAGATTCTTATCGCTAGCGGTGAAAAACTCTCACACAATGCGATTGGTATCGATAATCAGCAGCAAATTGCCACCCACGGTATGGCGATACAGTGCCGAGTGACGACCGAAGACCCTGAAAATCAGTTTATGCCAGATTATGGGCGCATCGAGCATTACCGCTCTGCATCGGGGTTTGGCATTCGTTTGGATGCAGGGACCGCATTTTCTGGTGCCGTAGTGTACCCATTTTATGATTCATTATTGGTAAAAGTTACCGCAAGAGGGCGACACTTTGAAGAAGCAATCCAGCGGATGGAGCGTGCGTTAAAAGAGTTCCGTGTGCGTGGTGTCAAAACCAACATCCCTTTTTTGCTCAAGGTGTTGGCACACGATACGTTTATTCAGGGGGAATGTAAAACACGGTTTATTGATCAAACGCCTGAACTGTTTGATTTTCCACCTAAGCGAAACCGTGCCACCAAGTTGTTAAATTATCTATCAGAAACTATCGTCAATGGCAATCCAACGGTAGTGGATAAGCCAAAATCCAAACGCCTACATGCGGTTGAGATGCCACAATTGCCTCAAGCCAGCCTTGCTGAGATACCAGATGGCCTGCGGCAACGCCTACTCGCGCAAGGGCCTCAAGCGTTTAGTCAGTGGGTGCTGTCGCAGCCACAGGTTTTTATTACCGATACAACCCTGCGCGATGCGCATCAATCGTTACTGGCAACCCGATTACGTAGCCATGATATGCTGGCTATCGCTGATACTTATGCGCGATTGACGCCTGAGTTTTTTTCGTTAGAAATGTGGGGTGGGGCGACCTTTGATACAGCGATGCGGTTTTTAAAAGAATGTCCTTGGCAACGCTTGACTGACATGCGTGCCAAAGTCCCCAATGTGCTATTTCAGATGTTATTGCGTTCTTCTAGTGCCGTGGGGTATGCCAACTATCCCGATAATTTAGTGGATGCCTTTATCCAAGAATCGGCAGACGCAGGCATTGATGTATTTCGTGTGTTTGATGCACTGAATTGGCTGCCTAATTTGCAGATGGCGATGGAAAGTGTGCAAAAAACTAACGCAATCTGCGAAGCCACAATCTGTTATAGCGGTGACATCATTGACCCCAAACGCACAAAATACACGCTGCAATATTACGTCGATTTAGCTAAGTCTTTGGAGTCAATGGGGGCGCATATACTCGCGATTAAAGACATGGCAGGGCTACTAAAGCCAGATGCGGCCACGCTGTTAATCAAAACACTTAAGCAAGAGATTGGGATTCCGATTCATTTGCACACCCATGATACCAATGGTATGCAAGGTGCGACGCTGTTAAGCGCGATAAATGCCGACGTTGATATTGTCGATGCGGCAATGGCGCCGATGTCGGGGAATACGTCGCAACCCAATTTAAATAGTTTGGTGGAGCTGTTGCGATTGCACCCCAGGGGGAGTGGGTTGCGTGGTGAGGCAGTCGATAAAATTGCCGATTATTGGCGTTGTGTCAGAGATTTTTATACGCCGTTTGATAGCCAAAGTTACCCCGCCACAACGGATTTGTACGAACACGAAATGCCAGGTGGTCAGTATACTAACCTTTATCAGCAAGCGATTTCCTTAGGCTTGGCGGATCGCTGGCAAGCGGTTTGCCAAATGTATGCACGGGTTAACCAACTGTTTGGCGATATTGTTAAAGTAACGCCTAGCTCAAAAGCCGTCGGCGATATGGCGTTATTTATGGTGGCAAATGAATTAACTGAGGCGGATATAATCGATGCATCCCAGCAATTGGCAATCCCAGCGTCGGTTAAGGATTTAATCAGTGGCAAAATGGGGCAGCCTTACCAAGGATTCCCCGAGGCGGTGCAGCGCGCGATACTAAAAAACGAAAAACCACTTGAAAAAAGGGCGGGTGCATTGCTAGCGCCTGCTGATTTTGCAAAATCAAAAGCATTGCTTAATGCATTAATTGGTGAAGCGCCCAGCACAAAAGCGATTTTGTCGCATTTGATGTATCCGCAGGTCAGCGAGGATTTTTATACCCACCAAAAGCATTACGGTGACACTAGCCTATTGCCGACGCCCGTGTTTTTTTATGGGCTGGCCATCGGTGAAGAGATTGCCGTTGATATTGAGCAAGGCAAGACCCTAATCATTAAGCTCATCGCGGTGGGCGAGGTGAACGACAAAGGGCAGCGCAAAGTTTTTTATGAGTTAAACGGTCAGGCGCGAGAAATTATCGTATCGGATGCGGCGATTGAAGCGGTTAGCACGGCTTTTGTAAAAGCCGATGTGCAAGACCCCAAACAAATCGCCTCGCAAATGCCAGGCATGGTCGTTAATGTCTGGGTCGAGGCAGGGCAAGCCGTGAGCGCAGGACAAAAATTACTGAGCTTAGAGGCGATGAAAATGGAGTCAACCATTTCTGCACCTGTTTCAGGCACCGTCAAAAGCGTATGGGTCAAAGCAGGGCAATCAATTACGGTGAATGAGTTACTGATTACGCTAGCGTAGCTGGGATAAAATAAGCTGGGTGTCTAGTAAGTTGGATAGTAGTTGGTTAGTGCTTGGTTAGTAGTCGGTTGTCGGTAGCAAATTAGCACAACGATAGCGACTAAGGTATAATAACACTTTAATCATTACGCGTTTTATGTAGAGGAGTAAAGCATGAGCCAGCCTATTAAGTTAAAATTTTATCCCGTTGATAATATATATCATCTAACAAAACCTGAGGAAAACTCTCAATCAAATTTGTCTTCTAGTGCGTTAGATATTTTTACCGATTTTACGCGGTATCGTCCCATCATGATCGAATCCAATGCGTCACTAGATGAAGCGCAGACTTTAATGGAAAAAAGCCATACGACGTTGCGTCTAGTCGTCAATGAGCAAGAAGAGCTAGTGGGTCTGATTAGTCGGGCTGACTTGTCAGGGACTTTGGTGATGCAGCAAGTTAATCGCGGGCTGAAGCGGGACGAAATTCGCGTGAGCGATTTAATGGAATCAAGAAAAAATTGCAAAGCAATCAGCTACGAAGAGCTAGCTCAAGCAAGCGTCTCTGATGTGATTGATGCCTTAAGTGCAGAAGGTAAGCACCACTGTCTAGTCATTGACAAGCCCAACGGGCTAATTCGTGGCGTGATTTCAGCGAGTGAAATTGCAAAGCTGGCTCATCTGTCGATTAGCATCAATAACCGCCCAACCTTTGCAGATATTTACCAAGTGCTGCAACGATAATACGACCAGCGTGGCTGGGCCTAACTGGGCGTGTTATGCTTATGCTGGTTGGTATTGCTGTAGAAAATAAAGCATAACGCGTCCAGCGACATCCAAATCTTCTTGGCTAACAGACTCATCAGGGTGATGGCTGATACCGCCTTTGCAGCGGACAAATAACATGGCAATGCGTGTCAGTTTGGCCATTGCTTGACCATCGTGCCCCGCGCCGCTAAATAAGTGAAGGGGGTTGTGCCCAGTGCGTTTAACTGCTGCGGCGAGGGCTTGGCTCAAAGACGCGTCGCAGGTGGTTGCCTCAGATTGATAGACTGTTTTTGCGGTAATTTTGACGTTGGCTTCGTCAGCAATCGCTTTGAATTGTGCTTGAAAATGGTCGCTGGCTTGTTGGCGAATTCGTGTTTCAGGGGAGCGAAATTCTAATGAGAACTGTACTCGGTTTGGAATAACATTCACACTGCCAGGCGCTGCGCTAATTTCACCAACGACGCCGACTAAGTCTGTGGTTTGTTTTAAGTAGGTATCGATCGCCACAATAGCTTTGCTGGCTGCGACCAGTGCGTCTTGGCGACTATCCATGGGCACCGTGCCAGCGTGCCCTGTTTCACCTATTATTTCAATGGCTTGCCTTTCTATTCCTGTGATGGCAGTGACGATGCCGACGGGTAGGTTGTGTTGCGCTAATAGGGGGCCTTGCTCGATATGCGCTTCTAGGTAGCCCAGTATGGATTGGGCGTCTAGCGCGCAAGCGGGAATATTATCTGGATTGAGCCCAAATGCTGTCATGGCCTCTGCCATGGTAATGCCATTTTCGTCAACCCTAGCAAGCGATGTCGAATCAAAGCCGCCTGCCAGTGCTTTGCTGCCGATCATTGAGTCTTGGAAACGGCTGCCTTCCTCATCGCCGAAGGCGGCAATCATGACGTGGTATGGTAGCGAGCGTCCGCTGTCATGTAGTGCCTGGATACAACTGATGCCTAGAATGACACCCATGATGCCGTCAAATTTACCGCCTTGTTTAACGCTGTCGATATGCGAACCGATAATCAGTGTTTTGCCTTGTGGGTTGTCACTGTAGTAGTAACCTCGTAGATTGCCAGCATCATCTAGTGTCGTTGACATGCCTGCCGTTTGCATCCATTCGGTGAGTAGTTTAAGCACCGCACGGTGCTCTGGCGTTAAAAATAACCGAGTAACACCGAAGTTTTTGGTGTCGGCATTTGTCGTGCACCGTGCGGCCGCGTTGATTCTCTCTAGCGTGAGTTGGCCAAAATCAAAATCAAAATCAAAATCAAAATCAAAATCAAAATCAAAATGGGTATCAATATTCATTAAGGGTTTCCTTTGAGTAAGCGTTTTAACGGGGCGTTAGTTTGTTTGGGTAGGCTGCGTAAAAATTGTTGATAGGTGCTGCTTTGTGTTTTTTGATAGAGCGTTTGCAGGTCGGTGATAGGGGTTTGGCTGTAATCAACGCGCAAATCAATTGGAAAATGATTGCCGTCATCCATTTTGATTGCTGTTGAAAATAAGCCGCGACTATCTCCACCGATTTCATCTGCGCTGGTTAGGCAGCTTATTAGGCGGTCAAATAATGGACGCGCTATGTTTTGTTGATAAGCGTTTAATATGGCCGGTAGCACCCCGTCATGACTGAGCCAATTGCCTGAGATTGCAACATGATCGTCAATTAAGATGCCTTTTTCAGGTAAATTATCGATGCCCGTATAGCCCCAGCTTTGGCCATGTCGATTCATCACGGTAATTTGTGCGCCTTGGTTGAGGCGGTTATCGGTGATGGTGCGCCCAATGGTCTGTTGAAAGTCTTGTAAATCAGCGTTTTTGGCCAACTGTTGTAGGCACTGCCAGACCAGTGTAGGGTTTGGTGTGCGACCTTGTGAGGCAACAGCGCCAACACCATGAATGCAATGTGGCACAAATTGTCCGACCAACAAGTTGCCCGTGGCGGCAGCGACCGCGATGGTATCGGTATTGGTGTCATAGGCGATAATCGAAAATGTCATCGTGATTTAATTTATCATTAATAATTAGTTTAAAAATACAATTTATCATGATAGTATGGGTAATACAAATTTCTTTTATGCTTTTTATTGATAGCAGAATTTGATAGATATAAACACTAACACAAACCACCAATTTAATACCGTAGGAGAATCATAATGTTGAGAAAAATAGTTCAAAAAACCTTAACCGCGGTTGTCGTGACGATGACGATAGGCGGGATGAGTTTGGTACAGGCACAGATACCCAAAGAGGTCCTTGTTGTCGGTCAGATCGCCGAACCGAAATCACTGGACCCTGCCACCGTAACCGCGGTGAATGACTTTAGAATACTCGTTAACGCCTATGATGGGTTGGTGCGCTATAAAGATGGCACGCTATCCGTTGAGCCAGCATTGGCCGAATCATGGACCATTAGCGATGATGGTAAAACGTATACCTTTACCTTGCGAGAAGGGGTGACGTTTCATGATGGCAGCGAATTTAATGCAGAGGCCGTTAAATTTAACTTTGACCGTATGCTAGATGAAAACCATCCGCAGCATGATACGGGTCCGTTTCCATTGTCTTTTTTCTTTGGCTCGGTTGACAACGTCACCGTGGTTGACCCCTTGACCGTTAAATTTGAATTATCGGAGCCATACGCCCCCTTTTTATCTAATTTGGCGTATCCAACAGGGTTGATTGTGTCTCCTGAGGCGGTTAAGAAACACGGCAAAGATTTCGGGCGCAATCCATCGGGGACTGGTGCTTACCAGTTTGCCGAGTGGGAGAGTAATTCTAAAGTCGTATTGACGCGCAATGAAAATTATTGGGGTGGTGCACCCGCGCTAGAAGCGGTGATTTTTCGCCCGATTACCGATGCCAATACGCGCGTAGCGGAGATGTTGTCTGGTGGTATTGATATTATGGTTGAGGTTCCGCCCGATAATCTGCAAAACTTTTCAGGCTCAGATAATTATGTGATTCATGAGCAAGCAGGCCCGCACTTGTGGTTTTTGATTCTCAATACCAAAGAAGGCCCGTTTAAGTCTAAAGCGATGCGCCAAGCAATTAACTATGCCATAAATAAACAAGCACTGGTTGACAATATTCTACAAGGCACAGCCGAAGTGGCGGCAGGCCCTATTGCCCCTGCGTTTGCTTGGGCGTTCAACGAATCTCTGTCACCTTATCCCTATGACCCTGAAAAAGCCAACGCATTGATTAAAGAAGCAGGTCATGAAGGTGCAGAGTTGACGTTTTATGTAACCGAAGGTGGTTCTGGTATGCTAGACCCTATTTCCATGGGGACAGCCATTCAGTCTGATTTAGCAAAAGTTGGATTAACGGTCAACATTGAAACCTACGAATGGAATACGTTTTTAGGTAAAGTCAATCCAGGTCTTGAAGGCAAGGCGGATATGGCGCAAATGGCGTGGATGACAAACGATCCTGATACACTACCGTATTTGACGTTACGAACAGAAGCGTGGCCTGGCGAAGGCGGTGGTTTTAATTCGGGTTATTACTCAAATGCCGAAGTAGACGAATTGCTCACGCAAGCACGCCAAGAAACCGACCAAGAAAAACGTGCAGCGCTCTATAAAACGATGCAAGAAGTCGTCTATGAGGATGCGCCATGGGCATTTGTTGCGAACTGGAAGCAAAACGCGGTAACGAGTTCAGCCGTTAAAAACTTCAAGCTACAACCATCGTTTTTCTTGTTGTTGCATGAGGTGAGTAAGTAACTGCGATTGATTGCGCGTACTCACATGCGTTGTGGGCACGCGCTTTTATTGGCAAATTAACAGGTGCCTGTTTTTTGTTCGGTTTTTCATTTAATGTCCTGTTGAGTACCTTATTGAGTACCCGAATTACTGCCCTAATTTACTGCCCAAATTTAGTTATCCACCCATTTTGTGAATATCCAGAGGAGTCATTGCTATGCTACAGCGCCTTTTTGGTCATGCCATATTCCGCTATACGTTAAAACGGCTGTTCGCCTTAATCCCTGTCTTGCTAGGGCTGTCTATTATCGTGTTTTTTATCATGTCGCGGATTGAGGGCGATGCGGCAACTGCGCAATTAGGTGCCTTTGCAACGGATGAAAATGTCGCCAAATTACGCGCAGACTACGGGTTAGATAAGCCGTTGCCAGTACAGTATGTTATCTGGCTGGGCAATGTGCTGCAAGGCGATTTGGGGCGCTCATATAGTCTCAATCGGCCTGTATTAGATGAGGTGCTAGAACGCTTTAATGCGACATTAATTTTGGCGGGTACATCGCTATTTATTTGCATTATTTTTGGTCTCGTGGGTGGTGTTTTCTCTGCAATTCGACAATATGGATGGACGGATAAGATACTGACTTTTTTTGTGCTAATTGGTATTTCGGTGCCTTCGTTTTGGTTGGGGCTGATTTTGATCTGGATTTTTTCGGTTAAGCTCGGGGTGTTGCCCGCGAGTAATATGTATTCGATTTATGGTGGCGGTGACTTGCCTGATTTGTTGCGGCACTTATTATTACCAAGTATTACCTTAGCCATTGTGGCAACGGGGGTTGTCGCGCGGTTGACACGCTCGAATATGCTAGAAGTCCTGCGCCAAGATTACATTCGAACGGCAAGGGCCAAAGGCGTCAAAGAATCTCGTGTCATCATAAGCCACGCTTTTCGAGCCGCATTCGTCAACATCGTCCCTGTTATTGGTATTCAGGCTGGGTTTGTTTTGGGTGGCGCGGTTTATATCGAGACCGTGTTTCAATGGCCTGGAATCGGCAGTATGCTGGTCAAAGCCATTTCAACGCGCGACATTATGCTAGTGCAGGGCGGCGTGTTGTTTGTGGCGGCTAGCTATGTTTTATTTAATTTGTTTGCTGATGTTTTGCAGCATATTTTAGACCCACGGTTAAGAACGTGATGGAGAAGCAATCATGACAACAGTGACGCAACAACCCAACCATCCACCCGCTAAAAAGTCCGCGTCTGGGCGACCGACTGCTTGGCGATTGCTGCGCAAAAACCACTTGGCAACAATGGGTTTAGTGGTGCTGGTGCTGGTTATTTTGGTGGCGCTATTAGCCCCGATTTTACCGTTACAAAATCCAAACGAAGGCGAGCTGGCTAATCGATTGTTGCCTGTTTTTTCGGATGGGCACTGGCTTGGTACGGATCATTTGGGGCGCGATGTATTATCACGGTTGATTTGGGGGACACGCGTTAGTCTGTTAGTGGGTATTTCGGCTACTTTAGTTGCAGCGCTGGTGGGTGGTTTGTTAGGTATTATATCGGGTTACTTTGGTGGGTATGTTGATAACCTGTTAATGCGAGGTATCGATATGTTGATGGCCTTTCCTTATATCTTATTGGCGTTAGCTATCGTGGCGGCTTTAGGTCCTGGGTTGATGAATGCCCTGTATGCGATTGCCGTAGTGAATATTCCGTTTTTTGCGCGCAATATTCGTGGGGTAACGCTGGGCATTGCGCATAAGGAATTTATTGAAGCGGCAAAGCTATCAGGCAAAGGACATATCAGTATTTTGGCGACCGAAATTTTACCAAATGTGCTGCCTATTATTGTTATTACGATGTCGACGACGATTGGCTGGATGATTTTAGAAACGGCGGGGCTGAGCTTTTTAGGCTTAGGTGCGCAGCCACCGCAGGCGGATTTAGGCTCAATGTTAGGCGAAGGCCGAAAACAGATGCTAAATGCCCCTCATGTCTCGATTATTCCAGGTATTATGATTTTTTTAATTGTTATGAGTATGAACTTGCTCGGTGATGGGATTCGCGATGTATTAGATCCGCGGTTGAAATCGGGTGCGCTGGCGCGTCCTGCAAGCCGAACAAAAGTCAATATTCCGTTACATGCTGATTTACAGGATGACGGTAGAAATCAAACCAATGCAGCGCAAGACGTTGCACCAAGTAATTTGGTCTCTGATTTAGCTTCTGATGCAGATGGGCAGACTGACAACGTACTAGATGTTGTCGGGTTGGATACGCGATTTTACGTTGGGAATAGTGTCTACCGTGCGGTTAATGATGTCAGTTTTAAAGTCGCTGCGGGGCGTTGCATCGGTATTGTGGGTGAATCGGGCTCTGGAAAATCGGTGACAGCGATGTCTTTATTGGGGCTGGTGCCTTCGCCGCCAGGTGAGGTTGTGGGTGGCAGGGTTTGGTTTGCGCCGTCTAATAAACAAAAATTAACGGCGGATAAAGCATCTATTAATGAGGTGTCTGACGGTGAGCCTGTTGATTTGATGCAAATATCGGATGAAGCGTTGCGGCAAATTCGCGGGGCAAAAATTGCGTGTATTTTTCAAGATCCCTTGGCAACCTTGCACCCGCAGCAGCGCATTGGTGAGCAGTTAATCGAAGCCATTCAAACGCATCAACGCCTATCTAGAAAAGCGGCGCACGACAAAGCTATTGCGTTATTAGAAAGTGTTCGTATACCTAATGCCAATGCAAGAATGCGAGCTTTCCCGCACGAGCTATCAGGCGGCATGCGACAGCGAGTTGGTATTGCTATGGCGCTGAGCAATGATCCTGATGTCATTATTGCTGATGAGCCAACGACCGCTTTAGATGTAACTGTCCAGGCGCAGGTGATTAAACTACTCAAAGCCTTGCAGGCGGAACGCAATGCCGCGTTGATTTTTATCACACATGATTTTGGCGTCGTGTCTGAAATTTGTGATGATGTTGCGGTGATGTATGCTGGGAAAATCGTTGAATATGGTGCGGTTGATGCAGTGTTAGATAGTCCAAAACACCCTTATACCCAGCGCTTAATTGAGTGTGTGCCTATTTTAGGGCAGTCATCACGAAAATTAAGACCCATTCCAGGTATGCCGCCCGTGGTAAATGACTTACCAAAGGGCTGTGCGTTTGCAGCGCGTTGTGACCGTGCTATGCCGCAGTGCCAAGAAGCCGCTATCGGGTTAGAAAGTATCGACAATCACCGATTAGTGCGTTGTATTTACCCAGTCGGAGAAGGAGGAAGCGAATGAACCCTATTTTAGTGGCAGAAAATGTCTCCAGAGAATTTGTGATTTCAACGTCTTTTTTGGGCAAGCCAAAACAAGTGGTGCATGCGGTTAAATCCATGTCGTTGTCGGTAGAAAAAGGGCAGACTTTGGGGGTGGTTGGTGAGTCAGGGTGTGGGAAATCAACACTGGCTCGTATGTTGGTCGGGCTGGATAAACCGACTGCGGGAAAAATTATGATTGGTGGCGAGGATATACTGGATTTACATGCAAGCGGCCAGCAAGCGTTAGCGCGTAAAATTCAGTATGTTTTTCAAGACCCCAATAGCTCGCTTAATCCACGAAAAACGATTGCGCAGTCATTAGAAGTGCCCCTGAAAAAATTGCGTGGATTGGATGCAAAGCAAATAAAATCCGAGTTGGCGATGCTAATGGAAACGGTTAATTTGCGTCCTGAATTCCTCAGTCGTTATCCGCATGAGTTTTCAGGGGGGCAAGCCCAGCGAATTGGCATTGCGCGCGCATTGGCTGCAAGGCCTGAGATTATTGTGCTTGATGAACCCGTATCGGCATTGGATGTCTCTATTCAAGCCCAAGTACTCAATTTGTTAGCTGATTTAAAACAGCAGTTTAATTTGACTTATGTGTTTATTAGCCATGATTTGGCGGTGGTTGAGGCGATTTGTGACAAACTGGTTGTCATGTATTTTGGTTCGATTGTTGAGGGTGGCGAAGCGCGACAAGTTTTTGCAAAACCAGCGCATCCCTATACTGAATTATTACTTTCTTCAGCGCCCGTGCCAGGTAAAAAAGGCATTACGGGTGAACAAACAGTGACCGAGCTGCCTGATCCGCTTTCTCCGCCGCCAGGTTGTGCTTTTGCGCCGCGATGTGCGTATAAACAAATGGATTGTGTTAAAAGCACCCCAAATCAGCTACAATGTGGGTCGGAAAAAGCCGCGCACGTCGTGTTATGCAATTACCCATTGAATCAATCGGTTGGTTAGGTTTTTTATTATTTATTCATGAGTTATTACGCATTAAGTCAATGACAAAATACACTGAGTCACCTAAGCCTGCGTTAGCTATGCGACGAACCACGGTGGTGGTTGATGCAATTAAGACTTGGATTGTTGAAAATTCCTTAGCCCCAAATGACCGTTTGCCAGGCGAAAAGGCGTTAATCGAGCATTATGGCGTCAGTAAAGGCACCATTCGAGAAGCCATGCGCGTTTTGGAAGCTCAGGGCATCATTCAAACGAAAACAGGACCAGGCGGCGGCTGTTTTGTCGCTGAACAAAATATGAATGTGCCTTTGGAAGCGTTAGGGCATTATTTTTATTTTCATCCATTGACGATGGCGGATGTGTATCAGTTGCGAAAATTACTCGAGCCAGAGTTGGCTGCCAGCGCAATCCCGTATCTTGATGCCGAGGATATTGAGCAGGCAAAATCCATTATGCGTGACTATAGTTTTCCTGCGCAAAATCGCAAAGAATGGTTTAAGCAGCTGGTGAGAAGTATTGATTTTTATGATGTTTATGTGGAAAAATGTCCGAATGTGCTATTGAGTTTTTACTGTCGTTATCTGCATACGATGCTCAAAGAGCTGACTACTGTACAGTTACAGCAAAGCGATTTTGATGACCATCTGCGGCGCAAAGGGTTTGATAATCAGTTGCTCCTGCTAGAGGCGATGCGGGCAAAAGACGTTGAGACCACGAGGCGCTTAATCTCAACGCATATGACTTTTTTGCACCAATACATGGAAAAACACGCCGCAACCCTTGATAATCAATTTTTACAAGTCGCTAAATAATATCGTGATTCATTAGCCAATTGGAGACTTCATCGGCATGACAATAGACAATCTTATTCGCAAGTACCTTACTGAATTACTGGCCATCCCTAGCCCAACAGGCTATACAGGCGAAGTGGTTGCTTATTTATGTAAACAACTAGCCACGCTATCGGTAGATTATCGGGTAACGAATCGTGGTGCGGTTATCGCTAGCGTAGGAGGCCCGCCAAAAACAGATGAGGTTAATGCCAGTGTTAGTCGTGCGATAATGCTGCATGTAGATACTTTGGGCGCGATGCTATCCGAGATAGAGGCCGATGGAACGCTGCGGCTGGCTATGCTGGGGAGTTGGTCGGCGCGATTTGCCGAAGGCGCGCGCGTTAGTTTGATTTCAGATCAGCGTGTTTTCCGTGGGACGATTTTGCCACAAAAGGCTTCTGGTCATGTGTATGCCCATGCTGTCGATAGTCAGCCAGTTGGCTGGGATAATTTACGGCTGCGATTGGACGAACGAATTTATTCAAAAACTGATGTGGTTGCCTTGGGTATTCGGTTAGGCGACGTGGTTGCCGTTGATAGCGTGCCTGAGTTCACAGACAACGGCTTTATCAATGCACGCCACCTCGATGACAAAGCGGCGGTTGCGGTTGTTTTGGCGATATTGGCTACCCAGGCACAACAACAAGCACAGCAGTCTAGCGCACAAGCGGCCATTCAGCCGTGCGACATTATCTTTACGGTATCTGAGGAAATCGGCACGGGCGCACAGCATGCCATTTCACCGACGATAAAAGAGTGTCTTGCAATTGATATCAGTACAGCCGATTGCAAGCAAAATACGTGCGATGGTGGTGTTACGCTGGTTTACAAAGACGCATCAGGGCCTTACGACAGACAGCTAACTCAGCAGTTAGAGGTGATTTGTCAGCGTCTGGGCATCGCTTATTCTCGTGATGTCTTTCGTTATTACCGCAGCGATGCCTCGGCCGCAATTGAGGCGGGTCATGATATACGGTGTGCGCTGGCGTGTTTTGAAGTCGATGGTTCGCATGGCTATGAACGAACGCATATGGATTCGCTGCTTGCACTAGCCAGTTTATTACAAGGATACTTGCGACAAAATAGCGCTTAATTGATGAGGCGCTTACGAGTTTGGGCGGTTGTGAGTTTGAATGGTTGTGAATTTACGCTTAGTCTAACCTGATTTTAGCCTAATTTACGAATACAGTTAATCACGACGCCCCAGATATGTAGGTCGCATTCTGGTGTGACGGGGATTGGGTTAAATTGTGGGTTTTCAGGCAATAAATAGGTCTTGCCATCAGCCTGGATTGATAAGCGTTTGACGGTTAGTTCGCCATTTAAAGCCGCGATAACGATTTTTCCGTGTTTGGGCGGGATACTGCTATCAACAATAAGCGTGTCATCGTTAAAAATACCGACATCAATCATTGAATCACCCGTCGCTCGGACGAGAAAGGTTTGTTTAGGTCTAGGAATGAGTAGTGAGTTTAGGTTGACAATCCCTTCAATGTAGTCGTCTGCGGGTGCTGGTATGCCCGCTTGAATCTTACAAGAATACAGCGGTATTTCGTACGACTCGCTTTCAATGACCGCCATGACATCTCTGACTTTCCCGACAGGGATACGCATCACTTTTGTTTCTTCGCCTTTGGGCCTGCCTGCCCCTGTTCTTGCTCCGCCTCTTGCCATTGCAAACCTCTTTTGAAAATTGTAACTTAATTCAAATAGTAACAGAAGTCGGCACAGACTGCAACAAAATCTCATTTTTTGAGTGAGTAAGGGAAAAAATGATGAAGGACGACGAATCCCTTAAGCAGATAATAAGACTTTGTTTGATAAATTTGGCTTTTTGGCTGCGCTAAAATCTGTTATATTATCCTATCATTTTCTTACTACAATTGACGATAATGTTTGATTTTTTTCTGCGGTTTGCCAAAGTATTCGCGGTCCTATTGGCGATTGCGATGATTTTGGCTAGTCTCTTAATCGTCGCGTCGCAGTGGCTAGGCGAGTCAGGATTACAGGGAAATAAAACGGGTAATTCTAGCGCACAAGTGACAGGAAACGCCTTGTTCGCATCGTCCGAAGCTCCCTTGACCGAAGCCCCCTCACTACCGGTGATTGAAAATCAACTGCTATCTGATTTTAATCAATTAGCAGAAAAAACGCAGCAACGGCAATTGGCGTCAATTTTTTTGGCGCGACAAGAGGTGATTGATACAACGCTAGGCTGGCAAAAAAATGAATTTCTAGCGTGCATAACAGCCAAATCAAAAACACTGGATAGTCGATTATTCACGCTAGGGGATGCCGCAAATGCCTGTATGCAATTATCAGCGAAAGACTGGATGGAAAGCACGTTGGGCGCTACCGAGTCAAAAAAACCAACTGCGCCACCAACCGCACCAGCGACACCAACCGCACCAGCGACACCAATTACACTCGAATCAGCTGAGGATATTGATAATTAGTCGATTTGCCGTTTTGTCTGCTAACGCCTTGTGTGCTAGACTGCCTTACGGATTCTTTGCTTACTAACTTTTTGCTACTGGCGCTTTGCTTGCGGCATCGCCTTTGAAATTATTTCCGAAATAGCGGCCGAAACCACCGTTAGAAAAGAAAAGCGGGGGGCGTTATTAATGACTTACTAGGCGAAATTTAACGTGCAAGATTTAACATGCGGGATTTAACAAGCAGGATTTACCATGCTACATTTGATACTAGACTCGGCTTTGCTACAGGGTTTTTTGCTAGGCGGTAGCCTGATTGTTGCAATTGGTGCACAAAATGCGTTTGTGCTGACGCAGTCACTGCGTGCGCAACACGAATGGAAGGTGGCAACTGTCTGTGCGCTGAGTGATATTCTGTTGATTGCCGTGGGTATTGCTGGCGTTAGTGTGCTGGTTTCTCAATACCCTATGCTGACGCAGTGGATTGCGGGTTTTGGTGTGGTTTTTTTGTTTGTTTATGGTGCGTTGTCTTTTCGTCGGATGTTTTTTCCGCAGCGCATGGGTACCACGACAGCCGCACCCATGAGCGCTAAAAAAACCATTGCTATTGCGTTAGGATTGACGTTTTTAAACCCCCACGTTTATTTAGATACCATGTTATTGATTGCCAGTATCGCCAATGCAAGGTTTCCTGACACGGTCTGGCTTTTTGCGCTGGGTGCAATGATGGCGTCGCTGGTATGGTTTTATGGATTAACCGCGTTTGCTAAATTATTGGTGCCGTTATTCCAGCGCCCCCTCACTTGGCGTATTTTGGATGGCATGATTGGTTGTGTGATGTGGCTTATTGCTTATTCGTTGTTAGCGCTGTTGCGATAATTTTCTATAATGGTTGCCTGCAACGTATTGATGAGCTGGTTTCTTTGTGTTGCTGAATAAGCCTGAAAAGCCGATTTTCCCCAGACAGGCTCAGGCCAAGCAAAATCGCCCTTATGCCGACCGATAACATGGATATGTAGCTGTGGAACGACATTGCCTAGCGATGCAATATTGAGTTTTTCAATTTGCGGTAGTGCGTTGGTATAGTGCCCAACCGTTTCAATCAATTGGTAAATCGTTGATTTTAGTGCTGGTGAGCAGTCGATTAGCTCACGTGCGTGTGTCTTGGGAACGATGATTAACCAAGGTACTAAGGCGTTTTTATGTAGCCGCAGCCAATAAGCCGCATTTTCCACGACAGCAACGGTGTCTTTTGCTAATTGTGGGTGCAGAGCAGGAGGGAGTGAGGTTTGTCGAGTTTGAGCCGTCATTTTGTGGGGTAGTTAGGTCGATTAATTCGTGGCTAAGGCAATAATTTGGTCGTAATAGTCAGCCAAATAACGCGCAAAGGGTTTGGCGGCGGAGGCTGCAAATAGCGCCTCCGCGCTGTCGTATGATTGTCGGGCATCGGTGTCGCGTTGGCGGATTTGCGCAGGCGTTAATTCAATTTGATGCATTGCTTGATACTGCGTCTGGCTTAGCGAGGTAATAAAATGGTGATAGCTAGTTGGTGCGTGGCTTTTGTCCCCTTGAAGCGTTGCTAAAATATGCGCTGCAGGCGTGCGTTCGGCG
The DNA here is from genome assembly GCF_009362845.1 of Ostreibacterium oceani. NCBI lineage: Bacteria > Pseudomonadati > Pseudomonadota > Gammaproteobacteria > Cardiobacteriales > Ostreibacteriaceae > Ostreibacterium > Ostreibacterium oceani. The sequence continues at coordinate 201,578 of NZ_WHNW01000002.1, read as the reverse complement.
TTATCGAATTTGGCTTTTTGCTCGTTTATTGCATCAATAAATGTGTTGCCTTTGTTGGCTTCATCCAAGGCAATCGCAATAGGCAGCATTGCGTCAAGTAGGCGATTACCCCATTCTGGCACCGTTGTTTGTTGGTCTTTATCGGTTAATGTTAAACTCGGATCGCGGCCACAACAAGCGACCTTGGATAGGTTGGTTTTGGCGTGGTGTTCTTGCTCGACAGTCAGTGCAGGCGCGGGGTTGAACAGGCAGTAGACCATAAAAACGGTGAGGAAATCTAACTGCGCTTGGCTGATGCCATTGGCTGCAAAGCAATTAATGTCTAGCGTGCGTAATTCGACATAGGCAATGCCCCTGCTTTGTAGCGCGTGTAGCGGCGCTTCACCCGGTTCGGTGATTTGTTTGGGGCGCGCTGCGGTGTAATATTCGTTTTCAATCTGTAGTAAGTGGGTATTCATTTGTTGCTGTTTGCCATCGGCACCAAATAGCCCGAGTGCGGCAAATGTTGGCGATGGGGTTAATACCGATCGACGCAAATCATGCAGATAGTCGTCAAGGCGGTTGGCGCGTACGATGGTATCGGTTTTGCTTTGGTAGCCAATATCAGACAGGCGCAATGAGGTGGCATAAGGTAGGCACAGCGTGTCGCCATCGAGTGATTCTAAACAGTGCGATTTACCGCGTAAAAACGAGGCGTCAAGCGCAGGCGAATGACCAAATAAATACGCCGTTATCCAGCCAAATTGGCGAATGTTTCGAATGACATTGAGATAAGCATTGTCAACAAATTGGCGGTCAGCGACAGTGCCTTGAGATTGTGCATAGGTATCTAGTAACGCATCAGAAAAAGAATAGTTATAATGGATTCCTGCGATAAGTTGCATGGCTTTGCCGTAACGTATCGCAAGGCCTTGGCGGTACAGACGCCGCATTTTGCCTGAGTTTGATTCGCCGTAATAACCAATAGCAACAGATTCGGGGTCATCTAAATACGCAGGCATTGAGCCGTTTAATAGGTAATCAGCTTGGCTATGTGCCAAAATATGGTGCAGGTTGTTTAGTTCGGTTAATGCGGCGGTGCTCGTTTTCATGGCGGGCGTGACAAGCTCTAACAAGCTCTCAGCAAAGTCGGTGGTGAGTCGCTCGTGCGTTAACGAGTGCCCGAGAATCGTAGGATGAGGGGCGGTGGAGAGCTGGTGTTGTTGTGTATAACGCAGTCCTTCTTTTTCGATGCCGCAGCGGCCTGAGCTGAGTTGGTCGAGTTTTTGATGTGCTGTAAAAAAATCAAGGGTTTTCAGGATGCTCATCATAAGGTTTTTTTGGGTTCGGGTTCTTTGGTTCGGTTTTTTTTTGGGTTTGTCCGAATTTGTTGACGTTTGTTTATATCCACTATACCGTAATTTGTTAGATTTTGTTATAGTGAAGGTGAAATTATTGTTTGGTTTTGTGGGTTGGTTTTAGACTGAATTATTTAAGGGGATAGTCAATTGAAGATTGGAATTTTGATGGATGCAGTTGAGGAAATTAAGCCTTACAAGGACTCGACTTTTGCCATGATGCTCGCTGCTCAAGCGCGAGGACATGCGCTGTATTATTTTCAGCAACAGGATTTATGGGCAGAAGATGGTATCGCAATGACTGCTTGTCAAGCAATCACGGTTAGCGACACAGCAGGGCATTACTTTGCTTTGGATGACGCGATAAGTTGTCCGTTGCATGCGTTTGATGCGATTTTAATGCGTAAAGATCCGCCCTTTGATATGGAGTATATTTACAGTACGTATTTTCTCGATATGGCTGTCGCACAAGGTACGTTGGTGGTGAATCCACCCAATGCGTTGCGCCAAGTCAATGAGAAGTTTTTTATTACCGACTTTCCCGAGTTAGCCCCGCCGACGTTGATTAGTCAGGATATTGGCCGTATTAAAGCCTTTATTTCAGCGCATAAGCAGGCCGTGTTAAAGCCTTTGGATGGCATGGGTGGCAAGGGGATTTTTAAAATGACACAAGGTGAGCCTAACACCAACGCCATACTAGAAGCATTAGGCAATGGTCAGCAAACACTGATGATTCAAGCCTTTTTGCCCGAAGTTTGCGCAGGTGACAAGCGTATTTTACTCGTAGATGGCGAGCCAGCAGCCCATGGATTAGCGAGAATTCCCAGCGACGCTGATTTTCGTGCTAATTTGGCTGTCGGCGGACGTGGCGAGGTTCAGCCGCTCAGTGCTCGCGAACGTGCGATTTGCGAAGCGATTAAGCCGCGCTTGCAGGCGTTAGGGTTATTGTTTGTCGGTTTGGATGTAATCGGGGGTTATGTGACTGAAATTAACGTGACCAGCCCAACGTGCATTCGCGAAATAGAGGCCGCAACAGGCGAGCAAATTGCCGACCGCTTGATTGCTAAAATCGAATCGATGGTGTTGGCAGGGTGATGGTTGGCTTTTTTGCGGCGTTGCTGTCTGTTACGCAGCTAATGGGCAGGTTGCGATTACGGCAATTACGGCTAGCACGCCTGTTGTCATTGCCGCGATTATCTCGATTGCCACCGTTATTAATATGGTCACTGCTTTGGTTGAGTGTGCCAAATAATGCGCTGGCGAATACTTTGCCCGACCGTGTGCAGGTCAAAATTAACGATATTGAGAATGCATTGAGTTTTCGTGAGGAGTCTGATCTCGCAAGAATCATACAAAAAATAATTGGGTTTCATGGGTTGCATGCGCGCTATGAGCGCGAAGTGGTCTTTCCCTTACGCGTGTTATCTGTTGCCGATTATGAAATCTTTGCCGATAAACACCCTTTTCGTTTGGATAAAAATACACTAGGTTACTATATCCCAATGAATAATGAGTTGATTGTCAAAAAAACGCCTAACTACGCACAAACCATTATCCACGAAGCGCAACACTTAATTTACGAACACTATACCAATAATGCGCCATTATCATTGAACGAAGGGCTGTCTGAGTTTTTTGAATTGGCGGAGGTCAGCAATGCAAGTGTGGTTGTCTATGTGTCAGATAGTAAACTGGCTATTTTGCGAGAATGGGCTAGGCGTGACAAATCGATGGTTGATATGGCGACTTATTTGCGCATCCCTGATCAGCAATGGGCTTTGCTAGATCAGCAGTCGGGTTATCAATTGCGCTATATTAGCTGGGGGATTGTGCACACCATGATGGGCAGTGAGGGTGGTCGTCAGGCGTTGGCAAAAACCTTGCATTCGGTGACAAATACAGGCATGGATATTGTTGATGCCCTCGATTTGCATTATGGCTTGGCACGGCTGCAGATTGATTTTGAACGGCTGCTGGCGTCGGGTTGGCCGTCACGGATTTTATTATGAGATGATGGGCGCTTTTTATGGGAGCTTTGTGCTGGCGGTGTGTTATTTCAGGGCGATGTCAATTTCAGTTGCGACGCCAATTTCAGTTGCGACGCTAGGCGGCTTTCGGTAGACTAGCATTTTTTCTTGGCTTGACGTACATGCATTCACTGAATAAAACCTATACGGCTTTACCTTATACTTTATCTGATTTTGATTTTGAGTTGCCCGCGGATTTGATTGCACAATTCCCTGCAAAAGAACGTAGCGCCAGTCGATTACTACAAGTCAACGGCGAAAATGATTTTTGTGATGGGGTTTTTGCCGATATTGTGCGTGAGTTTAATGCAGGCGATGTGTTGGTGTTAAACAATACCAAAGTAGTACCGGCGCGTTTACAGGGGAAAAAAATCTCAGGTGGGCAATTAGAGATTTTTGTCGAACGTATCCAGGACAACAACACTGCGCTTTGCATGATTCGTGCCAATCGTGCGCCAAAGCCAGGGGTGGAAATCGATATTGCGGGTCATCGCGCGATGGTTTCTGGTCGGCAAGGGGTGTTTTTTATCATTGAACTGATTAATGATGACAGCGATTGGGAGACCTTGATGCAGGCAAGCGGTGATATTCCGTTGCCACCTTATATTCAACGTGCGCCCATCGCAGAGGATAGTCAACGCTATCAAACAGTTTATGCCGAAAAAGCGGGTGCGGTTGCTGCGCCTACCGCTGGATTGCATTTCGATAATGCATTGTTAGCCAAGCTGGCGGATAAAGGCGTGGAAATTACTTACATAACGCTGCACGTTGGTGCGGGCACGTTTCAGCCGGTAAAAAATGAATGGCTTGATACCCACCAAATGCACTTTGAGTTATTTGAGATACCCGATGAGACGCGGCGAATAGTCAATGCGGCGAAAACAGATGGGCGCCGAGTTACCGCCGTCGGTACGACAAGCTTGCGTGCGCTTGAGTCCGCGGCGCAAGACCAGCGAATTGTGATGGCAGGCGGCGATACGGACTTATTTATTCGTCCAGGTTATCCGTTTGAAATTGTCGATCGTTTGATTACAAATTTTCACTTGCCGAAATCAAGCTTAATGATGTTAGTCAGCGCGTTAGCTGGTTATGAAACCATACGTAGTGCATACCAACACGCCATTAATCAGCGTTATCGATTTTTTAGTTACGGCGATGCAATGTTACTGAAAACTATCCACTTTAGAAACCCGTTATAATGGGGTTGGAACTAAACATTATCATAACAAGAGGAAGACAAAGATGAAGCGAAAAAACGTTTATCTTGCCATCGGGTTAGGCTTGGCGTTAAGTGGTTGTCAGTCACTAACTGATGGACAAAAAACTGCACTAGGTGCATTAGGTGGCGCGGCTGTCGGTGGCGTGATTGGGCACCAAGTGCATGACGAAAGAGGCCGCTATGTTGGTGCCGTGTTAGGGGCGCTGGCAGGTGGGACCATTACGCATTATATGAATCAACAGCAATCGCAGTTAGAAGATGCGGTCTCAGGCACGGGTATTACGGTCACCCGTATTGATGATTCGACAATCAAGTTAAATATTCCGAATGCGATTACCTTTGATGTCAATCAAGCGAATTTAAAACCCACTGCGCAAAGTGCGTTGACACAGGTTGCTGGCGTGATTAATCAGTACCCTGAAACAGCCGTTCATGTGCTTGGTTTTGCCGATAGCACTGGTCAAGCGGCGTATAACTTAGACCTATCACAACAGCGTGCGACGTCTGCAGGCAATTATTTAGCAAGCCAAGGTGTTGTGTCTGGTCGTATTGTTGCGCGTGGTTATGGTGAGCAGTTTCCCATTGCCAGCAATGACAACGAAGCAGGTCGTGCGCAAAACCGCCGTGTAGAAGTCTTTATACGCGCCATTCAGCAAGGCAACGAGCAAGCAGCGTATAGCCCAATTTACTAATAAGGCTTGCGATTAAGCACAGACTACACTTGACGAAAAGGCGTGAGGGTTTCTCTCATGCCTTTTTTGCGCTAGCAGTTAAAGTCGGGCAGTTAAAATCGGGCAGTTAAAATCGAGTCGGTTAGGCTAATACGGTTAGATGTGTCACTGAGGTAGGCAGCAAAATCATGTCCCAAGAAAATATCCAAACAGATTGTTTTAAGCGGTTGTTGGTTACCTTGTTTTTACGATTAGGTTTTTCGCCGTGTCTTTAATTATTTGGCTTGGTTCGGTTATTTTGGCGTTTTTCACCATTCCTGCGGATAGGTTGGATCAAACACCCGAAGCGCATGTCAAAGCCCTTGGAAAGGCCAATAATTTGATGCGGCCATTTTGGTCTAAGGCAATCAGAGAAAAACATGTATCAGCAGAAATACGGGCGGCGTTTAAAGAAGCGACTGCGATTTATCGTCGCGTGATTGCGCAAAATGATGACGCGTGGGAGGCTTATTTGTATCTTGGGCGTTCTCAGCGTGCTTTTCAGCGACCAATGGAGGCATGTCAGACGCTTACGAAAGCGTATGAATTAATGCCTGAAAATTTATCGGTTATCAGCGAATATGTATTGGCCTGTTTGGAGGCTAATGATATTAAAACAGCCTACCAAGTATTAAAACCCGCAGCCAAATCATTTCCAGATGATTATCTGCTTAAAAAGCAAATAATCTACATTCTTATTCTGTCGAAGCAGCCGCAAATGGCACTGACGGCTATAGATAATTTAATCCGTCAAATACCAAGTCATAGTAAGAATCATGCGCAATTTTTGGCAGAGGTGAATGGTTTGCGTGAATTCTGCGTCCGCTTGTTAGCCAATCAAGTGATGCCACCAACAACGATTTATCAGCTATTGAAAAAAGCTGAGCAACTAACTGTTTTTGATGTTAATAAAATATTGGCGACGGCGTGATTTGGCGGTGTATGCTAAAACCACGGCAGGTTTTTAAATCTGTCAATGACAATTCGGGATTGACTCGGTATAATGACAGCCTTTATTAACTCGTCTTAGATAAGGAATGAATACGTTAGTTAGAAACCCAGTAGTGAGAAATAGAGTAATAGGTGGTTTGGTTTTGTCCGTTGCGGCATTACTGTTTATTCCTGCCATATTGACACCCAAAAACGACACATTGCGTAATCCTGATTTTCAGGTGAGCATCAACCCACCGAACGCGTCAACAAACCAGGCGTCAACTAGCCAAGGTGGTGTGGCGCAGCCTGAACTGTCGATCAACGAGAGCGATAACGCGATAGCGCAGCCTAGTCTCACCTTAGAATCGTTGGCAACGGCGGATGCAGCAAGTAATGCAGCAAATAACCCTGCAAATAACGCTGATGGCAATAAAGCAGATAACCTAATTCCCATTGCGTTGGAAAGCTTGGGTGATTCAGAAAGTGGCAGTACAACGAATAGCACAACGAATAGTGCAACGAATAACACCGCGAGTAATGCAACAAACAATTCAGCGGCTACTGCAGCCGCTGGGGTAACGGCTGGGAACTCAAGCGCATCGGTTTCGCGTCCAATTAACCAAGCCCCACAAACGCCAATTGATTCATCACAGGTTGATGCAGAAATTACTTGGGTTAGGGTCGGTAGTTTTGCGGATTTAGAAAATGCGACAAAATTAGCCTCAATGCTAAAGCGACAAAACTTCCCCGTTAAAACAGAAACCACCGCCGTTGACGACCAAACCTATCAGCGCGTGTTGGTTGGCCCGTTCACGGATGACAAAGAAATGCAAAAGGCTTTTGATAAAATCAAAGCCAATGGCTACAATCCAACGATTCAGCGCTAAGGGAGATAACCGATGGGATTTTTAGAAACAGTAGGTCTGCTGGACGCTATTTTTATTGGTATTTTGGTGATTTCTGTCATCGTGGGGTTAATCCGTGGCGGTGTTCGTGAGATTTTATCTTTGGTTGGGCTTGCGCTCGCGATTTATTGTGCACTGACGTTTTCTGAGGCGCTGTCTAATCAGTATGTCTCGCAATTTTTTGAGCAACCACGCGTAAGCTATATCATTACCTTTGCATTGATTATTATTGGTGTGTTGTTTTCGGTTGCGCTGGTCAATTTGCTCATTAGCCAGTTGTTAAAGGCAAGCGGCTTGTCTTTTTTGAATCGTTTTTTTGGTATGTTGTTTGGTATTGTTCGTGGCGCGCTGATTTGTTGTATTGTTGTGTTTGTCTTGGGCTTTATCCCCGGGGTTGCCGAGAAAAATTGGTGGAAAGTCTCGACAACGGTACCTATCTTTAAGGTCATTACAAAAGAGCTATTGACCTACCTACCCAAAGAGATTGCGGACTATTTTGAAGCGAGTAAAGACGAGGTTGGGAAACTAACAGAACGACTTGCCCCGACAGCCGAAGGCGGCGATGCCACAGAGGCGACTTCAAACACGTCAGGAACAGCAGCTCGAACAGCAACCCGCCCAGACCCTCTGGCGGAAAAAATGCAGGCCATTGATGAACAAAATAAGCCAGTCGATAGTGAGACGCAGCAAGCAATCTTAAACTCTATCGCTGAAGACGCGCCAGCCATTAATTTGGAATCAGCGAATGAGGGCAACTCAGCCTCAGCGCCTGATAATCCCGCCGTCACCCCAAATACTGAGAATGCGGAGAATACTGATAAAGCGGAGCTCATCCTCGAGTCATACTCACAGTAGTGGAGGTGGCGCTTGGGAGGTAGTGGACAATGATCAGTGGACAGTGAGCAGTGAGCAGTGAGAACACCGCTAAGAACAGCGATAATAAAATAACAAAAAAGCAGCAAAAAGTGACTGGCATATAGCTAAGGCAGAAAACACATGAAAACATTACGATTAGGTATTTTAGGTTATGGCACTGTGGGTCAGGGCATTGTTGCATTGCTGCAGAAAAATCAACTATCTTGGCAGGATAAAACAGGCTGTAACGTAGTTGTCACTGCCATAGCCAAAAGAAATTGGGATGGTATTGATAAGCCAGTAGGTATCGATTGCATCAATGACGCGACAGCGATTGTCAATCGTGATGATGTTGATGTGGTGTTAGAGTTAATCGGCGGTGAAGAAGCCGCTTATGAGTTGATTTTGCGTGCAATTGAAAACAACAAGCACGTTGTTACCGCCAATAAAGCATTGATTGCCAGCAAAGGTCGTGAGATTTTTGCGCGTGCTGCTGAAAAAGGCGTGCAAGTTGCCTTTGAAGCCAGCGTTGCGGGTGGGATTCCGATTATTAAATCCCTTAAAGAAGGGCTGATTGCCAATGAAATTAATTCGGTCGCGGGCATTATCAATGGGACGAGCAATTACATCTTGACCGCGATGCGTAACGAAGGCCGTGCCTTTGGTGAGGTGCTTAAAGAGGCACAGGATTTAGGTTATGCTGAATCAGACCCGACATTTGATGTTGAAGGGATTGATGCGGCACATAAGCTGACGATTTTAGCGTCCATTGCTTATGGCGTGGCGCTTGATTTAGACAAAGTGGAAATTGAAGGGATAAGCCACATTGCGCCTCAGGATGTTCGCTATGCCGAGACATTAGGCTACCGAATTAAGCACCTTGGCGTTGCGTTACGCCGACCAGAGGGGATTGAAATTCGTGTCCATCCGACATTAGTACCCGAAACGGCGCTGATTTCAAAAGTTGATGGCGTAATGAATGCCGTTAGGGTCTTTGGTAATGCGGTTGGTGAAACGCTATTTTATGGCGCGGGCGCAGGTTCATTGCCGACCGCTTCAGCGGTAATGGCTGATGTGCTTGGCTTGGTTACGAACTTGACGGCAGGTCATGTGTCGCCGTTAGGCTACGCGAATAACAGCAACCATTCGACACGCGTGTTGCCCGTTGCCGAACACCAAAGCGCCAATTATTTACGATTTTCCGTTGAGGATAAACCTGGCGTGTTGGCTGATGTGACAAGAATTTTTGCGAATCAATCCATTAGCATCGAAGCGTTATTGCAACAAAAAGAAAGCGATAATGCGGTCTACGTCCCTATCGTTATTGTCACGCCGGTGGTGAATGAGGCCGATTTGCAAACGGCAATAACGCAAATTGCTCAGCTAGATGCGGTGCAAGGTGATGTCCATCGAATTCGAGTTGAAAAATTTTAACAAGTTAATTGATAAAGAATTGATTTGATAAAACGATAGCCGCGCGTGAAATTACAAGATAACCCCTGTTATATTGAGCTAGATAACTACCCTATCGACTTTTCTCCCTGTCACCGCCGTGTGTTATCTGGGCGTCAGATTGATACAGCAACGCTAAAAAAACCACTAACTGATTTATATTCAGTGTCACAGTTGTCTCAGGCTAAGTCCGCTGCCATACGACTTTATGACGCAATACAGGCAGGGCAGCAGATTGTCTTAGTCGGGGATTATGATGCCGATGGTGCGACGTCAACTGCGCTGGTGCTGTCTGTGTTGCAGCCATTGGGTGCAAAGGTAGTGAGTTTTATTCCTAATCGGTTTGAAATGGGGTACGGGTTGTCGCAAGCGGTGGTCGATGCGGTGTTACCATTGACTCCAGATATCGTTATGACCGTTGATAATGGAATTACCGCGAATGCAGCTGTTGATAGCCTAAAGCAACACGGTGTGGCGGTGATTATTACTGACCACCATTTGCCGACGCATTGTTTGCCTGATGCCGATGTTATCGTCAATCCGAATCAACCCAGTTGCGATTTTCCCAGCAAATGTTTGGCTGGGGTTGGTGTGGCGTTTTACGTGATGCTCGCGCTACGCCAAATTTATCGAGAGCGCGGCGATGCACGCATTGATGCGGTTGATTATTCAGCGTTGCTTGCGTTGGTGGCGATTGGCACGATTGCGGATGTGGTCGAGTTGGATTATAACAATCGTATTTTGGTCGAGCATGGGTTGAAACAATTGCGCCATAATCGCGCAAGTATTGGCATCAATGCGTTATTAGAAGTCAGTGGTTGCGATAAAAAGACACTGAGTGTTGAAGAAATTGCGTTTCAAATTGCCCCGAGATTAAATGCAGCAGGGCGTGTGGCCGACATGCAGTTGGGCGTAGATTGTTTGTTGGCCAAAACCCCAATGTTGGCCAAAGACTACGCGCTAGAACTAGATCGTCTCAATCGTGAACGTAAAGCAATAGAAAACGAGATGAAAGCCCAGGCGCAAGTATGGATCGAGCAGATACCCACAGCCAATCAGCCAGTGATTTGTTTGTGTGACGAGACGTGGCACGAAGGGGTGATTGGTATTTTGGCGGGACGGCTAAAGAGTCGTTATCAAAAAACGGTGTTTGTTTTTACCCAAAATAATGGCTTGCTCAAAGGTTCTGCTCGTGCAGCAGAAGGTGTCAACTTGGTGCAAGCACTCAATGCGATGGCAAGTGACTACCCTGAAATGATTCGTCATTATGGCGGGCATGCCAAAGCCGCAGGGCTTTCTCTGTTGCCTGCGCATTTTGTACAATTTTCAACCCTTATTAATCCGATTATTGACGCGCAATTAACGGCAAATCCACCCAAGCAGGTCGTCTTGACCGATGGTGAACTGTTGCCTTATGAGATGAATGTTGATAATGCAATCTTTCTGAAAACGTTGGAAGTTTGGGGGAATGGCATGCCGATGCCACGTTTTCGTAATACCTTTTTTATTGATGCGATTCGAGGTGTTGGTGATAACCATGCACAATTATCATTAATTGAGCAACAAAGCGGACGGCACTTCAAAGGCATTGCTTTTGATAAATTTAAAGATTATTATAAATTTAGACAAAACACCCATCAAATTGCCTATCAGTTAAACGTTAATCATTGGCAGGGTAAGCACCAGCTGTCCTTGCAAGTAATTCATATTGAGGAATAAAGACAAATGAAATATGTTAGCACACGCGGTAAAATGCCACCGCAAACGTTCACCGAAACGCTCGTTATGGGGATAGCGCCTGATGGTGGTTTGGCGGTGCCAGCGGTTATCCCCCGTGTTGATAGCGAGACATTGACGCGCTGGGCTGGATTAAGTTACCCAGATTTGGCTTTTGAGATTTTTTCGTTATTTATTGATGATATTCCATCCAAAGATTTGCGAACCATCGTAAACCAAGCCTATAATGCGGATAATTTTGGCGATCAAGCCATTACGCCACTACGTTTTTTGGATGAAAAAACCGCCATTTTAGGGCTGTCTAATGGGCCAACATTGGCGTTTAAAGACATTGCGATGCAGCTAATCGGACATTTGTTTGAGTATGTATTGGCGCGTAATAATCAGCGTCTAAATATTATTGGCGCAACCTCGGGTGACACGGGTTCAGCGGCTGAACATGCCATGCTGGGCAAGCAGCGAGTGAATGTTTTTATGCTGTCTCCGCACGGGCGGATGTCACCTTTTCAACAAGCGCAAATGTATGGACTTGACGAGCCCAATATTTTTAATATTGCGATTAAAGGGGTTTTTGATGATTGTCAAGATATCGTCAAAGCCATTAATGCGGACGCGGATTTCAAAGAAAAATACCACATTGGCGCGGTGAATTCGATTAATTGGGCGCGAATCATGGCGCAGACGGTCTATTATTTTAAAGGGTACTTTGCTGCCAAAGCGGCAGGCGTTGACGAGCCGATTTCTTTTTGTGTGCCATCGGGTAATTTTGGTAATGTCTATGCGGGTTTTGTCGCCAAGCGGATGGGGTTGCCGATAAATAAATTAATTGTTGCGACCAATGAAAATGATGTATTGCATGAATGCTTGCAGACAAAGCAGTACCGAGTGAGAACCGCTGCGCAGGTGCTGGAAACCTCTAGCCCGTCGATGGATATCGGTAAAGCATCTAATTTCGAGCGCTATGTCTATCATATGTTGGGCGATGATGCGGGTGAATTAGCCGCACATTGGGCGGTATTAGCCTCGACTGGTGTATTGGATTTGAGCGATTTGTCAGCATCAATTGAATCATCAGGCTTGGTGTCGGGGCAATCGTCTCACGACAATCGGCTGGCAACCATTCAATCGGTCTATCAGCAATCAAACGATTATATTGACCCGCATACCGCTGATGGGGTTTATGTCGCTAAAACGTTAGCAGCTCCTGGGGTGACGATTTGCCTTGAAACAGCGTTGCCAGCCAAATTTGAAGACACCATGCAGGCGGCCTTGGGTAAAATACCACCAAGGCCCGCAGGGTACGAAGGCATTGAGACGAAAGCAAAACAGGTGATTGTTTTGGAAAATGAGGTTGATGCGGTCAAAGCGCTGGTGATGAACAATGCCTAACGAAGTGACATGACTAATACTAGTAGCGTAACAGCGTATCCGTGTGGGTCGTTTGTTGGGGTGGTTGCTTGGTTAGTCGTAATCGTGGCCGTGATTGTTGATAGAGCAGTATTAACACAGTAACTAGGGTAACTAGGATAATAACACAATAAGGATTTCTCGTCATATGGCTAACCAAATAATTGCTAATGAATGCAGCCGGGCAGCTCGCTTGAGGATTAGCCTAGCCATAGACATGAACAAAAAACGCGGTATCAGCCTACTATGCACTATCGTGGCGTTAGTTGGTATGATATCGTCTGCCGCCGCCACAACAATAGCGCCTGGCGTATCATCGGCTGAAAGCACTGCGACAACTGGCGCCGCCAGTGATGCGGTAAAGCAATCAGTCGACCAACTAGCTGTGCAATCAGCCGAGCCACTAGCCGAGACATTAGCGCAGATAGAAAATGCCGCCGTGATGGCCATCGATAGGCGGTTTTTGACGGTCATTCAGCTATTTAATCAGCAATTTCCTGACGCCCCCCCCGTTAATCTGGTGTTTCAAGATAATCAATACGCGCTACAACAACAGCAGCGAATCATTGCTCGGTTTGAGGACTTAGGATTTTATACGCTGCACGAAGGACTGCGATTAACGGCGGCAGCATTGATGGGCACGCAGTCTAAAATTACCCAACGGATTAATAGAGATTTGTCGCAGTTGCCACTGACTATTAATGAGTTAATTGCCAAAGCGATAGCGCACAATACCCAAGCACAAACTGATGATGAATCCTTGGCAACGGTGGCGCAACACCTGGTGCTGATGAATTTTTTGGTAGAAGATACGCTAGATGCGATGGATATTGTGCAAGCCAATAGTTGGATGCTCGTGGCGTGGCTAGAGTCTCGTACAGGCGTTAGAGATGATGGGCTATTAACGCTACTGGCGCATAATTTAGGATATACCGTTTTTGCCGAGCATACCGCTGCAAAGCTGGGTGACCACCCATTGACCAATTTTTATGATACCGAGGCGATTACAGGCAATACGCCGATTGCGACGTTGTTTCGAATTAAAAAAGCCGCGCATTACCAAGATGTTGCCGCGTGGCAAGATCAAGTCTTGGCGTTACAGGGCAAGCCAGTGAGCCTCACCCACATATTGTATGGATTAAGGCATCTCGATGCCTACCAAATTCGTTCGAAGTATCTTTTGTTATATCCGCTGATGGTTTATCACGATTTTTTGGGTAGCAAGGAAATGAATCACTTGGTTTATCAATCAGGCAGCTTGCGCTTGGATATTGACGCGATAGATGAAATGAGCCATGCTTTAGCAAAGCCAGTGGATTTTTCCCCGAGTTTGTTGATTAATCATTTCGAGCAAGCAATTCATAAGCAAACGCCGTTGCCTGTGGGTGGTGTTTTGCATGAAGCGGTATTGATTAATTATTGGCAGTCTCGTTTGCTTAATGCCTATTACGACATGGCGGTATATTTGACTGAAATTGAGTCGAATCAGTTGTTGGCAGAGCGGTTGCTGCGTGTTTTTGCTGAAAATGCGCATTCGCAAACGGGATTGTTGTTGTACCGCTGGTTTAGGGTGATGGCGGCTCAAGAAGACACTTATCAGCAGGCCGTTGACCAGTTTATTTTGATTGCGGATTCGCCGCTTGCCTCAGTGCCAATTTTGACCGCATTGTTAGATAGGCAATACTACTTGCGCCCGACGGTGACTGCGGCTTATTTGGCTGGGCGCGAGACGCTATTTTCGCGGCTGGATTCACGCTATCACCACCAAACGAAACGGTTTAGAATTAACGCACAGTCAGGCGGTGAATTACTTTTTTCACTGAAAAAGAATCACTATCGGTTGAATCAAGACGTGCTAATTGGGTTAAATCATCTGGGGGATGTGGCGTTAATTCAGCAAGCATTAACCTATAGCGAGCAACCCAATGACCGTGTGGCATTGTTGAATTTGTTGTTTCAATACGGTGCCGGCGATGCGCAGGCGCTGACCGAGCTAAAAAAACACTATGAGGAAAAGGGCTCATTTTTCATGCTAAAAAATTATGTGGATGCACTGCTAATGCAGTCAACCCGCTTGGTAAATGACTCTGCAAGCGACTCGGCAAGCGGCTCGATAAGTCACTCCGAAAGCCAGGCAACAGTGGCGCGCGAGTGGCAAAAAACACAACAATCCCCTCATCAAACGAGCAATAATTACGCGGATGAAGCGATTCAAGCATTGGATGAATGGATTACACAACGGCGCGATATCTCGCGGCGCGATTATTTAGAGTTGATTAGCCTAATTGCCCGTGCCAAAGCCGCTGATGGGGATTTGAGCAATGCATGGCGAGCAATATTCCCTACATTGGGTTATCGCTATCCGCCTGCCATGCGTGTAGCCGCTGATGTGAGCTTGGCGCAGAAAAAAATCACACAGACGCAGCAAATTATTGCGGATTATAAACGCCTACACCCGTCGACATTATCGTCTTTGGCGTATCAATTGCGCAGCCTGTTACTGCAACAAAAATATGACAGCGCGTTGGATTTAGTGACAAATTGGTACTTTCCCCTGAGTGCAAAACAGTTTCAGCAATATGTGATTCATCCTATTCGCACTATGCCGTTGACCGATGCCGAGAAAAAAGCCCTGTCAGCTATAGTGTCCAATAGCACCATTAGCCATGAGCGCAAAGCGCAACTCAGTGCAGTGCTGCAATGAAGCGTTACAATGAAGCGCTACAATGAAGTGTCAGCGCCATCGCGATGCGATTGATAACAGATTAATAACATTAATCACGCAAAATAATCAGTTGCAGTTTAGTGTGTTATCGGTATAATAGCTGCTCTCCTTGCCACTGAATACTCAGTGGCTGTTTAACTAATATCCGTAAGGGGCTTTAAATGAGACATTATGAAATTGTATTTATGGTGCATCCTGATCAAAGCGAGCAGGTACCAACCATGGTCGAGCGTTATACATCGATTGTCAAAGAAAATGGTGGTGCTATCCACCGCGCAGAAGACTGGGGTCGTCGTGTGCTAAGTTATCCCATTAACAAGATTGTTAAAGCGCACTATATGCTAATGAATGTAGAGTGTGATCAAACATCGCTAGATGAAATTGAAAATGCATTTAAATTCAACGATGCGATTTTGCGACATTTGATTGTTCGCCGCGATGAGGCCATTACTGAGCCTTCTCCATTGGCGAAAACTGACAAAGATAAAGCATAATTGGGAGGATAACATGGCTAAAATGAAACGAAACCAAGCAGAAAATATTGATTACAAAGAGCTAGATGTACTGAAAAGCTTTTTGACAGAAGCTGGGAAAATTGTCCCAAGTCGCGTCACAGGCGCATCTGCTCAGCAACAAAAACGAATTGCCAAGGCGGTTAAACAAGCCCGATTTTTGGCGCTAATTCCTTACACAGATAAGCACTAAGGAGCTCACCATGCAAGTTATTTTACTCGAAAAAATTGCCAAATTAGGTGGGTTAGGTGACCAAGTAAGCGTTAAGCCTGGGTACGGAAGAAATTACTTAATCCCCAAAGGAAAGGCAACGCCAGCAACCCCTGCGAATATCGAAAAATTCGAAGCGCGTCGCGCTGAGCTTGAAAAGGCGGCGCAAGCGCTATTGGATGCTGCACAAGCCAAAGCCGATGCGGTTGCCGATAAAACAATCATTATCGAAGCCCAACAAGGTGGCGAAGGCCGTTTGTTTGGTTCGGTAACCTCGATTGATATTGTCGAAAAAGCAGCAGCCATGGGACTTACTATCGAACGTAATGAAATTCGTATGCCAACGGGTCCTATTCGTCAGACAGGTGAGTTTATTATTCCATTGCATTTTCATGCAGACGTTGATGCTGAAATTACCGTACAAGTGATTGGTATTGATTAATTCCATTGATTAATTTCATTGATTGAATTAGTCTTGCCTGTGTATCTCAATGTAGTTATACACTAGCGCGTAATCCACGCTAAGTATTGCGTTGAGTGTCACACTAAGTGCCACCTTGAATGCAGGTTTAGACAACAAAAACCCCGTCGCCGACGGGGTTTTTGTTGTCTAAACCAGAGAGATGAAGTACAATTTTTATTTAGTTTATTTAGATGGAATAAGGAGTTTTGTGATGAAAAAAATAGCTGTTGTTTTGTTTTATTTGTTGGCGAGTTTTTCGTTACTTCCCTCTGCTAAAGCGGCTTTTTATGCGGTGAAAACAGCACTCACTAATCCGACTACAGCGGCACAGAACTCAGTCCTCATAACGATTGATGATAGCGCTTTGCCGTTGACGGTAAGCACTGCGACGCGAATTACGCTGTCAGGGTCTGGCGCGACAGTTTTTTTGGATGGGCTTGCACTAACCACGGCAGGGCAGTTATTCGGATTTGTCAATGCAAGCTTAGTGTTGGAGAATCCACCTGCCACCGCTACTAGTCAATTAGTGCGCATAGACCCTGTTACCGCCATTGCGACACCGATAGGTTCGCCGATTGCTGCTGCAAGTATTAATGGCGCTGCATTTGATCGTAGCGGACGCTTGTATGCTATTAATGTGGTTGATCAGAATTTGATGGAACTTGATCCTGCAACAGGTGCGGTGCTTTCTTCGTTGCCATTGCCAGCATCCCTGACGCCCACCGATATGCGTGACAGTGATTTGGCGTTTGATTTGAATAATAACGCCTATATTGCAGAACGAAGTGTCGGTATTTATCCGTTAGATGTTGCTACTGGTACATTAGGCGCGGTGGTGCCAGGTTTGATTGATGCTTATAATGGATTGGCTTTTTTAAATGGTAACGTGGGTGTTTATTTAGAAGAAACAGCTGCTGACGAGATTGGTGTTTTTTGTGGCATCAACGATCCTATTTTACTTGGGCCTAAATTAAATTTGTCTGCACCACCTGTGTCGACATTAGTAGGGAATGCTGGCCCAATGGATTTAGCGGGGATGCCTACTTCGGTATTTGGTTTATGTTCTCCACCACGCATTGCTAACGTACCTAGTTCAAATATGGCGACCTTGCTAATGTTGTTCTTAAGCTCAGCGCTGGTCGGGTTGTTTGTGCTGACAATACGGCGCCGTCAATTGATATGATTTTGTTGTCGGATACTGCTGAGAAATACGATAACCCTGGTAACATCGGGCTTTGACCAGTTTTCGCTATTTTTCTTTATTGTTGATTGATGGGTATTCTGGCATAAAAGCGCTATAATGCCCTATCTTTTGATAAAATAACCAAACAGGTTAAACAATGCAAGTAGCGCCGACAAACCCATGAATGAATCCGTATTTTCTAATGCCGCTGAAAAGCGTCTAAGCCAATTAAAAGTGCCGCCTCACTCTGACGAGGCAGAGGCTGCCGTGATTGGTGCACTATTAATTGACAATAATGCTTGGGATAAGGTCTCGGAAGAAGTATCCTCGAACGATTTTTACCGCCAAGCGTATCGGATGATTTTTCGCGCAATCGAGGATTTGGTCGCTAAGTTTCAGCCCTTTGACCCTGTGACGGTGATTGATGCGTTACGCGCTAACGAAGACTTGGCGGCGATTGGCGGCGAGGGCTATATACTCGAAATTGTCGAGCGCACGCTTTCCAGTGCAAATGTCGGTGTCTATGCCAAATTAGTCCGTGAAAAGTCCATTTTAAGGCAGTTGATTGATGCCAGTAGCGATATCGCTGAACTTGGGTATTTTCCAGGTAAGCGTGAAACCAAGCACGTATTGGATTTGGCAGAGAAAAAAGTATTCGACATTGCCGAGCAATACGAAAGCAACAAACGCACCGGTTTTTTGCCAGTCAACCAAGTCGCGGCAAAAACGATAAAACGCATTCAAGCACTGTCAAAGATGGACAGTGTTATTACCGGTGTTCCCACGGGCTGGAAAGATTTAGACGAAACAACCTCGGGCCTAAATAAAGGTGACTTGGTCATTGTTGCGGCACGGCCATCGATGGGTAAAACCGCGTTTTGTTTGAACATTGCCACCAATGTCGCCTTGGAAAAACGTCAAAATGTCGCGTTTTTCTCGTTAGAAATGCCAGGCGAGCAGCTAACCATGCGTTTAATGGCCGCACTTGGACAAATCAATCAAACCCATTTGCGGACAGGCAAACTACAAGACCAAGAGTGGAACAAACTTCGTAATGCGGTTCATTTGCTCTCAGACGCACCCATCTTTATTGATGATAACCCAGGGTTAACACCGACAGAATTGCGCGCCAAATGTCGTCGTTTAGTGCGTGAGAACGGCGAATTAGGCCTCGTGATTGTTGACTATTTGCAGCTGATGGAAGTGCGGGATAGCAACGAATCGCGGGTAACGCAGGTATCTGAAATTTCGCGCTCACTAAAAATGCTGGCCAAAGAGTTTGACTGCCCCGTGATGGCGTTGTCTCAGCTAAATCGAAGCCTGGAGCAGCGACCCAATAAACGCCCCGTGATGTCAGATCTGCGTGAATCAGGTGCAATCGAGCAAGATGCGGATATAATCGCCTTTATTTATAGGGATGCAGTTTATGCAGGTGAGAACGAACAGGATCGAGCGCGTGATCGAACCGCAGAGATTATTATCGGCAAACAGCGTAATGGTCCCATTGGTACCGTTAAACTCACGTTTATGGGGGAGTATACACAGTTTGTCGATTACGCGCCAATGACGAATGATGTCCCGTTTGAATAATGCCACGTTTGAATAATGCCTCGTTTGAATGTTACTTGTATAAACTGAGACTCATCTGATGCGTGCCACAACAAAACACATTAATTGTCGTAACCTAACCCATAATTTACAGGTGTTGATGGCACACGCGCCCAATAGCCAATGTGTTGCGGTAGTCAAAGCCAATGCCTATGGTTCAGAGGCCACTGCCGTGTATTCTGCGTTAGCGTCGGCGCATTTGTTTGCGACTGCCTCGATTGAGGAAGCCATGGCGCTTAGAGCGGCAGGTGCGGATAAGCCGATTCTATTGCTAGAAGGCCCTTTTGAACCATCTGATATTGTTCTGGCTGATGAACACGGGTTTGAGTGCATGGTGGCAACAGCGACGCAGTTGCATTGGCTTGTTAATGCATCGGTGACTTTTGCACGGGTTTGGTTTAAATATGACACGGGCATGGGGCGGTTAGGGTTTCAGGCGCAGGATGCTGAGCAAGCGATGTCACAACTGCTAACGCGGTATGCACCATCGCAAATTGTGCTATCAACGCATTTTTCTAGCGCTGACCTGCCCGATGCGGCAATCACTGCCGTGCAAATCGCACGATTTGATGCCTTTGCAAAGCAATACCCTGACTGCAAGCAAAGCCTGTGTAATTCGGCAGGTATTTTGCGGTTTCCTGAGGCGCATCGAGATTTTATTCGACCGGGAATCGCCCTGTATGGGGCTTCGCCCTTTGCAGAAACGCAGGCCAGCGACCATGATTTACGCCCTGTGATGACGCTGAAAACGCGTGTGTTGTCGGTAAAACACTTTTTGGCCAATGACCCCATCGGCTATGCGCAAACCTATCGTATGCCAACTGACGGGTATATTGCGATTTGTGAAATCGGCTATGCTGACGGGTACTCGCGTTTTATCCCCACAGGCACGCCCGTTGTCATCAAAGGGAAGCAGTACCCGCTGGTTGGGCGAGTTGCGATGGATATGATTGCGGTGTTGGTCGATGATTCGGTTGGTGTTGGCGATGCGGTGATTTGTTGGGGAGAGTCCTTGCCGATAGAGATTGTTTGCGAACACGCGGGCACCATACCGCATCAGCTGCTGACAACGGTAACTGAGCGGGTGAAAAAATGTATCCAGACCGCGTAATAAAACGCGTTTATCATCGTTAATTAGCGGCATATAAGCGGTATATAAGCGGGGCGTATTGATTGTTAACCACCAAAAAAAGGTCATCATAGCGACATGAGTAAAGCAAAAACACAATACCGCTGCCGAGAATGCGCAGCGACCTATCCGAAATGGATGGGGCAATGTTTGGATTGCAAAGCATGGAATAGCCTAGATGAAGAGCAGGTCAGTGCAGCGCAAAGCAAACCATCGCGTGGCGGCGGTTATACGGGCGGTGCAAGCCAAGCCATCGTGACGCTGGATCAAGTCAAGGGCCAATCGCATATCACGTACTCTACTGATATGGGCGAGTTTGATCGAGTATTGGGGCAGGGTGTGGTCAAAGGCTCAGTGGTGCTTTTGGGGGGTGATCCAGGGATTGGTAAATCGACGTTATTGCTGCAAGCCATCGCGAATTTATCCAGCCGCATGAAAACCCTTTATATTTCAGGTGAAGAGTCAGCGGAACAAGTGAGTCTGCGCGGCCAGCGTTTGGACAAAGATTTGTCTCAGTTTTCGTTTTTATCCGAGACGGAGGTAGAGAAAATACTCGCTACCTTGCAATCCTTTGCCCCCGATGTCTTGGTTATTGATTCGATTCAAACCATTTTTACGGCGACACTCAGCTCAGCGCCAGGTTCTGTGTCACAAATTCGCGAGAGCGCGGCCGCTTTGGTGCGCTATGCCAAACAAAGCGGCTGCACGGTGTTTGTTATCGGGCACGTGACCAAGGAAGGCGCGATTGCCGGGCCACGTGTATTAGAGCATATGGTTGATACGGTGTTGTATTTTGAAGGGGAAGCCGCGTCTAAGTTTCGGCTGTTGCGGGTGGTTAAGAATCGCTTTGGTCCTGTCAATGAATTGGGGATTTTTGCCATGACCGCGACAGGCCTCAAAGGCGTGACTAACCCCAGTGCGATTTTTCTTACAGGGCGAGAAACCGCCGTGGCGGGCTCGACAATTATTGTTGGCTGGGAAGGCTCACGCGCTATCTTGGTTGAGTTGCAAGCACTGGTCAGCGATGCGCTGGGACACCCCAAGCGCGTTGCGCTGGGGTTGGATCAAAGCCGCCTGACGATGTTACTTGCTGTGCTGTCTCGCCATTGCGGGATTGTAATGGGCGACCAAGATGTCTATGTGAATGTAGTGGGTGGCGTAAAAATGCCTGAGACGGCAACGGATTTGGCGGTGGTGCTCGCGTGTTTGTCTAGCTTTAAAAATCAGCCTGTTGATCATAAGACGATTGTTTTTGGTGAGATTGGGCTGGCGGGCGAAATTCGCCCTGTGCCGAATGGCGAAGACCGTGTTATTGCTGCCGCGAAACAAGGGTTTACCCGTGCCATTATTCCAACAGCCAATGCGCCGCGTAAAAAAATTAATGGCATGGAAATTGTCTGTATCAAACGAATTGAAGAGGTCCTGGCATTAATGTGAGTTGTAAATTGTGGTAGACTGGTATCGAACGACCAAACGTTGAATCCAAGCGTTGAATTTTTAGTTTTTTAACTGATGGTCAGATGAGTTGTTTGAGCGATTTTTGATTGGCTGGTTTTTAATTGAGGATGCGTGATGGATTGGTTTTTTAGCACGGTAAATAACCCGTTTTTTGAATTTTCTGCCATATTGGCCATTGCAGCGCTGCTTGGAATTTTGGGGCAATATCTTAAACAGCCATTAATCGTTGTTTTTATTGCGCTAGGCATTATAGTTGGCCCCTCAGTGCTTGACATTGTGCATTCACACGAAAAAATCCACTTACTCGCTGAGATAGGCATTGCCCTTTTGCTGTTTATTGTTGGGCTAAAGCTGGATTTGCGCATCATAAAATCGGTCGGCAAAATTGCCCTATTGACAGGGCTGGGTCAAGTCATCTTTACCTCATTCGCAGGTTATGTTATCGCGATACTATTAGGGTTTAGCAGTTTACATAGCCTTTATATTGCAGTTGCATTGACTTTTTCGAGTACAATCATTATTGTCAAATTGCTGTCAGATAAAAAAGAAATTGATGCATTGCACGGACAAATTGCAATCGGATTTTTGATTGTACAGGATATAGTTGTCATTTTAGCTATGATTGTACTTTCCTCGATGCAGCAATCAGACACAGTTTCGCTGACAACAGACATGATAAAAACCTTAGCCTCAGGTATTGGGCTGCTGGGTTTTACGGTGTTGATTTCCAAAATCGTAATACCTAAGGTAAGCCACTTAGCGGCAAAATCACAAGAATTACTAGTGCTTTTTGCTATTGCTTGGGCAGTTTCTTTGGCTTCTATCGGTGAGGCGATTGGCTTTAGTCGCGAAGTTGGTGCTTTTTTGGCGGGAGTTAGCCTTGCCTCAACAGCGTATAGGGACACGATTAGCCTTCGACTGACCAGCTTGCGCGATTTTTTGTTGTTATTCTTTTTTGTCCATTTGGGGGCAACACTGAATTTATCGTTAATTGGCGGACAATTATCTGCCGCACTGCTACTATCGACATTTGTATTAATTGGAAACCCACTCATCGTTCTGATTATTATGGGGGTTATGGGGTATAAAAAGCGCACATCCTTTCTTGCAGGTTTAACCGTTGCACAGATTAGTGAGTTTTCATTGATTTTTGCGAGCCTTGGGTTGAGTCTGGGGCATATTAGTGACGAAGTGGTTGGTTTGATTACCTTAGTTGGGCTTATTACCATTGGGCTGTCGACCTATCTTATCCTGTATTCTCACCAGATATACCATGCAATTTCACCTGTGCTTAGCATTTTTGAACGTCAACATTGTATCGAACCTGAGTGTTTTGATAAGCACTCAGGTCAATATGATATTATTATTTTTGGTTTAGGCCGTTTTGGCGATAGGTTGGCGGATAGGCTAGACGAACATCCTAGTATTCGTTATTTAGGTGTTGATTTCGATCCGAATGCAATCAAAGCATGGCGAGAAAAAGGTCGGCAGGTTATCTACGGTGATATGGAGGACGCCGAATTGTTTGAGGAAATACCGTTTAAAAGTAGTGCCTATATTATTAGTACGATACCTGATATTGAGCGATCTTTGAGTTTGATTAATGCGCTAAAAGAAAGCGATTACAGTGGCGAAGTGTTTGTGACGGCGCTGACCGAAAAAGACCACATAAAAATGCAGCACAACAAAGTAAAAAATATCTTGCGGCCACACCAAATGGCTGCGGCTTATTTCTATGAATTTTATATTAAAAACAAATAACCTTAAGAGAAATATAATATTTTACGAGAATTCAGGTTTTTATTAAGTAGTTTATTTTGTTTTTTCATCGCTATCTATGTGCTCAATGTCATCAATTTCATCGTTTGTGTCTGTGTTTTTGAGAGATTCTTGCGATTCTTCTTCAAAGACGCTAGACAACGCTGTCATCGTTGGCGTGACAGAGACCGAGCTTTCGGAGTCGCTGACAATCGGTGCATCGGATACGGCCATGCGATAAGCACAAAACAAGGTCAACACCGCAAAAATTGACAGCGTGAGGTAAAAATACGCATTCGGGCCAAAAAATGCAATGGCTTTGCCCGTTAATAGCGGGGTAATAATCATACCAACGGAATAAACAAGCACCAAAGTAGCGCTTGCGCTAATCATTTGCTTAGGCGCTAGCCAGTCATTCATATGCGCCACGGATAAGCTATAGGTTGGTAAGACCATTGTGCCGATAATGGCGAGCCAAATGTACAGACTGATTTGGCTCATGTCGGTAATCAATAGCGCCATAATGGTAAATACACATCCAAAGATAGAAATCACAAGCAGCACTTTACGTCTATCGTATTTGTCGGAGATTAAGCCACTAAAAGGAATGGCGAAAATACCTGCCGCAATGATGATGCTGGCAATGGATGCGCCAAAATTTTGTTGCGCTGGGAATACACTAACGGCAAATAAGCTACTGGAGTAGATGAAGTTACCGTGAATGCAACCTGCTAAAAAACAACCCACCAGCCCGACGGGAGAAATTTTATACAGTAATTTAAGGCTGACCGTATCGGGGAAGCTAAAATCAGGGACAGATTTTGCTGACATTAATATTGGGATAGCCGCCATAGAGACAAAAATGGAACCTAGTATAAATAATGTATTCGATTCGGCGGGAATAAACCACAATAGAAAATTCCCGAGGATTGGTGCGCCCCAACTAAACATCATATATAGGCTGAGGTTTTTACCTCGGCTTTGATTGTCAGACATTTCGTTTAACCAACTTTCGGCAATGATTAAGATGACTGCTGCTGCAAACCCATTGATTAGACGTAATATAAACCAACTGTAGTAAGTCGGCTTGATGTATCCCTGTGTTTTACCCAGTCCAATGGTTTCAAAGAACTCAGGTACCATAAATAAGAGTAGAAAAATCACAGACGCAGCAGAGGCGAGCGCGCCAAATACACGCACATGTCCTACTGAGGCGATAATTTTCATACCTCGCCAAGAGCCGACAAAATAGCCCATAAAATACGCAGACATGAGAAAGCCTAATTCAACCGTAGAAAAGCCTTCTAAGCGGCCGCGATAAGTAACGAGCGTATACAGTAGGCCTTGTCCACCGAAAACCAACCCAAGGCCAAGAAACAATGACCAAGACCGAAAAAACAATTGTAGCCAAATCATAAAAATACCTTTGTTGTTGGGTGGTTAACAGTGGTGGCAGCACAACGCAATCTAAAGTTGCGACTTAGGTCGTTGGCAGGCTCGCGACTAATTAGGTGTTTTGACTAATTAGCCCGTTAGCTGCTTATTGGCGTTGATAGCCTGCTTTGATAAGCGCGTTGGTAATGCTGTCATCACCATAGACGTGCAACGCGCCAACGGCGACAAAAAGCGTTGGATTGGTCTTGTTGAGGGTGATGATTTTTTTCGTCATTTGTTGGTTTCTGTCGATGACAAAGGATTGAAATAACACAGGCGTTTGTTCTCGCATTTCGGATAGTAATTGGTTGGTTAATTCATCGGCGGTTGGACTGCCTTGGTAAATGTCCACTAGGTTGTCGAATTGTGTTTTGTTTTTATCCGTATCGTTTGCCTGTGAAATACTGTCGATAATTTCTGACTCAGGTATTTTTAGAAACCCTTCGATCTGCGAGGAAAATGTCTCTAGTCCAACAACAGGGAGTTGCTTTTCGCTGGCCATGTCAGCAATCGCTAGGTCAATACCCAGCTCAGTCATTCCATAGTCGCTCGCTAGCTTTGTACTTAACTCCATCATCACCATCCAAGGACGAAAATGTGTCATGCGGTTAACGGCGTCTTCGCCAAATAGGTCATTCAACGCGGCAAGGGGTTGTGCGGGTAGCCAATCGCTAATTTCGCGTGAGGTGTCAATGCCTTTGCTGGACATTAGCGCGATTAGTTCAAGCATTTGTGCATCGTCTGTTAAATCAACCTCTAGTGCCAGCGCGTCAGACTGCTGCAAATGCGCTGCAATAGCGGGCGCGAGTGGGTAAAAATCGGGTTTGGCAAAATGGATGGTGCCAAACAAATAAAGCGTCTTTTCGTCTTTTTTTAGCTCAATAATTTGGTTAGATAGTGCCGGTGATAACAGGGCTAAATAGCTGATGAGTAGTAAGCCTATTTTTTTCATAATGCCTCGTGGTTGATTTTTCTGTTGTTGTCTTTTTGACTGTGTTTTTTTGTCTGGGTTAAGTGTGCTTGTTATCGGTCAAAGTAATGTTAGCAGTCAATAGGTATCTACGATAATTGTGCTATAATTTTCGGTATAAAGCTATCGGTGACAGCTTATAGTGATAATAAGTGGCGATAGTGAGCAATAGTGAGCAATGCGTCATTTTTATGTGTCATCCTCCTTGCTGGGCTGTCGGTCACAGACAGCTTAAAAAAGAGAGGTAAAGATAGACAGGTAGCGCAAGCAGTCAAGCAGCGCAATTAACAAATTTTCTACAACCGACTAGACTTTTATGGAACAAGCAGAATTTGCATTTATTGGTGGCGCATTTATTGGTGGATTAGCTGCCATGTTACTGAGGTTGCCGCCACTCGTGGGATTTTTGGCGGCAGGTTTTGCCCTTAATTATTTAGGTTTTACGTTAACCCCAACATTGGAAACCATATCGAATTTGGGGGTCACGTTGTTGCTGTTTACCATCGGGCTCAAATTAGACGTCCGAACACTACTGCGCGGTGAAGTATGGCTTGGGGCGACTAGTCATATGATTATATCGAGTGCAATTTTGGTGCTTTTATTGTCGTTACTTAAACTAACAGGCATTGCTTTATTGGTGCAAAGTGATTGGCAGACCTTTTTGCTATTGTCGTTTGCCTTGGCTTTTTCAAGTACCGTATTTGCGGTAAAAGTATTAGAAGAACGCAGTGAAATGCAATCGTTCTACGGGCGGTTAGCCATTGGTGTGCTCATCATGCAGGATATTTTTGCGGTCTTGTTTTTGAGCGCCTCAACTGGGAAATTGCCGAGTATTTGGGCGTTGGGCTTGTTCTTGTTAATTCCGCTAGCACCGTTTTTACGGCGCTTGCTCAATATGGTTGGGCATGGCGAAATGCAAATTCTTTACGGTGTTTTATTGGCCTTGGTCCTCGGCTATGGTTTGTTTGATTTTGTTGGTGTAAAAGGCGACCTTGGTGCACTGATTATTGGAATGCTGTTAGCCCCGCATAAATCATCGCACCAACTGGCCAAATCATTGTTTCATTTAAAAGAATTTTTATTGGTTGGGTTTTTTCTGTCGATTGGTTTAATCGCATTGCCGACGATGGAGTTACTGTTGTTGGCTATGTTGTTGCTGTTGTTGATACCAGTCAAGAGCATTTTGTTTTTATTGATATTTAATCGCTTTCGTCTGCGCAATCGCACCTCGACGTTGGCAACGCTCAGCCTCAGTAATTACTCGGAATTTGGATTGATTGTCGCGGCACTAGCCGTATCGCAAGGCTGGTTTCACGAGTCGTGGCTGGTCGTGCTGTCGATTGCTGTTGCCATGAGCTTTGTGTTGGCATCGCCCATCAATAGCGCAAGCGAAAAAGTGTATTTGTATTTGGATAAGTTTTTACCGAACATCCCGATTGAAAAACTCCACCCTGCTGATAAGCCCGTTACCATTAGTAACGCTGATGCCATTGTCCTGGGTATGGGGAAAATTGGGCGGGGTGCGTATAAGCGCCTTGTGCAAAACTATGATTTGGATGTCTTAGGTATCGATAATAATATCGATAAAGTAAATGAAATTCGTGAACAAGGGTATCAAATCATTCATGGCGATGCGAGTGATTCGGATTTTTGGGATAAATTAGTCAGTAATCAAACGACGCAAATGATATTACTCGCCATGCCCAGCCATTACGGAAACGTCCATGCGATGGAGCAATTGGGGAATCGTGGGTTTGATGGCAAAATTACCGCAATTGTTGAATATGCGGACGAGATTGAAATACTCAAATCATTAGGCGTTGACCAAGTTTTCCATGTCTATGACGAAGCGGGTATGGGGCTCGCCGATAGTGCAATTATGGTTGCGGGGATTCGGAGCGACAGCTAATCTGTCTTTGCGTTAGGCGGTGCTTCGTTTTCGGTTTTAGCGTTGTTGCCATTGCCGTTGTCATTGTCATTGTCATTGCTATCGTCGTCTTTATCGTCGTCTTCGGTGTCCGCGTGAGACACATCTTTTGGTTTTTCATTGGGCGATTCTTCATTAGGCGCCCCTTCATTGGGCGACCCTTCGCTTTTAGGCGCTTCGTCAGCGCGATACGCGTTATCAACGTCATGGGTGTTTTCTTTCGTGTTTTCCGCGATACTTTCCGCTGTATTTTCTGCCGTATTTTCGTTGATATTGGTATCGTAATGACGCTTGCTAAAGACGAGTTTGCGGGCAGGGCTTTGAAAGGTAAAGGCAACAAAGCGCCGTTTGTGCGTGCCTTTTCTGGGGCGAATTATGATGCGTAAGAAAGCATAAGCGGCAAAAACCAAGGTAACAATCGCAATTACGCCAAAGACCAGCTGGTTGTTTTTTTGCATAAAAAAGCTGGTCATAATGGGGCCGATAACCGCGCCAATACCATAAAACATTAATAGTCCGCTAGAGGTCTGTGTTCTTTCATGGGCAGGCGCTAAGTCGTTGGTGTGTGCAACACAGATTGCATTCATCGAAAAACCAACGCTGCCGTAACAAATCGCCAGAAAGTACAGCCATGCAAGCGATTGACCTTCAGTAAAAACGAGAAAACTACTGACAATGGCCGTCATCACACCAGAAAAGACCAACACCCAGCGACGATCGATATGATCAGATAGCTTGCCTAGTGGGAATTGCAGTAGCATCCCTGATGCGATGCCCAAACCAATAAAAATTGCCGTTTGATTCGAATTAAGCCCCAAACTAATGGCATAAATAGGGGCGAGTGCGTAATAAATACTATTTACCATGCCAACAACAAATGAGCCAATCATACCGACAGGAGAGACTTGGTATAGCTTGCGTATATTCGGTCGGTGCGGTGAGCTAGGGGTAGGTGTTTTGGATTGCGTGGTTAGAATCGGCAATAAGGCAAAAGAATACAAAATAGACACAATTAAAAACAGTTTAAATCCTGTAGGGCTGTCGAGCAGCATAATTAATTGTCCAAATCCTGCAGAGCCGTAAGTGGTAATCATGTACAGAGCGAGAATCGTCCCTCGATTTTTATTGGTTGCGCGGTCATTAATCCACCCTTCGGTGACAATAATCATCCCGCCCATGCAAAATCCTGAGATAAATCGTAAACTCCCCCAAAATACTGGGTCAACCCATAATAAATGCGCTAAGGCGGCGCTGGATGCAATCGATGCAAAGGCAGCAAACGCGCGGATATGTCCAAAGCTGGCGACTAATCTAGACGCATAGAACGAACTCAGCAATAACCCAAGAAAATACGCGGCTAATACCACACCGATGACAGTCTCAGGGAAGGCTTCGCTTTTGGTGCGAATCGAAATGACCGTGCCAAAGAGGCCATTAGCGACAAGGAGCAAGCCAAAGCTAGCCAATAACGGAATTAACGCACGAAAAGTTGACATGACACATCCTGATTGAAAACCTTGTTTAGCGTAAGGAAAATTCACGAGAAACACAAGCAGATTTATCTATTATTTTACGGTGGCGGTAAAAACGGTCCCAAAGCGACTGGAAAACGATTGCAAAACGATTGAAAAGCAACTGAGAAGCAGCTAAAAAGCGAAAAAATAGTGCTTGCACAGATTGCGCTTCGTGTTGGCTGATGGTAACCTGATAGGTAATGATTAGTCCGTTTATACTGGTGGTTAATGCAATGACAAACGAGTTTACAATAGCGCAAACACAGCAATCACAAACACAGCAATCGCAAACACAGCAGCCAACAGAGCAATCCACACAGCGTGAGGACATGCTAGAGAATACCGTCTTTCAAGCGACCTTGGGCGGTGGTTGTTTTTGGTGTTTGGAGGCATTTTTTCAACAGCTCAAAGGCATTAGCGATATTCAGCCGGGTTTTTCAGGCGGGCACACAGAGAATCCAACGTACCGACAGGTCTGTCAAGGTGATACGGGGCATGCAGAGGTTATTCAATTCACCTACCAGCCAGACATTATCAGTTATATTGATATTCTTAAGTTATTCTTTACCGTGCATAACCCCACGACGCTTAATCAACAAGGGCATGATGTCGGTACGCAATATCGTTCGGTCGTTTTTTATCACGATGACTACCAGCAATACGTCGCGCAATCGATGATTGCTTACTTAGAAAGTGAAAAAATCTGGCAATCGATTGTGACAGAAGTCGCCCCGTTTGCCCATTTCTATCCTGCCGAGCCTGAGCATTTCGACTATTATCGCAATAATCCGCAAAATCGTTACTGTACGGCAGTGATTCAGCCTAAATTAGAAAAATTCAAATCCCTGTTTGCCGATAAGCTGATTTCTTAACGTGTGAAAATTAAATTCGCGTGGTTTTCCAATAGTACTTTTCCCAATAAGGATTAGAGAGTGATGAAATAATCACACCTTTACTCGTGCTGGCGTGCATGAACTGGTTATCACCGACATAAATACCAACGTGGCGAAGATTCCAGCCAGTTTTGAAAAAAACCAAATCCCCTGGTTTTCGCTCAGAAAACATTACTCGCGAACCGACTTTTGCTTGCGCTTCTGTGGTGCGTGGCATGTCAATACTAAATATCTGCTGAAAACCCTGCATGACAAATGCCGAACAGTCAATGCCGCTACGCCCCGTTCCGCCCAAGCGGTAGGGTGTTCCTTTCCAAGACTGGTAAAATGCCATCAGTTGTGCCTGTGTGGCGGGTGCTTTGGTTTTTTGTTTGGCGGATTCACCACGCCAATTCACTGCGCATGCGCTAAGGCTGGTGCCAAGCCATAAAATCAATACCACCTGCGATAGGTTATGTAATGTTTTTTTTGTCTTTATCATCATCATGTCGGTGTTACCTGTCCGTGTTAATTTTTTGGCCTTTGAAAGTAAGTGTTTTTTAGAATGAATGTGGTTTGATTTGGTTTAGTTTTGTTTTATTTGCGTTCAATATCAGTTAGTTATCAATATTGATTCCACAGTTCTAATCGCCCCGATTTTTTGTGTGCCAAGCTCGTTTGTAAATGATGGGCGTGCGTGAGTGCGATGGCGAGCGCATCTCCCGCATCGGCTTGGATATTGCCCGTTAAGCCAAGCACGGTTTTGACCATGTATTGGACTTGTTCTTTGGACGCACCCCCTGTGCCCACAATCGCGTTTTTAATCGCTTTGGGAGCGTATTCGCCAATTGGCAGCCCATGGATGGCAGCGACGGCAATAGCGACGCCTCTGGCTTGCCCCAGTTTTAAGGCAGAATTTGGGTTGGCGTGCATAAAAATTTGCTCAATCGCAAATTCACGAGGCTTAAAATGCGCGATTAACTCCTGAATGCCTTGGTGAATCATCATTAGCCGAATGGGCATCGCTTCTTTACCCAGCCGAATACAGCCACTATCAACGTAGCGGGTTTGTTTGCCTGTAAAATCAACGAGTCCATAGCCTGTAATGGTTGAGCCAGGGTCAATCGCTAGAATTCTTATCGTCATGGGATGCTGTGCTTTATAGTTGCTTAGGTGGCTGTTTGGGTAGTTGTTTGGGTAGTTGTTTGGGTAGTTGTTTGGGTAGTTGTTTGGGTAGTTGTTTGGGTAGTTGTTTGGGTAGTTGTTTGGGTAGTTGTTTGGGTAGTTGTTTGGGTAGTTGTTTGGGTAGTTGTTTGGGTGCGCTTTAGATTATAGCAACCCAATGGCTTCATGGATAGGTTTATTGGTGGGTTTATCGAAATCGTTTTTATTGGTTGCGCTTTTGTTGGTTGCGCTTTTGTTGGTTATGCCTTTATTGGTTGTACTTTGATTGAGGATACTTTACGATAAGGTTTTATTCTAAAAAAAGGGGCAGCATGAAACACATTGTGGTATTTGGCGCCTCCGGCAGCATCGGACAGGCCATCACACAACAACTGGCAAAACAACATGAATCCTGCACGATATATGCCGGGTCGCGTCAGGATATGTTCTTTGAACAACGAAATATACACAGTTTCTGTGTCGATCCACTTAGTGATGAATCATTACAAAAATGCGCCAACGACATCACCGTGCCACTTGATATGATTATTATCACCCTTGGTATGCTACATGACAGCCACGTGCAACCTGAAAAATCGCTGCGCCAAGTTGAATTATTTGCCATGCAAAAAATCTTTAACGTCAACACGTTTGCACCAGCATTAATCATGAAGCACTTTATGCCAAAACTCAACAAATCAAGCCGCACACTATGCGCCGCATTATCAGCCCGCGTGGGCAGTATTAGCGACAATCGACTCGGGGGTTGGTACAGCTACCGCGCCTCTAAAAGCGCCCTTAACATGATGATTAAATGCGCGAGCATCGAATATAAACGCAGCCATCCAAAGAGCATATTTGTCGGCTTACACCCAGGCACTGTAAACAGTCAATTATCAAAACCCTTTCAGGCTAACATACCAGATGCACAATTATTTTCACCTAACCACAGTGCACAGCAATTACTTGACGTGTTAGGCAAATTAGACACCACGGATAGTGGACGAGTATTTGATTATGCCGGGCATGAAATACAGCCTTAGCCTGCTAATGCGACGGTTAAAAAATCTATTTATTTGAAAATAATAGTTATTTTCTTTTGTGAAAAAATGTTTGCTTGCTTTTTTGTAAAAGTGGTAATATGATTTACCTGAATTTATAGTAACAATAACTAAAATACAATCACACAATAAGGGGAAAAATATGAAAAAAACACTCTATACGATGGCAATACTTAGTGCTTTTTCTGCTGTGCAAGCACAGAGTACATTAGCGTCAGTTAAATCCAAAGGCGAACTCGTTTGTGGTGCATCACAGGGTATTGCAGGGTTTTCAGTTGCGGATGACAAAAATAACTGGTCAGGAATTGACGTAGATTTTTGTCGTGCCGTGGCATCGGCAATCTTTGATGATCCAAGCAAAGCCCGATTTGTGCCATTATCGGCCAAAGAACGCTTTACCGCCATTCAAAGTGGCGAAGTCGATTTATTGTCAAGAAATACCACCGAGACCATGAGTCGCGATGCCACGCTTGGATTAAATTTTGTTGGCGTGACATACTATGATGGTCAGGGCTTTATGGTGCGTAAAAGCTTAGGTGTGAGCTCGGCCAAGGAATTAGACGGCGCGGCGGTTTGTACTGATACTGGTACGACAACCGAACTCAATATTAACGACTATTTCAAAGCCAATAATTTGGCCTTTAAGCCCGTTGTTTTTGAGAAAAAAGACGAAGTTATTTCTGCATACGATGCAGGGCGTTGCGATGTGGTATCAACCGATATTTCGGGGTTAGAGTCTTATCGCATTAGCTTGAAAACACCGTCTGATCACATGATTTTACCTGAAGTTATATCCAAAGAACCACTCGCACCAGCGGTGCGTCATGGCGATGATGCATGGTTGGATTTGGTAGAATGGTCTCGTAGCTGTATGATTAACGCCGAAGAATTAGGTGTGACGTCTAGCAATGTTGAGGAAATGAAAAAATCAGACAATCCGAACATCAAGCGCCTAGTCGGTGTTGATGGCGAGTTTGGTAAGTCAATTGGATTGTCAGAGAATTGGTGTGCCAGCATCATTAAGCACGTAGGTAACTATGGTGAAATGTATGACAGAAACCTAGGCCCTAATGCCGCAACCACTATCGATCGTGGTCTGAACCGTTTGTGGAATGACGGTGGTATCATGTACGCGGCGCCAATTCGCTAATTCAATAAGCGCAGCGCAGTATGCCGACTGCAATAGTAGTCGGCATATCACTATTACCTTTTATTTGCCTTTTAACTAACATCCAATTAACATTAAAATTAAAAGGAAATAATGGTAATCAATCGATAACGATTAGATAATAAGTTGGCAGTGAAAAAATCGCCAAGATATGTAAAAGTGCACAAAAGCACACAGTTCGAGAGCTATAGTACAAAAAAACAGTAAAAATAGTACTAGCCTAGCTTAATCAATTATTATAATTAAACTTTACTGAGAGTGTTTGACACATGAGCGAAATGATAGCCAACACGCAGGCAATCCATATGCAGCAAAAAGCATGGAATAATCCCAAGTATCGCAGTCTTTTTTTCCAGTTGTTATTGACGACTATCGTCGTGGTTGCTGGGTGGACATTGTTTAGCAATACCGTGCAAAATTTAGAATCGCGGGGTATTTCATCGGGGTTTGATTTTTTAAAGCGTGCCGCTGGTTTTGAAATTGATTTTAAGTTAATCAGCTACACGTCGACTGACAGCAATGGACGCGTATTTTTTGTAGGGCTACTGAATACGTTGTTAGTCTCCGTGTTAGGGATTATTGCCGCCACGATTATTGGTGTCGTCATGGGGGTATCGCGGCTGTCAAAAAACTGGGTAATTAGAAAAATTGCGACGGTTTATGTTGAGTTATTTCGTAATACACCACTACTACTACAAATTTTCTTTTGGTATTTTGCCGTACTCAGTGCGTTGCCGAGTGCGCGTGAAGTGATGGCCGGACCTGGGTTCTTGGGCGGTAATGCGTTTCTAAGTAATCGCGGATTAACGATGCCTAAGCCAGTTTTTGAATCGGGTGCTTGGTTAATTACGGCAGGATTGATTGCAGGCATTGTCGGTGCGATTGCTTTTTATCGCTACGCAAAAAAGAAACAATTCGCCACAGGCGAACAACTGCCGGTATTTTGGGTGAATACCGCGATGTTGTTAGGACTGCCTTTGTTAGGCGCGATGTTAGCAGGAATGCCGATCAGTTTCGATCACCCTGAGGCAGGTCGCTTTAATTTTAGTGGTGGTATGACTATTCCACCAGAATTTTTGGCGCTGTGGTTTTCACTAAGCATTTATACTGGTGCATTTATCGCCGAAAACGTCCGAGCAGGGATTATGTCGGTTAGCCACGGACAAACCGAGGCGGCATTTTCGTTAGGGATTAAGCCTTCGTATACATTGCGTCTGGTGATTATCCCCCAAGCGTTACGCGTCATTATTCCGCCACTTGCCAGTCAATATTTGAATTTGGCGAAAAACTCTTCATTGGCGGCGGCCATTGCTTATCCTGAATTGGTGTCGGTATTTTCAGGCACGGTACTCAACAACACAGGGCAAGCCATTGAGTGTGTTGCTTTGACGATGCTGGCGTATCTGACGATTTCCTTGTCGATTGCCGCCTTTATGAATTGGTATAACAAGCGTGTCGCATTGGTGGAGAGGTAATAACGATGAGTGAGCTAATGAATAACCAAACCTACAAACCAGGCGAACACCCTGATTTGCCACCGCCATTATTGGAAAAAGGGCTAATTGCTTGGTTAAGAAAAAATCTATTTTCGTCAATTTCCAACACGATTTTGACCTTGATTGGCGTGGCGATTATTGTCTGGACAGTGCCACCCTTTTTAAACTGGGCAGTGTTTACCGCCTCTTGGGGGGGGAATGACCCTGCGCTTTGCAAGGTCGAAGGGGTTGGTGCCTGTTGGACGTTTATTAATGCACGTTTAGATCAATTTATTTACGGCTTTTATCCGTCAGAAGAGCGCTGGCGAATCAATACCCTTTTTGTCCTATTTGCCGTCGGTATTATCTATTTAGTCTGGCCCAATTTGCCTAAAAAAGCGTGGGCAGGTGTCTTTATGCTCGTGATATTCCCGGCGATTGCCTTTGTCTTGTTTCGCGGTGGCATGTTTGGCTTGGTTGATGTTACTACGGATAAGTGGGGCGGTTTTTCATTGACGCTAGTGATTTCATTTGTCGGCATTGTTGCTTCGTTACCCATCGGGATATTACTGGCGCTGGGACGACGCTCGGATATGCCGATTATCCGCTCGATTTGTATTGTATTTATTGAATTTTGGCGCGGCGTGCCGTTGATTACGGTGTTATTTATGTCATCGGTGATGTTCCCCATGTTTTTGCCCGAGGGGATGAGTTTTGATAAATTATTGCGTGCGTTGATTGCGATTGCCCTGTTTGCTTCGGCCTATATGGCAGAGGTGGTTCGCGGTGGGTTGCAGGCAGTGCCCAAAGGGCAGGTAGAGGCCGCCCAATCGCTGGGGTTGACCTACTGGAAAGCCATGGGCTTTATTGTGCTGCCTCAGGCGCTCAAAATCGTGATTCCTGGGATTGTAAATACGTTTATTGGTTTGTTTAAAGACACAACGCTGGTGCTAATCATCGGATTGTATGATTTTTTAGGCATTATACAAACGGCATCGCAAGACCCTAAGTGGCTAGGCTATAACACCGAAGGCTATGTCTTTGCGACGTTGGTTTACTTTTGCTGTTGTTATGCGATGTCACGCTATAGTAAATATTTAGAAGACAAACTGCACACAGGGCACAAGCGATAACACGGTAAACCGCTATCGCCCTAGCGCATTACAATATCCCATCAATCAGACGAATGAAAGAGAGAGAATGATGACAGAAAAAAATAATAAGCCGATTATCGAAATGAAAGGCGTTCACAAGTGGTACGGCGATTTTCATGTGCTAAAAAATATCAATTTATCCGTTAACAAAGGTGAGCGAATTGTTATTTGTGGTCCATCTGGCTCAGGAAAATCCACCGTTATTCGCTGTATTAACCACCTAGAAGAGCACCAGAAAGGCGATATTGTCGTGGACGGCATTCCGCTGACTAATGATATTAAAGTGGTTGAAGCCATTCGTCGCGAAGTCGGTATGGTGTTTCAGCATTTTAATTTGTTTCCGCATCTGACGGTTATGCAAAATCTCACTTTAGCACCGATTTGGGTTAGCAAAAAACCCAAAAAAGAAGCAGAGAAAACAGCGATGTACTTTTTGGAGCGTGTCAAAATTCCTGAGCAAGCGAATAAATTCCCTGGACAATTATCTGGTGGGCAGCAACAACGGGTGGCGATTGCGCGTTCATTGTGTATGGAAGCGAAAATCATGCTGTTTGACGAACCAACGTCTGCGCTAGACCCTGAAATGATTAATGAAGTACTAGAAACCATGAAAGATTTGGCAGAAGAAGGCTTGACCATGCTCTGCGTGACCCATGAAATGGGATTCGCGCGCGCGGTTGCCGATCGCGTGATTTTTATGGACGCCGGCGAAATTATCGAAGAAAACGATCCAATCAATTTCTTTGATAATCCACAAAATGAGCGGACGCAAAAGTTTTTGAGCCAGATTAATACTGCCTTTTAATCGCCTACCGTTTGGTCAGTTGGCTGGTAATTTGGTGCGATTCGTTACACCGTCTGTTTAAACACAGTTTGTTTAAAAGTCGCGGTGAGGGCAGCATCAATGGCGGTGATGATGTCATCGGCTTTGGCTTTGTCACAAATCAATGCAGGGCTTAAAAGCAATACGTTATTTAATCCTGCCACGCTACGGTTTGAGCGACCTATCATTACGCCATGTTGCAAGCAATGCAAAAACACACGGGTCATACGCGCTTCATCGACAGGGTGTTTGGTTTTTCTGTCGTCAACTAGCTCAATCCCAATGAATAGCCCCTTGCCTCGAATATCGCCTATGCAGGGGTGTTTTTCAGCTAAGCCTCTGAGCTGTTGTATGAAATAATCGCCCATAATTTTTGCATTGTTGAGTAAGTTTTCGGTTTGAATAATGTCTATATTGGCAAGCGCGGCGGCAGGTCCTGCGGTACAGCCGCCAAATGTACTAATATCCCTAAAATAATTGAGTGGGTCGTTGGTATCAGTTTTAAACGCTTCAAAAATTGTCTCGGTTGTCGCGAGGACTGAAATCGCAGCATAACCGCCAGCAAGCCCCTTGGCTAAGGTAATCATATCAGGGAAGACGTTAAAGTGCTCAAATCCAAACCAAGTCCCTGTGCGCCCCATTCCTGTGACCACTTCATCAATATGCAGCAACACACCGTATTGCTTACAAATATCAGCAATCATCGGTAAATACTCAGGTACAGGCACAATCACGCCACCGCCTGCGGTGATGGACTCTAAAACCACGCTACCGACAGTATCAGGACCTTGTTTTAATATTTCGCTTTCGAAAGCCTGAGCGCATTCGATATTGCAGCTTGGGTAGGTTTTATTAAATGGACAGCGGTAGCAGCAACAATGCGGAATTTCGACAAAGTCATCCAAAAAAGGACCGTACTGTGCTTTGCGTTCATTATGCCCTGAGCTACTCAGCGCGGCGATTGTTGTGCCGTGATAGTCGCGGTCGCGGTAAACGATTTTGCGTTTGCCTTGGCGGCTGCTGGATTGACTGAGCTGACGTACGATTTTATAAGCTTTTTCATTGGCTTCAGAGCCTGAGCTGGCATAATAAATACGTGACAGGTTGGGTAATAAATCCGCAAGTACTTTAGCAAACTTCGCCGCAGGTTCATTACCCAATGCGCCAGCGAAATAGGGCAGATCGCTGAGTTGTTTTGCAATGGCATCGACAATTTGCTGGCGGCCGTATCCGAGGTTCACCGTCCAGACACCACCTGATGTTGCATCCAGATACTGATTGCCATCGGTGTCGGTTACCATCATGCCATTACCGCTGCGTATCATGAGGGCTGGATTTTGTTCAAGCGCTTTATGTTGTGTTAGGTGATGCCAAACATGCTGCTGATCAAATTGGCGTAGCGTTTGGCTGTCGTTGGCACCTGGTGGGTTGGTTTTGTCTGTAGACATTGGTTTATCTGCCTATGGTGTTAGTCGTGTAAGTTGTTTATCAATATGGGGCATGGCTTGTATAACGAAAATAAACTCCTATAGCTACATTAGCATAAAATAATGGATTTTGCTGAAAAAATATAACGGCTTTTCGATGCGTGTATTTTTGCAAAATAAATCCGCTAAATGATGGAAAAAATGCCCATTTAGTGGTAGGTTAGTGTAAATAAGCAGATTTCGACAAAAGGCATGATGATGAATGACGTCATAGAATTAAAGCATATTATCGATGCGCAGCCTGTTAAGGGTCGCGCCGATGAAGTCTATTCAATTTATAACCCAGCAACGGGCAAAATCATTCGCCGAGTGCAGGCAGCGAGTGCTGATGACGTGAGATTGGCGATTGAAGTCGCGCATGAGCGGAGTGAGGCATGGCGAGCAGTAACGCCATCCAAACGCGCGCAAATGCTGTTTAATTATCGGCAGTTAATCATCCAGCATACCGATGAGTTAGCACAGCTCATCTCACAAGAACATGGCAAAACAATCGATGACGCCAAAGGAGAAATCGCACGAGGATTAGAAGTGGTCGAATTCTGTACGGCTATTAATAATCATTTGAAATCTGATTTTACCGCAGAAGTATCCAGTGGCATTGATAGTTATAATTTACGCCAACCGTTGGGGGTTTGTGCAGGTATTACGCCGTTTAATTTTCCAGCCATGGTGCCAATGTGGATGTATCCTGTTGCCATCGCTTGTGGTAATACGTTTGTTTTAAAACTTTCCGAAAAGACGCCATCGTGCGGTTTGCGCTTGACTGAATTAATGTATGAGGCAGGCTTGCCAGCAGGTGTGCTGAATACTTTAGTTGGTGGTAAAGCCGCGGTTGATGTGTTGTTGCAACACCCATTGGTCAAAGCGATAAGCTTTGTCGGCTCGACACCAGTAGGTGAGTCTATTTATCGAGAAGCCAGCCATCATCACAAACGCGTTCAAGCATTGTGTGGCGCTAAAAATCATTTAGTCGTGATGCCCGATGCCGATTTAACCCAAGCCTGTGATGCGATTCTCGGTGCGGCCTATGGCTCAGCGGGCGAGCGTTGTATGGCCGTATCTGTGGTCATTACGGTTGGCGATGAAACAGCCGAACAACTCATTGAGCAGTTAGCACCAAAAGTACAACAATTGCGGGTTGGTGCTTATCATGAAAAAGACGTTGAAATGGGTCCAGTGGTTAGCCAAGACAGCAAAAATCGTATCGTGGATTATATTGAACAAGGCGTAGCGCAGGGTGCAACACTGAAAATTGATGGTAGAGACACGTCAGTTGGTAAAGGTTTTTTCTTGGGCGGCAGTTTATTTGATCATGTACAACCGACGATGTCGATTTATTTGGATGAAATTTTTGGTCCAGTGCTGTCGATTGTTCGTGTCAAGGAGTATGCGGATGCACTGGCGTTAATCAATACGCATGCGTATGGCAATGGGGCTGCGATTTTTACACGGGATGGCGATGCGGCACGACATTTTAGTATGCACGTTGAGGCCGGCATGGTGGGTGTTAATGTACCGATTCCTGTTCCTGTGGCGATGCATAGTTTTGGTGGCTGGAAACGCTCATTATTCGGCAGTGCCGCCATTCACGGCATGGAAGGCGTGCGTTTTTATACACGCCTGAAAACGGTCACGACCCGTTGGCCATCGGGGATTCGACAAGGCGCTCAGTTTAATTTCCAAGGTGGTAAGGATGCGTAACCATAGGAAAATCGATAATGGGATGAAACGGAATGATTATCCAAACCTAAATCTAAACCCAAGCCCAAATCTAAATCTATGACTAGAATAAGCGACATCGAGCAACACATTGATGCGCTCAGTAATGAATTTGGTGTGGTTTTTTTAGGCGGTTTTGTTGTCAATCAAGCGGATGGCTTACCAACGACGCAAGGGCAAAAAACGCAAGGGACAAAAATCCAAGCGCAGGACACACCGACACAGGACACACAAGCGCTACTGCTATTTGGTAATGCGGGGTCGTCTATTTGGTCTGCGTTCCAAGCCTCTCGCGAATACCAACAGGCGGTACCCGATCCGTTGGATCAATGGAGTCAACGGATTGGGCAGCAATTTGCTGAACAACTCGGTGGGGACTGTTTCTTTCCATTTGGTGAGCCGCGTTATCCGTTTATCCAGTGGCTAAAGCGTACTGGGGCTTATGAATCTTCTGCTCTGGGACTGTTGATACATCGCGACTATGGATTGTGGTCTGCCTGTCGATTTGCTTGTCGGGTGCGTACTGGACTGCCTGTTGAGCCAACAATGGAATTTATAGCTAAGCTGTCTGCCACAAGGTTGCCTAAAAAATCAACTAGAATGCCAACACTATCAAAGGTAGCAAAAGGCCTCTGCGACAGCTGCCCAGATAAACCGTGTTTATCGGTTTGCCCTGTTGGGGCGTTTCAGCCGCACGGTTATGATTATCAGGGGTGTACTCGTTATTTGATTCACGACACAGCGAATGATGACAAGCGCCAAGATAATAATGGTAATAACGTCGATGGCTTTAATGGCGAGAATGGCGAGAATGCGTGTGTCGCCTATACCTGTCAGGCGCGACTGGCGTGTCCTGTCGGCGCGGTCTACCGCTATGAAACGGCGCACGCACAATTTCACATGAAGCAATTCATTAAATCGGCAATAAAAGCCAACAAAAGCCAATAAAATCAAATAAAAGGCAATATAAACATTAACTAAGTTATTATACGCTTCTGGGCTCTTCTGAAAAGACTGCCTGGAACGGCTGCTTTAGTTTAGCTGGCTATTGCACTTAATCAGCAAATTAAGCAAGAGTAATCACGTGAGGTTTATTGTGCCGATTGTGCATCAAGGTCTGTGAGTGAGTTGAGATTGATAAAGGCAGTTGACGTGTTAAATGACACCGTTTGATAGCCTATTGCTTGGTAAAATTTAAGTATTTTTTTATGATCGCCCGTTAAAAAATGCGCTAATTCGTCGATTAGATCGGTGCTAATCAAGGTGAAAACGGGCTGATTATAGCCATCGTTTGCAATAAAAATACGCTGCGGATGCGCGGCTGTGGCTTGCCACATGGTGCTGACATAATCGCTTGAGATAAAAGGACTATCGCATGGAACGCTGATAACCCAAGTTAGGTTTTGTGCGTGGGCAAACCGCATGGCAGCGAGCAAACCCGCCAGTGGACCATCAAAAGCCTGGTTGTCATCTGGGATAACGGGTAAGTTAAACGTCTCTTTATACACATCCATATTGCGATTGGCGTTGACAATGACGCGTTGACAATTGGCCAGCGCATGGATGCCGTAGCTGGCGAGCGGGCGTTCTTTGAATAAAACGAGGCCTTTATCTAGGCCCTGCATTCGCGTGGCTCGACCACCACAGAGCACAACGCCTAATAATCCGTCAATAATTGTTTTTTTAGGGTTCATTGTTCGTTGTTCGTTGTATTGGGTCGCTGTATTGGGTCGATTGCGAAACGGATGCTTATTCAGCAGGTGTGTCGCTTGGTCTATTGTTTGGTCTATCGCTTGGCCTGTCATTTGATGGATTGCTTACAGAATCACTTACAGAATCACTTACAGAATCACTTGCTGGGCTGCGGTTTTCAAAGCGTTTGGCGAACAATAAGCCAATTTCAAACAATAGTAGTACAGGGAGGGCTAACAATGTTTGAGAAATAATATCGGGTGGCGTTAGCAGCATACCAAAAATAAACGCAGCAACAATAATATGGCGGCGTTTTGATTTAATAGTGTCGATGTCGGTAATCCCTAGCGCTACGACAAGGATGGTCGCTATCGGGATTTCAAAGGCAATGCCAAACGCAAAAAAAACGGTAAAAACAAAGGAAAAATAATACGCAATATCTGGCGTATAATTGGCCCCTGTGGGGGTAAAACCAGACAAAAATTTAAACGCCAGTGGCAACACAATGAAGTAGGCAAACAGCATGCCGAGATAAAATAAGGCGGTGCTTGAAATAACGAGAGGATAGACGAGTTTGCGTTCGGTTTTGTACAGACCAGGTGCAACAAACGCCCAGACTTGGTAGAGCGTCCAAGGCAAGGTTAAGATAAAGGCAGTAAATAAGCTGAGCTTTAACGGAATTAAAAAACTGTCTAAGGGTTTGCGAATGGTTAAGCTATTGCTGTCAGTCAATGACAAGATAATTGGGCGCGCAAAGAGTTCAAATAGTTCGCGACTAAATAGGGCAGCGATTAAAAATAAGACCAACAAGACAACGAGGATTTTTATCAGACGCGAACGGAGTTCTTGCAGGTGTGAGATGAGTGATTCTTCTTTATGATGCGACATGATGGTATCTAATCCTTTGGGCTAGAATTAGCCTGAGTCGGTAGTTCGGCTTCAACGCCCGTGCTGGCTTGCTCATTCGGGTCAGGTAACGTCGCGTTATAAGCGCTGCTGCCTTTGTTTTCAATGATATCATTAATATCAACGTCATCGTAAATAGTTTTGTCCTGCGTGCTGTCTGCGTATTCAAATCCGTCCTCGTCGAATTCAGCGAGGGTCTCTGAGTTTTTTCGCAGTTCCTGTAGCGATTCTTGTAACTCATCAAAGCCAAGGAGTTGTTGTGTGTCATCTTTAGTGGCTTTAAAATCCGATTGTATATTATCTAGGTCTAGCTCACGAGTGACTTCGCTTTTGACATCGTGCAGCGTGCGCTTAAATTGACGAATGTAAGCCGCCGTGCTACGAATAACGCCAGGGAGTTTGTCGGGGCCAAATACCAGCAGTGCCAGTGCCGCAATAAACAGCAGTTCGCTGAACCCAATGCCAGATATCATCGCTACTTACCTATTGTTGCGGCGTGGTTTGCATGGCAGCACCAATAAACCACCAATAAACCACCAATAAACCACCAATAAACCACCAATAAACCACCGCTGAACCGTTAATGAACGCAACGGATTTACGAATCTTTGTTGCTTCCATGACTGTCGATGGTTTCTGTCGATTGATTGTCGGTTGATGTCGTATCAGTCGGACTGCTTTCAGTCGAGGACTGATTGGTTAAGTGGTCTGTTTTTTTTGGCTCGTCATCGTCTTTGATGGCTTTTTTAAAGCCTTTGAGCGAGGTGCCCAAGTCGCCGCCTAAATTACGTAGTCGCTTGCCGCCAAATAATATTGCAATAATAATGATAACAATGGCGATTTGCCATAAACTAATTCCGCCCATGTCTGATTTCTCCTGTTATTTTTACGCTTTTTACGTGTCTAACCCGTTTTAACCCAATGCTTGCTCGCATTATACGCCATTTTTTTAGGTGTGTCAGTGTTGTGACGGATATTTCACGTTAGGTGTCACACGTTAGGCGTAACACGTTAGGCGTAACAATAACAATACGACAAGTCATAGTGGCAAGCAGGGCGACAAGTAAAGCGACAAGCAGGGCAACAAGTAAAGCAGTGGGCTAATTGGCAGTGGGCTAATTGGTATTGCGATTGGCTTTTTCAGTCAATCCAGAGACACCTAATCGGCGGGTTAGTTCTTTTTCAATGTCGCTAAGTGGGATGTTTTGTTGTTTTAACAGGATAAACAAGTGAAAAATCAGGTCGCAAGCTTCATAGACGATTTC
Source organism: Ostreibacterium oceani (assembly GCF_009362845.1). NCBI lineage: Bacteria > Pseudomonadati > Pseudomonadota > Gammaproteobacteria > Cardiobacteriales > Ostreibacteriaceae > Ostreibacterium > Ostreibacterium oceani. Next base: position 157,318 of record NZ_WHNW01000002.1, on the reverse strand, counting down.
ATCATGGCTGGCATTTTTAGCGGCAATAATGACTTCACTACTTTCTTCACCGATTTTTTTGAGGATGGCATCCAGTCCTTTGGCGTTAAGGCTGGCGACATAAGAGGCTTCGGGGGCGGCTTGAAGCCTATCAGCGATTAATGATTCTAAGGTGGAAAAAATGGTATGCATAATAAGGAGGGTTGATTGTTGTTTGTGTATGATTTAATCAGATGATGAATAAATAGCGGTTGGGCTTTTAATCACCGGCGTGTTGATTTTAATCCCGCTAGGGGTGTATTCCTGAAAAAAACAGTGGTTACGCCCCGTATGGCAGGCAATGCCGCCGATTTGTTCGACTTGTGCGAGTAGGGCATCGGCATCACAGTCTAGCATAATGCGGTGAACTTTTTGCGTGTGCCCTGACGTTTCGCCTTTATGCCATAGTTGCTGGCGCGAACGTGAATAATACACCATCTCTTGCTTTTCTAGGGTGAGTCGCAGGCTGTCTGCGTTCATCCATGCCATCATTAATACGGTCTGGGTATGCACATCTTGTGCGATGGCAGGGATTAGCCCTTGTTTGTTGAAAACGGCTTTGGCGATAAATTCGTCGATAAATTCATTAATAAATTCGTCGGTTGTTTGATGTGTTTTTTCTGGCATTTTTGGGTGTGAAGCGTTATTTTCTGTTGGTGTTGTCATGTGCTTGTTTCAATTTTTTAGGGCGCTGGGGATTAAATGATAAACCGATTTTCTTTCTCTTCCTGACGCAGGGTGAGTATTTCATGCCCAGTTTCGGTAACCAGTATAGTGTGCTCATACTGAGCGGACAAGGATTTGTCGCGGGTGACAGCGGTCCAGCCATCATTGAGTGTTTTTGTCGGGGCTTTACCTGCGTTTAGCATAGGTTCAATGGTGAAAATCATACCAGGCGCAATGGTCTCTTTGGTGCCTGCCTCGCCATAATGAAGCACATGGGGGGGTTCGTGAAACGATTTGCCGATGCCATGCCCGCAAAATTCGCGTACAACGCCAAAGCGTTCCTTTTGTGCGTATTGTTGAATGGCGTGGCCAATATCGCCAAAGGTCGCGCCAGGTTTGACTTGTTCGATTGCAATGAGCAGGGATTGGTATGTGACGCGGCATAGTCGTCTCGCGAGGACACTGGGTTCGCCAACGAAAAACATCTTGCTGGTATCGCCATGATAACCGTCTTTAATAATCGTGATGTCGATATTAATAATATCGCCTTTTTTGAGTTTTTTGGTGTCGCTTGGAATGCCGTGACAAACGACATGATTCACACTGGTGCAAATGGATTTAGGAAAACCGTGGTAATTGAGTGGTGCAGGAATGGCGCCGAGTTCGTTAACGATAAAATCATGGCAACGCTGGTTAAGTGACTCTGTTGATACGCCGACGTTAACAAATGGCTCGATCATTTCTAATACGCTGGCCGCTAACTGACACGCCACGCGCATTTTTTCAATTTCCTCAGGTGTTTTGATGATAATAGACATAAAATACCAGCATCCGACAAATAAACGCCCATTGTACGTTAATTCGGCGGATTTTTCGAGGGTTTAACGGGAAACTGCTGTAATCTCGTTGCAGTCCCGTTGCAGTCCCGTTGCAGTTTTGCGGCAATGCCTGAGAGCAGTCATTAACCGTCCGCCGCCCGATGCCTAATGCCAGTTTTAGGTTTTTAGGTTGATTTTAGGGGCTATATTAGCGCAGGGCTAGGGTGTTCGCTGTGTATTTGCTCGATTTCGTTGAGTACGGCATCGCTAAGGCTTAGGTTGACGCTGTCGATATTTTCAGCGAGTTGCGCCATGGTCGTTGCGCCAATAATCGTTGAAGTCACATAAAAACGGTTAATCACAAACGCAAGTGCCATCTTTGTAGGGCTGATGCCGTGCTGCTTGGCGAGTTGGACATAGCGCTTGACCGCATCAGAGCGCGCACTGTTAGATAGCCCTGATTGACGGCTTGCGCCCCAGTCATTAAATCGTGCGCTAGCGATCGCAGTTTGGTCGAGATATTTGCCTGACAATACGCCACCGCCAATCGGTGAATACGGCAGCATGGCGATATTTTCACGAAAGCAGACTTCGGCACTGTGGCTGTCAAATTCGCGTTGAATGAGTGAGTAGGGGTTTTGTACGCTTTGCATACGAGGCAAATTGGCGTCTTGGCGATGGTGCTCCATGTATTTCATCATGCCCCAAGGCGTTTCGTTGGATAGGCCGGCTTCGCGAATTTTGCCGCTATCAATTTGCTTTTTAAGGGTTTCTAGTAATTCAAAAATATAATCGTCGCCTTGTGCATGTTCGCTTTTAAAATCGCGTTCCCCAAAATTATTCACCAGTCGTTGCGGCCAATGTAGCTGATAAAGGTCGATATAATCGGTTTGCAGTCGCTTGAGTGAGTTATCGATGGCGGTGGTTACATCGGCAGGTGTTAGTCCGCGACCTTCGCGAATCCACGGGATATTTTTACCCGCCATTTTAGTTGCTAAAACAAGGTCATCACGTTTGCCGCGTTTGTGAAGCCATGAACCAAGGTATTTTTCCGTGAGTCCTTGTGTTTCAGGTTTGGGTGGGATGGCATACATCTCTGCTGTGTCAATAAAGTTAACGCCATGCGCGATGGCATAATCGAGCTGTTCATGGGCTTGATTTTCGCTGTTTTGATGTCCCCAAGTCATTGTACCTAAGCAAATTTCGCTGACTTGTAACTCACTCGTTCCTAGTGCATGGTAGCGCATTGTTTACTCCGTCTTTTCGTGTGGGTTTAGTAGGTAATTATACACGGTTTTTTTGGGTGCATTGTAAAATTGCGTGATGACTTGATGGATGGATTTATTGGGAATATTTTGGTCCAGCATCAAGTCAGCCAGCGGTTGCCAGTCATTGTTGATTGGTGGTTTAACACAGGGCGATAACGCAAGGACAAATTCGCCTTTGCAGCGGTAGGGGTTTTCCTGAATCCAATGCTGTGCTTCGCTTAGCGGGCATAAAATAGACTCCTCAAACTGTTTGGTGAGCTCGCGAGCAATAAATAGCATTCGGTCTGTTCCTAACACGTCCATTGCATCAGCCAGACAATCGATGATACGGTGAGGGGTTTCAAAAAAAACAACCGTATGTTGGGTGTTAGCGAATTGTTTGAAAATCGCTTTTCGTTGGTTGCTTTTAGTCGGTAAAAAACCAATAAACGAAAAGTAATCCGCCGTTAATCCAGAAATAGATAGCGCCGATGTGACGGCCGAACAACCAGGTATTACGCGGATTTCATGGTGTAAGTCACGTAAATAAGCAATGGTATTAGCGCCTGGATCAGAGATAAGTGGTGTGCCTGCATCACTGACAATGGCGATGTTTTCCCCCGCGCGTAATTGCTGCTCTAAGCGGTGTTTTTGCTGGCTCTCATTGTGTTTATGTAGTTGGTAGACACGATTTTGGATATTAAAATGCTGCAGCAGTTTGCTTGTCTGCCGAGTGTCTTCGGCATAAATACAATGCACATTTTTTAGTGTCTCAATGGCGCGGAATGTCATATCGTCCAAATTGCCTATTGGCGTAGCGACGACATATAATCGACCATATGGCGTTGAATTCATTGGTTGTTGTTACCTGTGGTTGCTTTTTATCGTTTAGTGTTGTTTGGTATTATTCGGTGTAATTTGGTGTAAATAATAACAACACGAATATGAATGCGAATATAAATGCGTAAATAAATCGCAATAAACTGCTATAAACTGCAATAAAATCTATAGTAGCATATTTTGGGTCATCGTTTGGGCGTATTTCGGGCGTATTTAGGGCGTATTATTTGGTAGTGCTTTATTGGTCTTGTTTGATTTGCTTTAGCGCTTGCCGGATAAGGTCAAAATCGTAGCCACGGCTGATGAGGTAGCGTGTGATGCTGTTTTTGACGGCTGGATTGGTGAGTTCGCTGGCATGGGCTTTTTTGAGGATGAGTGCCTGTGCGTGCCCGAGTAATTCATCATCGAATTCGGCGAGATATTGTTGTGCCAGTGTTTTGGCGATGCCTTTTTGGCTGAGTTCGTATGCGATTTTCTTGGGGCCGTAACGCTGATTCACTCGTGTTCGGACCAGCATTTCGGTAAATCGTTCGTCAGACTGATAGTTTTGCTGAACCAAAGCATCCAGACAAGCATCGATGTCTGTTTGGGTATAGCCAGCTTGTTTGAGTTTGATCGTGATTTCTTTTTTGGCATACTCACGCCGTGCGAGTAGGCGAATGCAATAATTGTAGGCGGTTTGGGAGGCGTCAGTCGTCATCTGAACGGTGGTTATCTGAAAAACGGCCAACAAGCGCTGGCCGTGATGGAGTGAGTGAAAGGGTTAAGCTAGATTAAACATACATCAATCATAGTATATGTCAAACTAGGTATCAAACTACACATCAAATTACGCATCGCTCTCTGGCGCGGCATCCTGTGGTTTTTTTACAGTCTTAGGTAAAAAGTGTGCACGGATTTTTTGTTCGATAGCGGCGGTAATATCAGGGTTTTCGGCCAAGAATTGTTTGGCGTTTTCCTTGCCTTGCCCGATTTTGTTATCGTTATAACTGTACCACGCGCCTGATTTTTCTATCTCACCTAAATCAGTGCCTAAGGTCAAAATTTCACCCAGACGGGAGATGCCTTGCCCATAGAGAATTTCAAATTCACATTGTTTGAATGGTGGGGCGACTTTGTTTTTGATGACTTTGACACGGGTTTCGTTACCAATGATTTCATCGCCTTTTTTGATGGCACCAATGCGGCGAATATCAATACGGACGGAGGCGTAAAATTTAAGCGCATTGCCGCCTGTGGTCGTTTCTGGGCTGCCAAACATAACGCCAATTTTCATGCGAATTTGGTTGATGAAAATGACAATCGTATTCGAGCGTTTGATATTGGCGGTGAGTTTACGAAGCGCTTGTGACATCAGTCGTGCTTGCAAGCCCATGTGTGAATCGCCCATCTCGCCCTCGATTTCAGCCTTGGGGGTTAGCGCAGCCACCGAGTCCACAACAACGATATCGACACCACCTGAGCGCACGAGCATATCAGCGATTTCTAGGGCTTGCTCGCCAGTATCAGGCTGTGAAACCAGCATTTCGTCAATGTTGACACCTAATTTTTCGGCATAATCAGGGTCCAATGCGTGTTCTGCATCAATAAACGCTGCGGTGCCGCCGAGTTTTTGGGCTTCGGCAATGGCATGCAGTGTCAACGTTGTTTTTCCTGAGGATTCAGGACCGTAAATTTCAACGACACGCCCTCTGGGGAGTCCGCCAATGCCTAACGCAATGTCTAGCCCCAATGAGCCAGTCGATACGGCATCAATATCGCGGTGCGCTGTGCCATCGCCCATGCGCATGACAGAGCCTTTGCCAAATTGTTTTTCGATTTGTGAGAGTGCTGCTGCAAGGGCTTTTTTTCGTTCGTCGCTCATAATACCTCTGTGGTGTAAAATTTAACCGAGTGTTATTTTGTGTGTTTAGTGGGCATTATAGCGAAAGCCCAGCGAATAAGCTATGATTTTAGTAACAAAAATCAAGCAACCGAGTAATGGTTTGCTTGATTCAGCCCGATTTATTGTTATCAATATGATTTAATTATATTTTATGCAGATCACGCCATCGTCATGAATGTCGTTAGTTTACAACGCAATCAAATAAAACACAGGAATTCCTGCTAACAGGCCATCAATACGGTCAAGGATACCACCGTGACCAGGGAGTAGGTTGCTGGTGTCTTTGATGGCGTTTTGGCGCTTGATTAGGCTGATAAATAAATCACCAAGTATAGAGGCCAGTGCGGTTGCAATCAAGGCAATGATAACTAACCACCACGCGATTTGATGGCTGTTAATGAGTGGTAATAGCAGTAATCCAATGATGACACCCGAAGCAATACCGCCCAACGCACCTTCGATGGTTTTGTTTGGGCTGACTTTGGGGGAGAATTTTTCTTTGCCAAAAAAACGCCCAGCGAAATAAGCCCCGCTATCGGTTGCCGCAACGACAGCGACCATAAAGACAATTGTACTGGCAGCAATGTGGCTATCAGGGTACTGTGCTGTCAAGCGCAGCAAAACAACCGTGGTTGTGGCCAGCAAAACCGGGGCAATTAGTTGTAAGTAACAGGGGCTCAATCGGTAGTTAATAATGGATTCAAATTGTTGAATTAGTCGGATGCTAAATGCGTAGTGAATAGCTGTGGTAAGCAATAATAGCCCGAAAATCCATTGATAGCAAAGCCCTGCATATAATAGAGCCAGTGTCGAAATGACGGTTAGCAGGGCGTTGGCCGAGGATTGTTTGGTAATACGCACCCATTCCCACAAGGAAAGCCCAAAAACTAGGGCAATGAATAGCGGTGTTAACGCGGGTAACAAAAATAAAATGACTAAAATAAAGCCAATGAGTAGTGTTGCGGTAATGATTCGTTGTTTCATAGTGGTTTTTTATTCAATGAATGTATCGATATTATAAAAGGATAATGCGTCAGCGGATAGTAAAATGATTGCTCGTCAAATGACAGCCTGCTAAGTTACAGTCCGCCAAATCGCCGTGTACGGTGTGTAAAGTCGGCAATAGCATCATCTAGCGCCGCATCGTCAAAAACAGGCCAATAAATCGGTGTGAAATAGAGCTCGGCGTAAGCGCATTGCCATAATAAAAAATTACTGATGCGCTGCTCGCCACCTGTTCGGATTAATAAATCTACAGGTGCTTGGTCGGCTAATTCGAGGTGTGTGGCAATGTCTTTTTCGGTAATGGTTTGGGGTGATAGGGTTTGATTTTCGACCTGTGTGGCGAGCTGTTTAACGGCTTGGGTAATGTCCCATTTGCCCCCATAATTTGCGGCTATATTAAGTTGCAAGCCTTGGTTTGTCTGTGTTTCTTGGGTTAGTTCATCGATGGCATCGTGTAAAGGACGAGGAAATGCCGAGGTGTCCCCGATGACGCGAAATCGAATACCGTGACGGTTGAAAAGGCGACGATTACGTTTAATTGCACGGAGGAATAGCTGCATTAGTGCCTGAATTTCAGATTCTGGGCGCTGCCAATTTTCACTGCTAAATGCATACAGTGTCAAAGAACGCAGCCCCATTTTGGCGCAGTGACGCACCGTGCGCAGGACTGCTGTGTGACCAGCGCGATGCCCATAGAGGCGCGAGCGCCCGATTGATTCTGCAAAGCGGCCGTTGCCGTCCATGATGATGGCGATGTGTTGTAGTGGCAATGACAAATTCAACAACAGATTGAAATGGTGGAAAATAAAGCGATATAGCGCAAATTACAGACTAAACCGCAAGCAGGTCTTTTTCCTTTTCTGCGAGAACTTGGTCAACCTGTGCGACAAAATCATCGGTGATTTTTTGAATGTCGGTTTCTGCGCGACGTTCGTCGTCTTCGGTAATGGCCTTGTCATTGAGTAAATTTTTGATGCTTTGGTTGGCATCGCGGCGGATATTGCGGATGGCAATTTTGGCGTTTTCGCCTTCGCCACGTACGATTTTGACCAGATCTTTGCGTCGTTCTTCGGTTAACGGCGGTAAGTTAATGCGGATAATGTCGCCTGCTGAGGTCGGTGTTATCCCAAGGTCTGAATTGATGATGGCTTTTTCAATGACCGCGACCATTGATTTGTCCCAAGGTTGAATCGTGAGGGTTCTGGCGTCACTGTTACTAACATTGGCGGCTTGACCAACAGGGACTTCCGAGCCATAAAAATCAACGGTAACATGGTCGAGTAAACTAGGGTGAGCGCGCCCAGTGCGGATACGGCTTAATTCAAGCTTTAACGCATCAATCGATTTGGCCATGCGGGATTTAGTGTCTTGCTTTATATTATCAATCATCGTTAACTCTTTGGTTGTGTGTTGTTCTTGGCAGTATTTTACACGAGGTAAAAAAAAATAGGTGTTGAATCGATTAAATTAATATTTGAATACCACGTAATTGGTTCGCAGCCAACCGATCAAAAGGAACGCTGGTGGGTTAACCTGGGCGGATTATTCTAGCGAATTAATTTTAGCGAATTAACGTGCCGACCTGCGGGTCAAATAAAGCACGCACAATCTCGCCGGGGGTTGTCATGTTAAATACCAGTAAAGGCAAGTTATTGTCACGGCACATCACAACGGCAGTCGCGTCCATAACCGCTAAGCCATCCTCAAGTACCTGGTTATAACTGAGCGTTTTGTATTTTGTTGCTGCCTTATCACAATGGGGGTCGGCATCGTAAACACCATCGACTTTGGTGGCTTTTAGCATGGCATCGGTTTCTAACTCGATGGCACGTAGGCTAGCGGCTGTATCGGTAGTGAAAAACGGATTGCCCGTACCTGCTGCACAAATGACGACCCGTTTTTTTTCCATATGACGGACCGCGCGTCGGCGGATAAATTCTTCACAAACTTGATCGATAGGTAAGGCCGACATAACTCTGACGGGGATGCCGACTTTTTCGATGGCGTCTTGCAGCGCCAAGGCATTCATGACGGTGGCAAGCATGCCCATATGGTCGCCTGTGACGCGTTCCATGCCTGACTCTTGTAGCTCTGCGCCTCGAAATAAGTTACCACCGCCGACAACCAGTGAAATTTCAATGCCAGCTTCGATGAGGATTTTGATTTCACTGGCTAGCCGATTTAATACCTTAGCATCGATGCCAAATGTTTTTTCACCAAGCAGGGCTTCGCCACTGAGTTTTAAAAGAATCCGTTTAAACCGAGGCGTTTGTAATGGGTATTCTGACGGTGTGATTTCAGCTGTTTTTTCAATTGTGTTTTCAGTTGTTGGTCGTGTTTCGTTCATGGGGGTAGTTGGCCTTTGCGGTTAAAAACGTAATGCGATACTGTGTTAACGAATAGCTTATACTAACTGATGGCTTGTGCAATAAAAAACCGCCAATCGGCGGTTTTTTATGTTGGCAGATTAGGCGTTTTTGGCTTGTGCCATGACCTCTTCTACAAAGTTATCCACTTTTTTCTCAATACCTTCCCCGAGTTCAAAGCGAATATAATCGACGAGTTGAATAGAGGGGTGAACATCAGCAATGGCTTGTTCAACCGTTTTTTTGTCGTCCATCACGTAAGTTTGGCTAAGCAGTGCATGTGCCTGGTCTAGTTCGGTATTGTCTTTGATGTACCGGTCTAGTTGACCTGGAATGATTTTGTCCCAAATATGCTCTGGTTTGCCTTCGGCTTTTAATGTATCTTTCATGGTTTGCTCGACGGCGGCAAGGACGTCATCGGTGAGTTGATGACGACTAACAAAGTCAGGAATGCGTCTTAGTTGTTTGCCGAGGCGTTCGAGTTCTTCGTTGCCTTTTTCAATCTCTGCGCGGATGGCTTCTGTCTCTCTGGCGACAAAATCTAAATCCAAGTCTAGGTAAGAGATTGACGCAGGTTTCATCGCGCAAGCGTGCATCGCGAGGTTGCGTAGTAGTTCTTCGGTCTTATCGCGGACACTCTCATCGCAAGTAGCGGCGATGATAACGCCGACTTTACCGCCACCATGAACGTAGCCGTTGACAACACCGTTAGTGCTGATGCTGCCGAGGCGGCGAATGTTAATGTTTTCGCCTAGTGTCGTGACTAGCGAACGGCGTTTTTCGTCAACGGTCTCACCCGCTAATGGGGCTTGATTAATCGCATCCAGCTCAGTGAGTTTTTCGTTGGCGCTAAGGCTGGCGATATTTTGTGAGAAATCCCCAAAGATATCACCTTTGGAAACAAAATCTGTTTCACAGTTGATTTCTACAATAGCAGCGAATTGCTTATCATCCGAGATAGCATATGCAACGCGACCTTCTGCGGCGATACGGTCGGCTTTTTTTTCGGCTTTGGCTAAGCCTGATTTGCGTAGGAGTTCGGTGGCAGCGTCAATGTCACCATTTGAATCGACTAGCGCTTTTTTACATTCCATCATGCCCGCTGAAGTGCGGTCACGAAGGGCTTTTACGAGTGCTGCAGTAATTGCCATATTGGGTACCTTTGTAATATCGTATAATTAGTTAAATAGGGTATCGCAAGGCGCAGAGGCCTTGCGAATGGTTTGTTTAGCCCTTATCTGTGGTTGTTGCCTCAGTGTTAGCTTCGCTGCTGTCTGCTGCTGCTGGCTCTGTTACTGGGGCTTCGGGGCTTGCTTTCGGGGCTACTTCGCTTGCTACTTCAGTGGCTGCCTCAGGTGCTGCTTCTGCCGTTACCTGAGCTGCTGGCTCAGTGATGTTTTCTTGTGGTGCAGATTCGTCGCTTAGTTGGCTGGCGCTGCCGTTAGCAATGCGCGCATTTTTAATGCCGTCAGCAATGGCGTTAATACAAAGGCCCAGTGCGCGAACCGAATCATCGTTACAAGGAATAATGTAATCCACTTCTTCGGGGCTATTGTTGGTATCAACGATGCCGACAACAGGGATGCCCAAGGTTTTTGCTTCTTTGATAGCGATACTTTCGTGACCGACATCGGCAACAAAAAGTACATCAGGCAAGCGCTTCATGTCTGCAATGCCACCCAAAGAGGACTCTAGCTTGATTTGCTCTTTACGGAGGTTGATGATTTCTTTTTTGGTCATGTGTGCCAATGAACCATCGCTTTCAGATTTACGCATGTTGTGGAGTTTTCTGACCGATTGACGGATGGTTTTGTAGTTAGTCATCATGCCGCCTAACCAGCGTTGGTTGACGTACGGCATGCCACAATCGACCGCGGCCTTTTGTATGGTGTCAGAAGCTGCACGCTTGGTGCCGACGAATAAAATATTACCGCCATTGGCCGCAATCGTGCCTAAAAAGTTAATCGCATCCTGCATCATTGGCACAGTTTGCTCTAAATTGATGATATGAATGCCACCACGCGCACCATAAATATAAGGCGCCATTTTAGGATTCCAGTAACGGGTTCTGTGACCAAAGTGCGCGCCTGCTTCAAATAGCTCGCGCATAGAAATTGTTGTAGACATAAAAATATTCTCCAATTCGGGTTAAATCTACCAAACTTACCATCAAACGACTTGGTTAAATCGAATGCTAATGAACCATAGAATCACTAACCGCCATGGATCCACTAACCGAAATAACGAAGCACCCCGATTGACTTTAATAAGTCTGTGGTTTTTGCAAAATTGCTGCGCATTTATACCATAGATTACGTTGTGAGTAAAGTGCTCTCAGCAATTAAAGGTGCGTCCGTGTTTTTTGTCCTTAGGTGTTCGGCCTAACTGTGCCGAGATTGTGTTGTAATTATGAAGTTTTGGCTATTTAGGGGGAGGTAGTTGAGGGGATGATATGAGGGTAACGAGGATGGATTGAAGTCAATACAAGGTCATACGTTAGGACAATTTGATTGTCTCAGTAAAACAGCAACAAGACGAGCCACCGCAGCAGGTGGGTTGCCGTGATCGAAGTCAGGAACTTCGTATGTCGTGTCGCCATCAATAATCGTCAGTTTTGCGTAGGCTGCGCCATCTAGGTGGCGCTGATCAGAAGGTGCGGTGAGGGTGCTAAGTGCCGCCATAGGGAGTTCGTTGATTGAGTCGAGTAAGTCTTTTACTTGGCTGGTCGATAGATTTTTGCTATGGTTATTTTGATGGTTGTTCTGAGTCGGCTGGGTCGGATCATCAGTTTGGCAGGTGATTTGGCTGCCTGAGAAAATCAAGGTATTGGTTGCAACCATCGTTTGCGTGGTGTATTTGATTTGATAGGGGTGTGCTGCCAGTGGCTCGCTGGGTTCTATTGTCATAATCCATTGATTATTGTTGTCAAAAAAATCAATAGCGTTTTCATTGGTTTTGAACGTGTGGATGCTGCCTAGTAATTGCAAAATATGATTTTCCAATTGGCTGACCCCTTTTTCTAGACAAAAACGTTTGGTGCTAGCAATTTTTGATAGCGTCATGTTTTGTCCCGTGGTTTGGTAACTGCCTGAAAATCGATTGCACCCGGCCGAGCCGCTGATATTTTGGCTGTCAGCGTTAAATGCGATGGGTAAAGGTGAAATCGCGTCATAATCTTTGACCCGTACTATATTAAATTCACCGTTCAAAGGCGTGCTTGATGTGGGTTGTTGCTTGTCGGCGACTAAATTTTCTGAATCGGCAGGTGCCTTAGTAGATGTTTCAGGTGATGTTGTCGCTGTTGTTGCATTTGTGTCTGTGCCGTATGCCCACTGGGTGTCTTGGGTTTTTTGGGGGTCTTGGGTTTTAGATTGCATAGGTGTTTCGCTACATCCTAAAACAGCAGCTAAGCCTAAGATAAGTAAGATTTGATTTTTCATCATGTAGTCCTATCGGTTTGGGGTTGAGTATGTTCAATTGCGTGTATGGTAAGGCGTTGGCACTTAATTTTTGGTGCTTAATCTTTGCTATTTAATCTTTAGCGCGTGAATGGTATTCACCGTTACGTGTGTCAACACGGATAATCTCGCCAATTTGTACAAAGAGTGGGACGCGAACGACCGCGCCGGTCGATAACGTGGCAGGTTTGCCACCAGAGCCTGAGGTGTCACCTTTTAACCCTGGGTCGGTTTCAGTGACTTCGAGTTCGACAAAATTAGGTGGGATAACCGAGATGGGGTTGTCGTTCCATAGAATGACGGTGCATCTGTCTTGTTCTTTTAGCCATTTTTTGGCATCAGCGATTGCGCTTTCATCAGCGCTGACCTGATCAAAAGTCTCAGGATGCATAAATACATAGCTGTCACCATCGAAATAGGAGTATTCCATTTCTATTTCCATGACATCGGCCGCCTCAACGCTGTCGCCTGATTTGTAGGTGCGCTCGATAACGCGACCTGTTTTTAGGTTTTTGATTCTAATTCGATTAAAGGCTTGTCCTTTGCCAGGTTTGACGATTTCATTCTCGATAATGTTATAAGGGTCACCGTCGATGATAATTTTTAGCCCATTTTTGAATTCGTTTGTTGAGTAAGTTGCCATGTGTGTTTTCCTTTAAGTCAGTTACATAATCATACAACAGCTTGCGCGCATAAACGCAATATTTGCATTAAACATTGAATAAAAAGTGAATGACATCACCTTCTTTTACGTGGTAGGTTTTGCCCTCTTGCCGCCATTTTCCTGCTTCTTTGGCGCCTTGCTCTCCTTTGTGTTCAATGAAATCTTGGTAGGCGATTACTTCAGCACGGATAAAGCCGCGCTCAAAATCACCATGAATCACGCCCGCAGCTTGTGGTGCGGTGGCATTTTGCGGGATAGTCCATGCGCGAACTTCTTTGACACCCGCGGTAAAGTAAGTGCCTAAACCCAGCAGTTGATAGCCCGCTCGAATGACGCGGTTAAGCCCTGGTTCGCTGAGGTTGTATTCACTCAAAAATTCATCGCGTTCGGCATCATCCAGTGTGGATAGCTCGGCTTCAATCGCCGCGCAAACAGGGACAACGCTTGCATTTTCAGTCGCTGCGTGTGCCATGACGGCGTCTAAGTGGGGGTTGTTTTCAAAACCCGTTTCGCTCACGTTTGCAATAAACATCACGGGTTTTGCCGTCAGCAGCGGGTATTCTTTGATGCTGGCTGTCTGTTCGGCCGATAACGCGAGCGACCGCGCGGAATTGCCATTCTCAAGGTGTGCGATTAGTTTTTCGATGGTTTGTAATGACAGTTGGGCGGATTTGTTACCGCTTCGCGCCAGTTTTTGAAAACGCTGGGCTGCGCGCTCTAGGGTCGCAAGGTCGGCCAAAATGAGTTCGGTGTCAATGGTTTCTATATCTTTGATTGGGTTGATGTTGCCGTCAACATGAATAATGTCATCATCCTCAAAGCAACGAACAACATGCGCGATTGCATCGGTTTCGCGGATGTTGGCTAAAAATTGATTGCCCAAGCCTTCGCCTTTGGATGCGCCTGCAACCAGCCCAGCAATGTCAACAAATTCCATCGTTGTAGGAATAACGCGTTCAGGGTTGACAATAGTCGCCAGTTCATCAAGGCGCGGGTCAGGCATTGGTACAATACCGACATTCGGCTCGATAGTGCAAAATGGATAGTTTTGCGCATCAATGGCCGCTTTGGTCAGTGCGTTGAAAAGGGTTGATTTACCGACATTCGGTAGTCCGACAATTCCACAGTTAAATCCCATATTGTGTAGTGACCTCAGTATAGTATGGTTAAGTGTTGATGGTAAGGTAATGCTGATTTAGGTGTTGGTTTTATTGCTTTTGTAGTGGTTATTAATGCGTCGAGTTAGCGCTGATGCAACTGCTGTACAGCGGCATCGAAGCCATCGGATAGGAGTACGTTAAAGGCGTTGCATGCCTCGATTAATGCATTGTCTATGCGTGTTTTATCCGCTAGCCCTGGTGATTTTAGTACATAATGGGCAACTTGTGAAGCGTGGCCAGGATGGTCTATCCCGATGCGAAGGCGCATGAAGTTAGCATTACCTGTTTTATTAATAATGTCGCGCAATCCGTTGTGCCCACCGTGCCCGCCATCTTTTTTTAAACGACAGGTACCTGCGGGAAAATCAAGCTCATCGTGCGCAACAAGCATTTCTGGGGCAGTAATTTTATAAAATTGCATGACACGCTGTACGGCATCACCGCTTAAATTCATAAAGGTTGTGGGTTTGAATAAATAGCATTTGTGTTGGCCGATGTGTGCGTCAGCGATTTCGCCATTAAATGTTTTATTAAAACTAAAGCTGGTGACGGGGGTGAGTTGTTCCAAAAACCAAAAACCCGCGTTGTGGCGGGTTTTTGCGTATTTTTCACCAGGATTGCCGAGTCCAACAACTAGTTTAATGTTTGACATGACAAATGATTGTGATTGTTTTGGTGAGAATTACTCGTTTTCAGATTCTGCTTCGACCTCGGCAGTGTCTTCTTCGTTACTGCTGGTCTTTGGCGGGTGGATTGAGACGACGGCGGTATCGGCCTGCTCGGCGTCACCTTCTGCAAAGGCTGTCAGAGCGACACCTTCGGGTAGTGTTAAGTCGCTCAGGTGTAGGGCTTCGTTCATGCCTAAATTAGCAACATCGACTTCGATAGCCTCTGGTAGTAATCGTGGACGACAACGAATCTCTACGTTGATAACGTGTTGTGACATGATGCCACCTGCTTTAACGCCTGCTGCGCTTTCAGTATTTAAAAAGTGTAGCGGTACGTTAACCGTAATTTCTTGGCCGCGAACAACCCGCTGGAAATCGGCGTGAAGTACCGTTGGTTTGTAAGGGTGGCGTTGCAAATCGCGCAATACGGTTTCGGTGACGTCACCGTTGACATCAATATCAATAATCTGCGAGTAAAAGCTATCGCTATTTAGGTGTTTGAGTATTTCAAAATGTGAGATCGTGATAGATTGTGCTTCGCCATCACCGCCGTAAATAACCGCTGGGATTTTTTCTTCGCGACGTAGGCGGCGGCTCGCACCTTTCCCTATGTCTGACCGAGGCTCGGCTTTGAGTAAAAATGAATTAGCCATTTGATTTTCTCCAAATTAGTTTTTAAAAGGTGTTTGCCATTGCGACCATAGCAAACCCGATGGTTAGACGCAGACAACCCCGTTGACAAATGAAACGAAAGTAAAAACGCAAATTAACCAGCCGAATAGAATACCCTATTAGTGGCATTTTTCCAAGCGTTTATTCTGCCTTTTTGGGCAGGTAGTATTTATCCTAATGTATTCGTGCAGAGGGCTTAATCTGTGTTATTTTGATGACTGCGTGTGTCTCGTTAATGTGTCTCGTTAAAGCCATGTTTTTCTGTCTGAGGTCCCGAGCAAGCCGTAAAGCAAATGGTAACGTTATAGATAGTCGTAGTTAACGCAGGATTGTCTTGCGGCGGTATTATAGGTTGGTTAAAGGCGTATCAGAGGTGTTATTAGTGCTTATGTCTTTAATCAACGAACAAACTAGAAATAGACTCGGCAACATGGATTCGGCGAATGCTCTCGGCAACCAGTCCAGAGACGCTGACCACACGGATATGCTTGGAGGCTTGCATGTTTTTAGGCAATGGGATAGTGTCGGTCACGACCAACTCATCTAGCGCTGAATTTTCTATGTTTTTTAGGGCATTACCTGATAGGACAGGGTGCGTGCAATAGGCGCGTACGGATTTTGCGCCTTTGTCTTTTAGTGCGTTTGCTGCTTTGGCTAGGGTGCCAGCAGTATCGACCATGTCGTCAATCAATAAGCAGTTTTTGCCTTCGATGTTTTCGCCAATGATGTTCATGACCTCAGACTCATTCGCCTTGGGCCGTCTTTTGTCAATAATGGCTAATGCAGCGTCGGGTACGCGTTTGGCTGTAGCGCGCGCGCGAAGCACACCGCCGATATCGGGCGAGACAACCATTGGGTTATCAAGCTGTAGCGATAAAATATCATTGAGTAAAATAGGCGTTGCGTAAATATTGTCAACGGGAATATCAAAAAAACCTTGGATTTGGTCGGCGTGTAAATCAATCGTGAGGACGCGGTCAACCCCTGCGCCAGTGAGCATGTTAGCAACGACTTTGGCGGAGATGGCGACGCGAGATGACCGTGGTCGCCTGTCTTGTCGAGAATAACCGAAATAGGGCATGACTGCGGTGATTCGTTGGGCCGAAGAACGTCTTAGTGCGTCGGTCATGACCATGAGCTCCATCAAGTTGTCATTGGTCGGTGAGCACGTCGGCTGGATGATAAAAACGTCTTTGCCGCGAACATTCTCTTTGAGCTCGATGTTGATTTCTCCATCAGAGAATCGATCAACCATGGCCTGCCCCAAAGGTAAGCCAAGGTGCTGTGAGATAAGGCGGGCAAGTTGCGGATTGGCATTGCCGCTAAAAATCGTCATGCTTCCTTTGGACACAAAATTCACGCTATTGTCGGTTGTTAGAATTAAAATGGTAGGGGTAGAAGGATTCGAACCTTCGCATGCTGGTATCAAAAACCAGTGCCTTAACCGCTTGGCTATACCCCTATAGGCTGAACTCCAGTAGTGGAGATCGATTTATTGTATTTACGATAAACACATCGTATTTATGTGCTAAAGCGCGCCTTATTGTATCAGCTTTTTTGGGGTCGTCAAGTACTGCGTACAGACAGCTGCCTGTACCCGTTAAATGTGCAGGGGAAAACTGAGATAAAGCCGTGGCGGCTGTTTTGATTTCTGGATAATTTTCAAAGGCTACGGTCGTGAAGTCATTTTCAAAAAACACATCGCTTAGCACGGGCATGGCGTGGCTATCGGCGCGTTTTTTTAGGCGCGGGGTATGAAATAATGTTGCGGTGCTAACAAAGACCTTAGGGTATAGGATAACCAGCGTGGCAGGTGCGTGTGAAAATGGACTGGCAGCGGTTGTGATTTTCTCGCCCCGCCCTGAGGCATAGGCATTTTCACCGACAAGAAAAATAGGCACATCAGCGCCTAACGCTAGTCCGATTGCTAATAGTTCTTCGCGTGGCAAATGGGTTTGCCATAATTGATTGAGCACATATAACACGGTTGCCGCATCACTGCTGCCACCGCCTAATCCACCGCCGATGGGTATGCGCTTATCAATGCGAATATCAATGCCATATGGATAGCCTGTCACGGCTTTAAGGCGTTGTGCAGCTTGGTAGCATAAGTCTTCGTTAGGCTTGTCGTTGTGCCTGTCGTTGTGTTCACGGCTGTCTCGCAGTACTGGGTTGTCGATGACAATATGATTATCGGTGCGCGTCTGAAAAGTGAGCGTATCGCATAAGTCGACTAGCTGGAAAAAGGTATTGAGATTGTGGTAGCCATCGGGTCGCAGTTGATGGACATGCAAAAATAAATTAAGCTTTGCGGGTGCTAAAACCGTATAGCGATTAGTTGTTGGTTTGCTCACCTTTGCCACTAACGAATGCTAACGAATGGAAATAAGCGATTAACGTGTCCAGCGTTGGGCAATAATGCGCAAACGAAATCCCGACTTTTTGACATCAATAATTGAGGGCATATAACCTATCTCGGTATTACGCCATTGTTTGGCGTCAATTTGGTAGCCGTTTTGGGTGAAGGACTCCGCTTGTTTATCGGTAACAGGGCTGCTAGGCGCAGGGCGACCTGTTATCCAGTAGCGTAAGTCAGTTGGTGTTAATTGGATATCACCTGCTGGAATGGCGCTATCGTTGAGCAGTTGCTGGATGAAGTCTGTCGGTACTGCTGTGATGGTTGGTTGTTCTGGGGCGGTTGCTTGGAGTGTATCCGTGTCGCCTTTTATTTGCATGATAACGCGATTAAACGGGTCGCGTAGCGTGATGTCAAATTGCGCATTTTGCTGTATCCAAGCCAGATTGCCTTGGCTGCTGCTGGGTGGGCAGTTTTCAGTTTGGCAGCGTGTGTTGGGTGTTGACACTGCAATTTTCCCAGACAGTTGCCACTGCGTAGGGGCTTGACTGATTGATTTTTGTTGGCTTGCGCACCCGACTAAACCGAGCAAGGTGATAAGCAGTAATACCGTATAAACGGTTTCTTTTGGGGTAGTTGATTGATGCATGGTTATTAAGCGATTGATTGATAAATTATTCTAAATGGATTGCTCTGAATGAATCAGTCTGATTTCAGGATGGTTTTTTCAAAATCAGGCGCAAAATGCGCTAATTTTTTTAGGTTTGGCGTGTACTGGCTTTCTAAGTCATAGAGCTGTTTAGCTAGGGCAACGTGACCTGCGTGATACAACCCGAGAATATAATGACCAATGATTTCACCATCGGTGTAGTTAGCATACGCGTAGCGAAAGTACGGCAACGCGGCGTCGTAATCGCCTTGTAGGTACAAGCCCCAGCCTTTGCTATCAACAACAGCGGGGCTGTTTGGTTGGCTGAATAGGGCTTTTTTAATGAGCTGCATCGCTTCGTCTAATTGGTTGGGTTGGCTCAGCATCGTGTAGCCCAGTGCATTTTGCACATCAGCGTTTTCAGGTGAGCGTGTATGCATGAGTTTGAGGTCTTCGATGGCTTGTTTTTGTAGGCCGTTTTCTGCGGCCACTAAGCTACGAGTGTAGCGCATATCTTGATCTTGTGGGTTTTCGTTTAGGTAGGCGTTGAGTAATTCCAACGCCAATTGTGGTCGCTCGATAGCCAATAGCGTTTGTGCCTTTATTTGGGTGATTTCGTATTGGCTCAGATGGTGAGTTTCGGCGATTTGCGCAAACCAGTCTTCGCCTGCTTGGATGTTGTTGGCGTAGTGTGCTTGGCCAATTGCAGTGGCAGCATCTAATGCAAACAAGCTGTCTTCGTCAATATGCGCAAGTTGCGTTTTGGCTGGTGCGTATTGTTTTTTGTCTAATAGCATTAGTCCGAGTTGATAGCGAAGCTGATCGCGCTGGTCTTGTTCGAGGTTATCCCACGCAATAACGGCCTCAGCGCTATCGAATTCATCAAGCTGGATGTGTGTTGCCATTAATAACTGGTTGATTGTCGTTTGTCGCGTACGGTCTTTGATTTCTGTGAGTACAGATTTAGCCGCCGAAAAATCATACGCATCGTAGAGAAATTGCGCGTATGCAAATTGAAATTGTGGATCGTTAGGGTAGTCCTTAAGTAGCGCCGTCCACACCTCATGTGCCTCGTCAACTCTGAGGCTGTAGCGATAGACATCCGACTTAAACTGGATGAGGTCTAGGTCTCTAGGTGATTTGAACAACGCATGGTCCAGAATGGCGATGGCTTGGTCGATATGCCCATGCCAGCGCAATAAATTCACCAAGTCGTATTGGATGTAGGTTTCGTCTGGGTATTTTTTGTGTAGCAACTCAACGGTCTCAAGAATGCCTGGTTTGTACCAAAGGCTGGTTAAGATTTGAGAAAATTGGTCTGCCTGCGTCTTGGTGTCGTCTTGTTCGAGGTATTGTTCAATTTCTGCGACAGCGAGTGCAGACTGGTTATTTAACGCCAGTGCGAGGATTTCGAATTTTTTTAAATCGGCTTGAGAGACCGCTTGCCACGCTTTGGCGACTTCGACGGCTTGTGCGTAGCGTTCTGTTCTGAGTGTGGCGCGATAGGCAGTGGCAAATAACCCGGGTTCTTTGGCTTCTTTGGCATATTTGACCAAGGTATCCACAGAGCCTTGATAATCGGCGTTAGCATTTTGAAATTGTGCCAGCATCAAATCATAAACTGCTTGGCTATTTTCATCCCAAGGTTGGGTTTGTTGGGCGGCCGGTGAAGTGGGTTTTTCAGCGGTTGGTGTGTCTTTGGCGATAGCCAAAGTACTTGCCAAAGTGCCCGCCCAAGTGATGGTAGCGAGTAATGCCAGAAAGCCGTAGGGCTGATTGAGCGACTGGAATCGATATTGGCTAAGGGAAAAAAATGCTCTCATGGTGATGATTTCCGTGTTTTTTGTGGGCTTTTTCGTGGGTTTTTTCGTATAATTAGACTTAACTAGTATAACAAATAAAATGAGCGAATAGTTTAAGCATGTCATTACTTACGGTTGGTGTCAATCATAAAACCGCGTCAATTGATTTAAGGGAACAACTAAATGTGCCTGAAAGCCAGTTACCTATGGCGATGCAGTCTATTTGTCAGGCACAATTGGCGGATGAGGCTGTTGTCTTTTCAACCTGCAATCGAACCGAGTTATATGTGGCGAACGCAAAATCTGAACAGGCATTATACGAATGGATGTCTGATTTTCACCAAGTCAGCTATGATGCACTGAAGTCGCATACTTATACTTACCACAATGCAGCGGCATCAAAGCACTTGTTCCGTGTGGCGACGGGGTTGGACTCGATGGTTATTGGTGAGCCACAAGTGCTAGGACAAATCAAATCTGCATTTCAACTATCGGTTACGCACAATACCGCCAGAAAATTATTGACACGGCTTTTTCAAGAAGCATTTTATGTGGCTAAAAATGTCCGTAACAACACAAAATTAGGAGAAAACTCGGTGTCTATGGTGTATGTGGCTGCCAAGCTCACAGAAGAGTTTTTTTCGTCATATAAAGACGTTACCGTGCTGGTGATTGGTGCAGGTCAGACAGGCACACTGGTCGCTAAAACGCTGATGAAAAAAGGCGTGCGTAATATACTGATTGCCAACCGTGACGTACACAAAGCCCAAGCCTTGGCCAATGAAGTCAATGGTTATGCAATGCCGTTAGCACAGCTAACAGCGCATCTTCACGAAGCCGATATGGTTTTTTCGACGACGGGTCGCGGTGACTATACCGTCGATTTAGCGACGATTTTAGCGGGGCAAAAGCAGCGTAAATATCGGATGCAGCTATTAATCGATTTGGCGGTGCCTAGGGATATTGATCCACGCATCAAGCAATTAGAAAATGCGTATTTGTTTTCAGTGGATGACTTACAAGGTATTGTCCAAAAAAATCAGTCACTACGGCAGCAAGCCGCCCAAGAGGCCGAAGCCATGATTGAGGTGTATAACGACAATTTTAACAACTGGCTCGGATTGCATCAGCACCGCCAGCTGATTAAAAGTATTCACGACTATGCACACCAAGAGAAAACACAGCTAACCCAACAAGCACTCAAACGCATCGAAAACGGTGACCCCGCAGCTGATGTTTTAGAAGCGTTAGCAAACCAGTTGACCAATAAATTGACACACCACCCCAGTGTATTGGTGCGCCGTGTTGGCGAAAAGGGGCACGCTAGTCTGTTAGAAGAAATCAAATCTGTGTATAATCTCGACTAAATACTTTATTCATCGTACCCATCGCGATAACCACTATAACCACTATAACCAGCCAAATATTTTATGCTCAATGCCAGTTTATTAAAAAAACTTGACGAACTCTGTGAACGCTACGAAGAGGTGAGTGGCTTGTTGTCAGACCCAGAGGTTATCGGCAATCAAAATCAATTTCGTCAACTTTCCCAAGAATATGCGTCATTAGAGCCGCTACAAAAAACGGTGGAAGCCTTAAAAGCAGCCGAACAGGTGGTGATAGAAGGTCAAGAAATCCTCGATGGTGATGACAAAGAGCTCGCAGAGCTTGCAGCATTAGAAATCGATGAGGCGAAGGCAGAGATTGAAACGCTCAATGAGCAGCTGCAAATTTTGCTGTTACCCAAAGACCCGCATGACGATAATAATGTTTTTTTAGAAATTCGCGCGGGCACAGGCGGTGATGAAGCGAGTATTTTTGCAGGTGATTTATTTCGGATGTACAGTAAGTACGCTGAAACACAGCGCTGGCAAATCGAAATACTGTCAGAAAGCGACGCCGAACATGGTGGTTATAATAAAATCATCACGCGCGTGATTGGCCAAGGCGCGTATTCAAAGCTCAAATTTGAATCGGGCGCCCATCGAGTACAGCGCGTGCCAGAAACTGAATCGCAAGGGCGGATCCATACCTCGGCGGCTACGGTGGCCATTATGCCTGAGGTTGAAACGGTCGATGAATTTGATATTAATGCGGGTGATTTGCGGGTGGATACCTTTCGCGCATCCGGTGCAGGTGGTCAGCACGTTAACAAGACTGATTCAGCAATTCGGATTACGCATATCCCCACTGGCGTAGTCGTTGAATGCCAAGATGAGCGTTCGCAGCACAAAAATCGCGCGCGCGCAATGAGCTTACTACAGGCGAAATTGCTCGATGCCCAAAGACAAAAACAACAACAAGCGCAGTCTGAAATGCGGCGTAACTTAGTCGGCACAGGCGACCGCTCGGATCGAATTCGTACTTACAATTTTCCACAGGGGCGTGTCACTGATCACCGCATTAATCTAACGCTGTACAAGCTCGATGAGGTATTGCAAGGCTCGTTGGATCTGGTTATTTTGCCGTTGATTCAGGAGTATCAGGCGGACTTATTAGCAGACCTCCAGCAACAACCGTATTAATCACGATTAGACGCTATTGGATTGACGGTAATGGTTTAAGGTTTTTGTACGGAGGGTGGGGCAGATGGCGGTAACCGTTTCAACGTGGCTTGAACAGGCAAAAAAACAGTTGAGCGCTGTTGATGACGCTATCGTTGCAGAATGGTTACTAAGCCATTACTGCCAAAAGCCTCGTGCGTTTTTTCGCAATTACCCAGAGATACCGCTCACAAAAGCGTTGTTGGTGCAGCTGGATGCCGCCATGCAGCAACTAACGACAGGTATGCCGCTGGCCTATATCATTGGCTATCAAGATTTTTGGGATATGCGCTTAGTGGTTAGCCCTGACACGCTCATTCCGCGTAGCGATACTGAAGCGGTAATCGATGCGGTGTTGAACCTCTATCCGCAGCAGACAACTAGCCGCTTTGTCGATTTGGGCACAGGCAGTGGTGCGATTGCCATTGCGCTAAGTCGTGAATTACCGCATGCCCACATTACCGCAACGGATTGTTGCGCCAAGGCATTGGCTATTGCCACTGCTAATGCGGTCAAGTGGCAACGTGCGCCTATCGAGCTCAGACAGACGTCATGGCTGACTGGTTTTGCCCCCCAAAGTATGGATTGCATCGTGAGTAATCCACCGTATATCGACGCTGATGATGCCCATTTGCCTGCATTAGCCCATGAGCCACATCATGCGTTAGTGTCTGACGATAACGGCTTGGCTGATATCAAAACGATTATTGCGCAGGCCGAGACGGTGTTGACTCAGGACGGTTGGCTGTTGCTAGAGCACGGGTATAACCAGGGCGAAGCTGTCCGCGCGCTTTTCGGCGCTAATTGGCGAGCAATCAAAACACAACGAGATTTGGCGGGCCACGAACGCGTGACAATGGCGTGTAATGGTAAATGAATGTAGGTGTAGGTGTTAGAAGGAAAGCGAATTGCGATGTTGCAGCGCTATGTTATAATGTGTTTTTGTGCTATTTTCTAGGCGGTCTGATTTGACGGTTGACGGCCTGATTTGATTTTTGACGTTGATTTTAACCAAGTCGGTTTTTATATCACGATGAGATATATTCATAAGTCATAGCGATTTATATTCAAAGGATACGATACAAAGTGAAGCAAAAAAACACTGGTTTTACGTTGATGGAACTGATGATTGTTATTACCATTGTCGGGATACTTGCATCGCTGGCAATACCCAATTATTTAGGGTTGGTTATAGAGTCAAGAGTTATTAATGTTCAAAAATACGTATTGAATTTACAACCTGAAGTTGAAATTTTTCATAAAGAATTCAAACGATTTCCACGTGATAATTCAGAAGCGGGGCTGCCGCCACCCAATAAACTATTAAGTCCAGAAATTAGTCAGACGATCTTGCTAAATGGCGCATTTCATGTGACATTAAATAAACAAACCCATACTGCGATTCAGGGTAAAATAATCAGTTTTCGCCCAGTATATATCAAAGATTATCCCAGTGCGCCGATTTCATGGATATGTGGGAACACCCCTGTGCCTGAAGGTATGCAAGCGGCAGGAGAGAATAAGACGAATGCCCCCCTAGAATATTTGCCATTGAGTTGTCGAGATATTCAAGCGGAGGCGGAGGAATGATGAAAAAATATTTAATCAATTTGTTTTATGCTTTTCGTAGTCCAAGCACCTGCCTTGATGAGGTTTCCCGTGTTGTAATGAACAGCAATGACCCGTATGCAAGCTTGCAAGAGCTCAAATCTCAGCTATCGCCTTTGTACCATCGCACTTTAACGATAATTAGTCGAGTGCTTGACGGAAAACAGGATGCATTGAAATTGCGAGGTATTGGGATTTGGCATTGCCTCATTACCTTGTCTAACACGAGCGGCATTGAGTTAAAAAACTATATTGGTCAATACAGTGAATTAGATAAAGGGCGCGGCATGTTGCGTGATACGTTGAAATATAATGTATTTTATATCATTTATCTTGTTTTTATTTTTCAGATCGCTTCGGTGGCAATCGAAGTCTACCGCGTGAAGTCCTTGCCTGTTTTTGAATCCTATTTGGCTGACTTTGGATTGAAAATGCCAGCTTTAACAAAGGCTGTGATGAATGACACCTTTATGGTGATATTCTATTGCGTCTTTGTATTTGCATTGTTTTTTATGCTAGTACCGCTTTTCGTCAAAAAAAGAATGCGGCAATTGCAGGGTATCCCTTGGTATTTACGACTCACGCCTTTTTACTGGTTTGTCATCTATAATTATCAAAAATATCGATTTCTGCTTTATACTAAAATAGGGTATAAAGCCAGTGACTCTAATGCAATTGATCATGCTCTGCAATCAATCGGCACCTTGTTTTTGCCAATGGATGAAAAAATATTATTAATGATGGCACAAAAAAATACGCAGTTTGAAGCGGAACTAGATGAACGATTAAATGATTTAGGTTATATTTTACGTAACCAAGTTAGACGTTCAGACATGTTCTTAGGATTTTTCTTTATATCCTGTGTGGTGTTAATGATGGCGTCATTCTTGATTGCAATGTACCTGCCTATTTTTTTACTTCCTGGCGTAGTTTGGTGATGCCATGAGGCGGCAATTACCCTTAGGAGCCAGCAATGGATTTACCTTACTGGAATTAATGGCAGTCGCTGTTATTGTCTCGATAATTGCTGCGACAGCGATACCCGCCTATTTAGACTACACGTTGCGCGCAGAGGTGTTGGATAGCATAAACGTTTCTGCTACTGCGAAAAAAAAAGTGAATGATTATTATCAGTATACCGGTAGATTTCCAGCGAATAATCAGGCAGCTGGATTGCCAGTACCTGAAAAAATCCGCTCAGCTCGAGTCTCACGCGTTGAAATTAAAAATGGTGTGATTCATGTTACTTTTTCAGACACATTAGAGCAACGGCAATTAGCAGGAAAAGTAGTTTCTTTTAGGCCTGTAGTGGTGAAAAATTCACCTTCCTCACCGCTGCATTTCAAGTGCGGGTATGGCGATTACGAGGGTGATAGTGACAGCTATAACCAAAAAATGGATGATGTATTTGTTATTTTTGGTAAAAATAGCACGAATGTTAACAAAAGGCTATTGCCTGCTTCTTGCCGGTGATAGAAGAGAGGCTTAATTCGCTTGCTCAGTCGTGTCCTTCATTCTTTTGTGTAAGCGCCCAGAAAATGGCATCAATGACCGCAGGATGTGGGTTGGTGTTGTTTTTTAGTGCAGAAACCCACGCGGATTTTTGTGGGTGGTCTGGATGCTGACGCAGGGCATTACCCATACCAATGGCGAGATTGCGTTGCCAGCGGTCAAAGCCAATACGGCGTATCGGGCTACCTTGTAGTGTCGTTAAAAAAGTTGTTTCATCCCAACCAAATAGCGTCAAATAATCTGTTTGCCAGCGTTTGTTGTTATCAGCAAAACCGTTAATCTCTGTTTGCTTGGCATAGCGATTCCACGGACAAAATAGTTGGCAATCATCGCAGCCGTAAATGCGATTGCCGATTTGTGCTTTGAGTGTATCGGGGATAATGCCCGCGTGCTCAATCGTTAGGTACGAAATACATTTTTCGGCATCTAATTGGTATGGTGCAGTAATGGCTTTTGTCGGGCAAACATCAATACAAGCGCGACAGCTACCACAACGCGGTTTTATGGCGTGGTCGATAGGCAGGGGGAGATTAATCGCAATTTCGCCGAGGAAAAAAAAGGATCCATGTTGATGGTGCAATAGGTTGGTGTGCTTGCCCATCCAGCCGATGCCTGCTTGCTCAGCCAGTGGTTTTTCTAAAACGGGGGCAGAGTCTACAAAAACGCGATAGTTGATTGATTGATTAGCGATTGTTTCGATTTGTTTTGCAAATTGCACCAATCGCTTGCGCATTAATTTGTGGTAATCTTTGTTTTTGGCATACAACGAGACAAAAGGTCTGTCGTTATCCAGTTGGGTTATTGTCTTGGCGATGGGTTCGCTTAGATAATCGAGGCGTACACAAATCACCCGCAATGCACTGGGTTGTAATTGCTTAACATGGCAACGTTTTTGTCCATGCCTGACAAGATAGTGCATTTCACCTGCGTTGTGTAATGCTTGCCAGCGCGCAAATAGCGTTGCGGCGCGCGCGTTATCAGGCAGAGTGATGCGTATATCAGAAAACCCTAGCCGTTGACCAAGTTGTTTGATTTTGGAGGCGAGTTGGTTGGCTGGCTCGATTGGTAGTGTGGCAGAATGTTGGCTGGTCGGTTTGGCCTTGGTTGGTGGCTTAGTATTGGTGGCGCTAAGCGGTGCTTTTTGCGGTGCATCACTCATTGAGACGCGCAATTAATTCCGAAAAATTACAGGGTTTGTGGCGATTATCGAGTTGGGAACGTAAAATTTTTTCCCATGCGGTTCGGCAAGCGCCAGACGAGCCGGGTAATGCAAAGACGTAGGTCTGATTGGCAAGTCCAGCAATTGCACGTGATTGCACGGTAGACGTGCCAATTTCCTCAAAAGATAACCAGCGAAAAAGCTCACCAAAGCCTTCTATGGTTTTGTCAAACAGTGGCATCAGTGCATCGGGGGTGATATCACGCCCTGTAACGCCTGTGCCGCCAGTGGTAATAATGACTTGTACCGCGTTGTCGGCAATCCATTGGCTGATAATTGCCCGAATTTCATAAACATCATCACGGCAGATGGCGCGTGCCGCCAGGTTATGGTCTGCGTTTTGAATAGCGCCTGCTAGGTAATCGCCCGATTTATCCGTGTCTGCCGTTCGCGTGTCGGAAACCGTGAGAATCGCGATGGAAAGGGGTTGAAAATCGGGCATGATATGGTGTTTTATAGGTTTTTTATTAGTGATAAGTAGTAAAAACAGATTGCCGTTATATTTTTTCGAAAATCAGCGTCGCATTTGTACCACCAAAGCCAAAACTATTGGACATGACGCTAGTCACTGTTGTGGTTTCGTTTTGCGTTAGGATAGGTAGTCCTGCGGCTTTTTCATCGAGCGTGCTAATGTTGGCTGAGCCGACAAGGAAGTCATTTTTCATCATCAGCAAGGCGTAGATGGCTTCGTTAGAACCCGCCGCACCCAAAGCATGACCGCTCAGTGATTTGGTTGAGCTGATTTTGGGGAGGTGGTCGCCAAATGTAGCCAAGACGGCTTCCAGCTCTTTGGTATCGCCAACTGGCGTGCTAGTGCCGTGCGCGTTGATGTACTCAACGGGGTTGTGACTGGTTGCCAGCGCTTGCTGCATGCAGCGTACCGCGCCTTCGCCACTAGGGGCGACCATGTCATAGCCATCAGAGGTCGCCCCATAGCCAGTTAGTTCGGCGTAAATGGTGGCGCCACGTGCTTTGGCGTGTTCGTATTCTTCTAAAATCAAAATACTACCACCACCAGAAATAACAAATCCATCGCGTTCACTATCATACGCACGCGAAGCCTTTTCAGGTGTGTCGTTGTATTTGCTAGATAAGGCGCCCATTGCATCAAACATAGCACTCATGCTCCAATGCACGTCTTCGCCGCCGCCAGCAATCACGATGTCTTGTTTGCCCATTTGAATAAGCTCGCCAGCGTGACCAATACAGTGTGCCGACGTTGAGCACGCTGAGCTCATGGCATAGTTTACGCCTTTGATTTTGAGTGGCGTAGCCAGACACGCTGCTGTCGTTGATGCCATGGTTTTGGTGACCGCGTAAGGGCCGATTTTGCGCACGCCACGTTCACGAAGCATATCCGCTGCAAGGACTTGGTCGGCAGAAGAGGCGCCGCCGCAACCAACGACCAAGCCTGTGCGCGGGTTAGATAATAATTCATCACTTAGATTGGCGTCTTTGATGGCCTCAAGTGCTGCGATATAAGCGTAAGCAGCGGCATTGCCCATAAATCGAAAAATTTTACGATCGATATGCTCGCTAGGATTGAGTGAAATTTCACCGCTCACTTGCGAGCGAAAACCCAGCTCGGCATACTCAGGATTAAACGTAATGCCTGATTGCATTTGTTTTAATGAATTCAGTACTTCGTTGCAATCATTGCCTAAGCTGGAGACAATTCCCATACCTGTGACAACTACTCTTCGCATCAATCGCTACCTCTTTGAGATTTGGTTATAAATTATTTACGCATTATTTGCATAAACGGGTTAAAAACTGTCGGTTTCTGTGAATAATCCCACGCGCAAGTCTTTGCCGGTGTATATCAGTCTGCCGTCAACTTCCATCGTGGCATCGGCAATGCCTAAGACCAGTTTTCGCATCATCACTCGCTTAATATCAATGCGGTAAGTGACTTTTTTGGCGCTGGGCAGCACCTGGCCAGTAAATTTTACTTCGCCAGCACCGAGTGCACGACCGCGTCCTAGTCCGCCTTTCCAGCCAAGAAAAAAACCGACCAATTGCCACATGGCATCTAGCCCTAGACAGCCTGGCATAACAGGATCGCCTTCGAAATGACAAGCGAAAAACCATAAATCTGGGGTGATGTCGAGTTCGGCGATAATTTCGCCGTGGTTATATTTGCCGCCTGTGTCTGTAATTTGTGTGATGCGGTCAAACATGAGCATGGGTGGTAGTGGTAATTGCGCATTGCCTGGGCCAAACATATTGGCCTGAGCGCAGGCGATTAGGTCTTCTTTACTGTAGCTGTTTTTATTCATTTATTTTTTATTTGTTATTTTAATTGATTAAAGGTTATTGAGCGCTGTTTGATAAAGTTGTTTCATTTTTTTATCATGGCCATAAATATCGTCACTAAAACGAATGTTTTGCGTGGAATCCACCCAAGCAGTGTAGTATTTTAAAAATACAGGGTACTGTTTTTCGCCTTTTAGGTTGAGCCATTTTTCACGGCTGAGACGGCTGTCTTTTTTAATACGGCTTTTGTCATATCCTGTATTATCCAGCAAGAACAAAGCAAAGTCCTCCGCTTTTTCAACGCGGACACAGCCCGAGCTGTAAGCCCGTTTGGTGCGATCGAATAGGTGTTTATCTGGTGTGTCGTGCAAGTAGATGGCGTGTTTATTTGGGAATAAAAACTTCATATTGCCTAACGCATTACGCGCACCAGGTTTTTGTCGTAGACGATAACCTGAGCCACCATTAGACCAGTTTACCGAAGCGGGGTTGACGACTTGCCCTGTTTTGGTATTGACGACTTGCATGCTGCTGCCCAGTGCATTGGGATTGCGCCGTAGCTGAGGGAGTTTGTCTTCTCTAAAAATGGTGCTTGGGACGTTCCAGTAGGGTGATAAAACAACGTGCTCCATGACATCGCTAAATACCGGTGTAGGGCGTGCAGGTCGCCCGACAACGACCTTGGATTCAAAAAGGGTTTCATTACGGTTCTTAACCGTCATCGTGTAGCCAGGGATGTTGACCCAAACATAGTTTGAATACTGTGGGATATAGCCCCAGCGATGACGCTCTAAATTAATGGCAAGTGTCTCTAGCTGTGCTTGTGGCGTTTGCCCGTTTAAACTAGACAATGTTCTGCGGCCTGCAATACCGTCTGCGGATAGCCCATGTTGCTGTTGGTATTCCATGACGGCATTTTTTACCGTTTCGTCATAGACACCATAGGCCCCGTCTCGTGCGATTTCGCTAAGCCCTAAGTGCTGACGAAGCAAGGCGACGGCTTCCCCCGTGCTGCCTAAACGTAATGTATTGTTAGTCGGAATCGGTGGAAACTCGGTTGTTTGTTCGCTACTTTTTAGTGCCTGTTGGTAGGCATACTGTAGTGTGAGATAGTCTTGGTCATCCATCACAAACAATTGGCTGGCATCGTTAGCAGTAAGTGCTGCCAAGTATAGTGATTTAAAATCAATTGGCTGGGGGTCTAGATTCCATGTGCTGAATTGCTGTTTGGGGTTGACGATACCATTGGTTAAGTGTTTGCTCAACGTCACGAACGCATCGGTGAGTAGTACATCAAATTGATAAGGATCAGACACCGCATCGCCTGTGCGCACGCCAGACGTTGCGCTGGTGTGATAGACCTCAGGGCGTAGCGCGTGGTATCTGGCATTTAGTGTGTGGCGGATTAATTGCTCAGCGAGTTGTGTGGCCTTGCCATCTTTTATCCACAAAGGTTGGTAGTTTAACTGCGCATATAACTGGGTGACTTCGTCTAGGCTGCGCAGCTGATTATTGACGCCGCGCCAGTGAATCGAGCGAGTTTGATTGTTAAGCATCATTGCAATTTCTGGTGAACTATTGCTGATTGCTTCCTCGGGACTGAGTGAGACCCAATTGCTTGAGGTGATAATCTCTGGGGTCAAGTTGACTTCAGTGTCGCGAGATTCAATCGGATTGATTGGGTCATCAACGGAATTGTCGCTGAAATCATTCGCTGAGTCATTCGCTGAGTCATTGCGCAAATCGTCGGCATACGTTAGGCTTTCGTTAGGCGATTGCGCAAACGCAGGAGTTGACGTGAGCGCATTATTCGATACACTGTCGCTAGGTTTTAGCAGTAATGGCGGTTCGCTGAGTGACGCATCTGCCGAATGAGTGGGCGGAGTCTCTGTAGAAAGCGCAGCCTGTTTTGTCGGCAAATCGTTTGCCGGCAAATCGCGGTTGGCTTCTCCATCGAGTGTAATATAAGGTTGGATAATCTTTGAGCGATCAATCGCTGCGTCGGACGGAGTGTTTGAACCCAAGCGCTCTGTCGCGTAAGCATGAGAGATTAAACCGCACATAACGGCGAGAATTAAGGTGTTTTTTTGAGTATTATTGCTAGTCATTTATTGATTAAACCTTATCTTTTTTAAGATAATTTGCGTGACATTATTGTTAAATTATGCCACATTTTATAATGCTTTGCGCTAAACGCAAACCAATTAACGAATAATTTAATAGATTGATGAAAAAAAATACAAACACAGTCAGGTTATCGCGTCGGCTTGGCGCCGCATTTTACGATTGGATATTATGCTTTGCTTGTTTGATGTTATTTACTGGTCTGGTTGTGACGATTAATCGCGGCGAGTTTGTTAGTGGGCGACAATCGCTCTTTTTTCAACTGGCGCTATTTAGTTTGGTTTTATTTTATTTTGTTGGGTTTTGGTCGCATGGTGGGCAAACACCGGGGATGAAGGTATGGAAAATTAGGTTAATGGCCGATACGCCGCCTGCAAGCCTGAATAAACTACTGTTGCGCTTCTTTGTCGTCTTGTTGACATTCGGTGTGGCGTTTTTTTGGGCGGTGTTTCGATCAGACCACAAAGGCATTCATGATATCATTTCAAAAACAACGCTGTGGAGAGAATAACATGACGATAGTTCAACCAACGCTTTATTATTATGAGCACTGCCCTTACTGTATCCGCGTCTTGGCGTTTATCGGGTTGCATGATATTTCGATGCAATACCAAGTGTTACTCAATGACGATGAAAAAACACCGATTGCGATGGTCGGTAAAAAAATGGTGCCGATTTTGCAAACTGCGCCTGACCGCTATATGGGTGAAAGCCTTGATATTATTGACTACTTATCGAGTCAGCACCAAAAGCCTGTGCTTAAAGATGACCAAGATATCGCTGCTGTTGAGGGCTTTCTGCAAGCAAATCGCTTGGCGATTTATCAGCTGACGATGCCTCGCTGGGCGAAAATACCGTATGCCGAATTTGCCACATCGTCCGCGGTTGACTACTTTGTTAAGAAAAAAACCGCACTAATCGGTGACTTTGATACGGCCTTGGCTGAGACAGATGTGCACTGTGCCACATTGTTTGACGCATTGGAACAGCAATCTGCACTGTTTGAAAAACTGGCGGCTTCACCCAGCTCGTTGGCGAGTATTATGCTATTTGCCAGCTTGCATGGTGTGTCAGTGGTTAAAGGGTTTGCTTGGCCTGAGGCAGCCTCGGCATTTATGCAGGCGATGGCACAAGCAACCCAATGCGCATTGGCGGATAGTGTTGTCTGATAATTTGCGTTGAAACGCTTTCGCTGTTTTCTGTTATGGCGTGTTATGGCGTGTTATGGCGTTGTAGCATGCCCCGCGCGCTATTAACGCTGGGGTGCGGGTTTTTGGGGTGCAGGTTTTTGGGGTGCAGGTTTTTGGGGTGCAGGTTTTTGGGGTGCAGGTTTTTTGGGCGCAGATTTGCTTTGCGCCCAAGGTGCTGGCGCAAAGTCATGCCCCACTAAATCTTGCAATCCTAAACAGTGCACAAAAAGTGCCATGCGGACTGGGATGCCGTTGGCAGCCTGTGTAAAAATCTGTAGCCTAGGGTCTGCGTCCAAATCCGTCGATAAGTCAAACGCGCCATCGCGACTATCCCGTGGTAACGGGTGTAAAATGATGGCCGATGGCTTAGCATAGCGATTAATGATGGTTTGGTTGATGCTAAATAGCTGCGATTCGTCGGGCGTTGCGTCTAGCTGTTCTGCGTTAAACCGTTCTTTTTGGATACGGGTACAGTAAATCACATCAGCATCGGGTAGTCCTTGCTCGGGGCGCGGAAAACAATGAACTCGATGTCCTTTGGCCGCTAACCAATCGATAATCGCAGGTGGCATTTGTAGGCTGTCAGGGGCGATAAAATGAAACGTGATTTGTTGGTAGCGTGCGAGTAGTTTGGCGAGGGAATGTACGGTTCTTCCATGCTTTAAATCACCACTTAGGGCAATGGTTGCGCCGTCAACAGGTTGGTTTGTTTGGTTAAAGTGGCGCGTGATGGTATATAAATCAAGTAGTGCTTGCGTGGGGTGTTCGCCAGGCCCATCGCCACCATTAATCACAGGGACAGTGGCATGCTGTGCAAAGTCAGCGACTGCGCCTTGTTCTGGATGGCGCATGACAATGACATCAGCATATTCTGAAATGACCTGGGCTGTATCGGCCAAGGATTCTCCTTTGGAGATTGACGAAAATGAAAAGCCAGTCGTGTCACAGATATCACCGCCAAGACGTGCGAATGCGCTATGAAAACTCATTCGCGTCCGCGTGCTGGCTTCAAAAAATAAGTTTGCCAAAATTGCCCCGTCCAGTATTTTGGTCGTGACGACGCCTTTGGCGACTAATTCAAGCTTTTCGGCGGTCGTAAAAA
The DNA here is from genome assembly GCF_009362845.1 of Ostreibacterium oceani. Classification (NCBI taxonomy): domain Bacteria; kingdom Pseudomonadati; phylum Pseudomonadota; class Gammaproteobacteria; order Cardiobacteriales; family Ostreibacteriaceae; genus Ostreibacterium; species Ostreibacterium oceani. Next base: position 123,490 of record NZ_WHNW01000002.1, on the reverse strand, counting down.
GGGTGTTGATGTCGGCTAAACTAAATTGTTCGACGGAGAGGATATGTTGACCTTGTAAATGTTGACCTTGTAAATGCATGAGAATTTCGTTTTAATAGCGTATGTGTCCATTACTATTATAGCGGGTTTTTTAATGATTGCATTGATTCAGCGTGTAAATTACGCATCGGTTTGGGTGGCGGGGCAAGAAATTGCCACAATTGAGCGCGGTATATTGGCTTTTATCGGTGTTGAAAAGCATGATACGGAAAAAAACGCACTCGCATTATTTGCAAAAATTCAAAAATTTCGGGTGTTCCCAGATGCGCAAGGAAAGCTGAATGAGAATATCGAACAGGCGGGTGGTGCGTTGCTGCTTGTGCCGCAGTTTACCTTGCCCGCGGATACGCGTAAAGGCAACCGCCCAGGGTTCGAGCCAGTTGCTTGCCCAGTGCTGGGTGAGCAGCTATTTGATTATGTGGTCGCTTTGTCCAAAGCAACCGCGATACCAACACAGACGGGGCAATTCAAAGCAGAAATGAAAGTAAGGCTAGAAAATGACGGGCCGCTGACATTTTGGCTGCAAAAATAGCATGAGAATTAGTATGGGGGTTAGCATGGGATTGGCATGGACATGGGAATTGCAGCAGGATAACCCTAATCGCGCGATGAATTGCGCTCGAATTGAGGCATAAATTAAAGTATGAGTTAACGCATGAGTTAACGCATGAATTAACGCCACGATGAGGATTAATGCGGTTAGGGTGAGATTAGGATGAGAATAGGGCTAAATTTATTTGGTGTTTTGTTAAAAACATAGTAAAATACTAGGAAATAGAAGATTATCTGTTAATAGGTTGAAAGTTATGCGATTATCCACCAAAGGGCGGTATGCGGTGACAGCAATGATTGATTTGGCATTGCACCAAGAAGAAAGTCAGTTGGTGAGTTTGGCAGAAATCTCTGAGGTACAGGGCATTTCGTTATCGTATCTTGAGCAGTTGTTTGCGCGATTGCGACGCTATGATATTGTGAAAGGGGTTCGTGGACCAGGTGGCGGATATCGCTTGGCGCGACCTGCTAGCGATATTAGCATAGCCGATATTATTAATGCGGTCGATGAAAAGCTTGATGCGACACGGTGCGCTGGGCATGAAAATTGTCAAGATGGTCGAAAGTGTATCACGCACGAGTTGTGGTTTGATTTGTCGCAACGGATTTATGGTTTTTTGCATAATGTGTCTTTGCAAGAAGTTGTTTCTTCTGCAGAAGTCAAGCGACTTTGCCGAGAGCAAGATCAGCGGATTCATTTTAGAAAACTGTCGCAAGTAGATAAGCAAGCGGATAAAGCTAACACGATGGAAACTAGCGCAATGGAAAAGCCATAGATGAATAATCGGGTAGCATTTTCATGACAAATGATTGATAAATAATCAAGTAAATAGAATAGTATTAAGTAAATTGAAAATAAAAAACGGGGGATAAAATGGCATATAGCGACAAGGTAATGGATCATTATGAGAATCCACGCAATGTTGGGACATTAAACCAAGATTCTGAAACAGTTGGGACAGGTATCGTTGGGGCGCCAGCTTGTGGTGATGTGATGCGTCTACAAATTGAGGTTAATGGAGAAGGCGTTATTTCTGACGCTAAATTTAAAACGTACGGCTGTGGTTCGGCGATTGCGTCTAGCTCGTTATTGACTGAATGGGTCAAAGGCAAAACCATCGAAGAAGCATCGACCATTACGAATAAATCCATTGCTGATGAATTAGGTTTGCCGCCAGTTAAAATTCATTGTTCGGTGCTTGCCGAAGATGCGATTAAAGCGGCGATAGAAGACTACCAAAGCAAAAAGAACTAACACGATAATCTGTATCTAGACTAAGCGTCGATGTAGCATGCCAGTGTGCTACACCGACGTAATAAAAAAGCACCGATTTTACGGTGCTTTTTTATTTTTTTATTTTATTTTTTTATTTTGCCAATGGCCAATGATGGTTGCCGTTGCCGTTGCCGTTGCCGTTGTTGTTATTGCTATTGCTATCGTTATTGTTATTGTTAGTAGTCTGCCCACCAAACCATCGGTTAGATGATTGGTGGGCAGTAGAGAGGCCCGTTATGATGATTGCCCTGCTGGGTTAGTAGAGGGGTGAGTCGTGGGGTGAGTCGTGGGGTTAGTTACTGGATTAGCCGTAGAGCTATTGTCAGGGTTATTGGCTAGCGTTCTTTGCTTGAGTGCCAACTCCTCTGCTTTAATCTCATTGACTTCGGCAAATATGCCTTTGACCAAGCCCCAGCACATAATGATTAAGACAAAGCTAAAGGGCAGTGCCCCAGCAATAGATGCTGCTTGAAGTGCTTTTAAAGCTTGCTCTTTGCCGAGAAGCAGAACAATCAATGTCACAGCGCCTAACACAATACCCCAGATAACGCGTTGTTGAATCGGTGGTCGGCGACCAAAAGACAACAAACGACCAAGGACCAACGTGCCTGAGTCAGCTGCCGTGACAAAGAAAACAACGACGACAATAATGGCGACTATTTTCATAAACGTTGCGGTAAGTCCAGGTGATAGCACATCAAAGGCGGCATACAGCGTGCCAGCATAGTCCCAGTTTTGTACAGAAGTATTGTAAATACTCATGTCGCTGCCGTACAGTGATTCATAAATGCCAGCAGAACCAATGACGCCAAACCAGACCATGCCAACCAACGTTGGGACGAATATTACGCCTAGCATAAATTCACGAATGGTTCGGCCGCGCGAGATACGTGCAATAAATAACCCGACAAACGCCGCCCATGCAATCCACCAGCCCCAGTAGAAGATTGTCCATCCACCTTGCCAGACGCGTTCTTCGGCGCTGCGAGCGGTCCAGGTTGACATCGTGATGCTGCCAGATAAATAGTCACCTAATCCACTCAAGGTGCTGGCAACTAAGTAATTAAAATTGCTGAATAATAAAAAGTAAGTGATTAACCCGATACAAATCCACGTGTTACTGACTGATAGGATTTTAATGCCCTTGCCAACCCCAGTGGTGGCGGAGATTGTGGCAATGGCGGTAATGATAACAATTGAGACGATAGTGACGGTTTGCGATTTGGTTTCAATCGCACCGATGGAAACCAAGCCTGAGCCAATTTGATCAACGCCTAAGCCCAAGGTTGTCGCAATACCAAAAATGGTGCCAAAAACCGCTAAAATATCGACAAGATGCCCCCAAAAACCATAAATTTTATCGCCGATTAGCGGGTATAGCGCGGAGCGAATGGAGAGTGGTAACCCTTTTCTAAAGGCAAAATAGGCGAGGGATACCCCAACGATTGCATACATTGCCCATGCAATAATCCCCCAATGGAAAATGGTCATTTTTAATCCACCGGTTGCGGCTTTGGCGACCAAATCATTGGGTACAGGGAATCCTTCTTGCCCTGGCGTTAATCCAGCGTCTAGCGCTTCTTGTTTTAAGGTAAAGAATTGGGCGACTGCCGATTTGACTTCGGCACTTAAAAACGGATTACCACCACTCCACTGACTGGCGAAGTGAATCATGGGTTCAGACATGCTGAAAAACAGCATGCCAGCACCTGTTCCGCAGCCAAAAAGCATCGAAAACCAAGCGAAGTTAGAAAATTCTGGCTTTTCATTATCGGGACCTAGTCTGATGCTACCTGCACGTCCAAACATGATGCCGATACAAATACAGAGTGTGAGCACCATTAGTGCGACATAGTACCAGCCCAAAGTCGATTCAATCCAAGATTTCATCCCGAGAAATTGTGTGCTTGCTGTGTCTCCCATTAGGATGGTATAAAGGATAAAAATGATAATCATGGTAAAAGCCGCAATACCCATTTCGGCATTTAGCCCTTTGAGCACGCCGCGTTTTTGGATGTAGCCATCTAATTCATTATCTTCTAGCATGTGATTCTCCTATTTTTTATTATAATTAAGTGGGTTAAATCGTAAATTTATGATGCATCTATTGAGTTATCATTACGTAAGTGCGTAAGTGGTTAAACGTTTTATTGGTTAATAAGCAATAATGCCTGATTGGTGCCTGATCGTGAAGCCATCTTAAAAATAATAAGACGCAAATGCTATATTTATTTATTGCTTTTATCATTATTATTAATATATATTAGAAAATCTAATCCACTAGCTAATTTGAGACGATAAACTCATGCGCAATATTCCACCATTAAACTGGCTAAGAGCCTTTGAAGTGACGGCACGGCACGGGAGTTTTTCGTTGGCGGCAAAAGAGCTCAATGTCACCCAGTCGGCAATTAGTCAGCAGGTGAAAAACCTAGAAAATCATCTTGGTTGTGCGTTATTTATTCGTGATGCAAAGCAGTTGCAGTTGACGACTATTGGCAATCATTATTTGCCCACTGTAAATCAATCGTTTAGTCAATTAGCGGCGGCAACGCAGAGCTTATTCAGCCATCATCCATTCATCAACATCCGAACGGATATTGCCTTTGCAACCCTGTTTATTGCGCCGCGTATTGCAGAATTTAGGCGGCAGTACCCTGAGGTGCAGATTGTTTTTGAGAATATGATTTGGTGGCATCACCAGCCTAAAATGACAGGGCAATGTATTGAAATCCGCCACGGGATTGGTCAGTGGCCAGAACCGTGCGAGCGATTGTTCAACGACCAAGCGCTGGCCGTTTCCGCGCCACAATTGCCCGATATTCCGATGCGATTGGACGCGTTTTTAGCATATCCATTGTTTGAATTAACGGGTGTGCATTATAATTGGTTGTTGTGGCTGACTAAGGCGGGAATGCAACCAATTAACGCGCAACAGTCCCCAGTCTTGATTCCTATGGCGGCAGATTCATCTACGTTGCTATACCAGTTTGCTAAACAAGGGTCAGGCATCAGCCTGCTATCAGCGGCATTGGCGTCTTATGGTTTAGCAAAAGGAGAAATCAAACAGGCGGCGGTGCTTCCCTTTGCTGTTCGAGACAGTTTTTACTTAATTGAGCCAGTCTTTTCATTGCAGCCTTACGAAAAAGCATTTATCGAGTGGCTGCTATCGATATGCGCTGAGGTGAATGCCACCCTGCATACCACCTTGCATACCACCTAAGGTGTGAATCTCTCTTATTTTAGTGATCTGATACGAGTGGGCTAAGGCGTTGGCGTTAAGGCGTTGGGGCTAAGTGAGGCGTGGCAAACTGCTGTAAAGCGCAAACAACTGGCAGAAATGTAGCATCTAAATGTGCAATATCAAGGTAGTAGCCGTAATTTTTTCGCTGTGTTGTTTTGGTCGTCACACAAACGAGGTCACCTTGGTCGATTAAGGTGTCAATAATACCATGCCAGCCTAAAGCGAGGCCTTGGTTGTGTTGGGCTTGGGTAATGACGGTGTGGTAATTGCCTAGGTAAACGGGTTGGTGTGTCTGAGGTAGCTCAACCCCTTGCTTACGTAGCCACTGGCGCCAATCGAGCCAGCGTCCGTCTTGATTGTCCATATGGATTAGCTGTATAGTTTGTTGAGCAATGCCGTCCACGATTTGCGCTAATGAGGTTGATGGCGTGAGTTGATGCGTTTGCGCATAGCGGCTGCCCGCGACTAAGCTGACACTTTCGTGAAACAGTACACGCTGATTTTTGTGGTGTGATAGCGGTCCGAATTGCATGATGAGGAGGTTGGCACGTCGCGTAATCGGTTGGTTTGGATTATCCGACAGTGTGATGTTTAATTGAATGGGCGCAATGGCATTTTGTAATTCAGTCAAGCGCGGCAAAAGCCAAAACATCGCAAGCCCTGTATGGCAAATAATGTCTAAGGTTTTTTGTTGCAGGCTGACATCGCGCAGATTTTCGGCAGTTTGCGCAATTTGCCACAGCGTGGGTGCAATTTGTTCGTAAAACGATTGCCCCGCTGTTGTTAGTTTGAGCTGTCTGCCTTGTTTGAAAAATAAGGCGGTTCCTAGATTCGTTTCTAATTGTCGAATGTGTTGGGAAACACTGGGCTGTGAACTGGTCAGCTCTTTGGCGGCCGCGGTGACTGAGCCACAGCGGCAGACGGCCTCAAATGCCACTAAGGACTTGAGTGGTGGGAGCTTGGATATCAAACGATTCATAAGCTCATTTTATGTTTTAAATAAAAAAATACAATATTGTCGCGCGATTTTTTCTATGATTTAATGATGATTCATTAAATCAATTTATAGGTGGTCGTTATGTTATCTATCCAATCTGCCGATAATGTTTATACGATATCTACGCACGATAATCTGACACTGCCCGCTTTGTGGTTGCGAGAACGTGCGCAGAGCGCAGATCAAGTCGATGCCAACACGCAGCAGCGGTTATTCAATAGTCACAGTTTGGCACCGACGCTGGCAATAACCGATGCAAAACAATCAGGCGATACGTTAACTATAGGCTTTAGTGATGGTTATCAAGGGGAATACTCTATTACGAAGCTATTGGCTGACTGCCAGCCTGAGCCGATAGAACCCAACAAAATTATCTGGCAAGCAAAGACCGTGCCTAATCTAAACCATGATTGGTTAACGATATCCCAAGACGATGCTCGCTTTTTCAAGGCAGTTAAGGATTTTTTGACCTATGGGTTTATTATTATTGATAACACGCCAGTGGCGCCTGAATCGATTTTGGCTGTTGCGACTCGTTTTGGTTATGTGCGGGATACCAATTTTGGTCGTTATTTTGAGGTGTATTCGCGACCCAATGCAAATGATTTGGCCTATACATCGCATGCCATTGGGCCACACACAGATAATCCGTATCGAGACCCTGTGCCTGGTATTCAATTATTACACTGCTTATACAATGATTCTAAGGGCGGCGAATCAACGTTGGTTGATAGCCTTGCGGTGCTTAATCAGCTACGCCAAGAAGAGCCCAAAGGCTATGAATTACTGGCGACTGTACCGATTCGTTTTCGTTTTTTTGACGCAGATACGTCGCTGATTAGCTACCACACCATTATTGAAACCGATGATAGTCACAATGTGCTTGGCATTCATTACAGCCCAAGATTAGACGATTTGCCGTTGTTGCCCGAGCCGACGCTGCAATTATTTCAGCGGGCGAGAAATCGCTTGAATGCCTTGTTAAATGACCCGCAGTATGAGATTGAGTTTAAACTCAAAACGGGGCAGTTGATGATGTTTGATAATAACCGTGTGTTGCATGGTCGACGCGCTTTTGATCCCTCCACAGGAAAGCGCCATGTGCAAGGCTGTTATATTGATCGTGATGCGCCCAAAAGCCACTATCAGTTGCTAAACAAAAAATACCAATAGGCGATAAACGCCACACACCGCACAACATACACCACATACATAACGGAGCAAAGCATGAAGACAGTAAAATTTACCCAGATGAAAACGGGCGATGCCGAAGACTATTCGCTGCTTGAGACTTTAGAGAGTGACTATGCCAGTGCAACTGGTGCTCGGTTAATTCAGGCGCTCAGCACGTTAGAAGAAACGCTATCAGGCTATCAAGTATCACGGCTAACGCATAGCTTGCAGACGGCAACACGGGCGTATTACGATGGCGCGGATGACGACTGGATTGTGGCTGCTCTGCTGCATGATATTGGCGATGTTTATGCACCGCTCAATCACAGTGAGTATGCGGCCAGTATTTTAGCGCCATTCGTTCGCGAGCAGTGCCGTTGGGTGGTTGAAAAACACGGAGACTTTCAATTACAATACTACGGTGAATTTGTCGGTGGAGATAAAAATCAACGCCAACAATATGCAGGGCATCGGTATTTTGATGATTGTGATTATTTTTGTGAGCATTGGGATCAGGCGAGTTTCGATCCCAATTACCCCACAAAGCCGTTGACCTTTTTTGAGCCTATTGTGTTACGGGTATTTGCTCGCAAAGCGTATGACCCAGCAGTGATTCGAGCTGGTGAACGTGTCCCACCTTATTGCTTTGAAACCGCGCAATCACGTCAATAAATACGTAGGATTGCGTTGGGACTGGTTGAACATTTATTGAACACTGGACGTCGCGCTCAATATGGAAGCACAGCAAGTTACTCAGAAAAAAATAGCATTCAAATTAATGTGTGAATCTATCAAGCGAGTCAGCCCGTATCATCCGATTGAAAAATAATCGACTATCCTTCTATGTAGCACCTACCATGTCTAGATATGCGTAGATAGTAATTTGATATAATTAATATATTTATATATATTCAACATCGCCGTATCACAGCGATGTAAGTCCTCACAGAATTCACACATAACCTCACACAAACCACACATAACCTCACACGAATCACATGTTGGCGGCTTAGTATAGATTTTTTATCAATTAAGTGAGGAATCCATGCAAGAAACGAGTAAAATATCCAGCATCGTATCGATGTTTAGAAAACAAGACTTACTGATTCGTGGTGTCATTATTACCGCCATAATTTTTATTATGCTGCTGCCGACATCACTAGTAATGGAAACATTACAAGAGCGTGTATCGTATCGCAATGAAGCGGTACAATCGATAACGTCCTCATGGGGAGATAAACAAACGCTTTCAGGGCCTTTGATGTTAATTCCATTTTATGTCAATAAAGAGATGGTTGATATAAAAGAAGTCGTTGAAAAAAAAGAAGTCATTAATCGTGTAGAAGTCCAAAAAAAAATCACCGATAAAGATGGCAGCATAATGACCGTACCCGTAATCGTTGACGCACCTCAAATTATATCGGAAACGAAAGCAATAAAAACACCTAAAATGGTAGAGGAAAAACACTATTTGATACTGCTTCCCGAAGATTTAAATATGGATTTTATCATTGATGATGAAGTCCGTCAGTACGGTATTTTTCCTGCGCTAGTCTATCAATCCAACGCTAAAATTCATGGCCAATTTGTCTTGCCTAAACTAGCGGATGAAATCAAAGGCTTTGATCGATTTGTGATTGATGAGATTGAATTAGTCGTTGGTTTAAGCGACACTAGCGCCATCAAACAAATAAGCAATTTGCAAGTTAATGAAGCCTCATTAAAATTTGAGCCTGGCTCAAATATGGAGCAAGTGGTAAAAACTGGTTTTCATACTAAATTGGGAGAAATAAAACCATTTAATACGTTAACATTTAGTTTTGATTTGCAATTTAATGGTAGCCGTAGCTTGAGTTTTTTACCTTGGGGAAGAAATACCACTGTCAATATGCAATCCAAATGGCCGCACCCAAGCTTTACAGGTGACACCTTGCCGAAAACAAGGAATATTGGCGATAGCGGATTTAGTGCAAGTTGGAATATCCCTAGTCTGGCACGTAGTTATAATCAAGTTATCCTTTTAGGAGAAACAGACAATACGAGCAATGAGCTTGCAACAAAAAAAACAACCCAACTGTCCCAGCTATCATCATTTTATGCGGGTGTTGATTTATTTGAACCTGTCGTCACTTATAATATGGTTTATCGAGCCATAAAATATAGTATTTTATTTATCTCATTGACATTTTTGACTTGTTTTGTTGTTGAGCGTACGATTAAACGCCCGATTCACTATATTCAATATATGATTACGGGCGTGGCAGTTAGTTTATTTTATCTTTGCTTATTATCCTTATCAGAACACCTATCTTTTTCGCTATCCTATTTAATATCAGCTGGTGTCATTGTGAGCATGATAACGCTCTATATTGGCGCCGTCATTCGCGATAAGAAGAAGGCGGGAATATTATTTTCTGTGTTATCAGTGCTGTATGCATCGCTTTATAGCATTTTAAATATGGAAGATTTTGCGCTATTGCTAGGAACAACATTGCTCGTGCTTGTCACCGCTGTACTAATGTTGGTCACTAAAAGAATTAACCCGATACAATAATATAGTCCATAAATATCAACCTCATCAAAAGGCGGTGACTGGTGAGGTTTATTTCCTTGATTTTTATCAGTATGTTACGCTGGGTTGAAAATGTAGTACCTAATCCACCCTCAGTCTGCCTGATTGCGTAAAAAATGATCGGCATCGAGTGCGGCCATGCAGCCAGCGCCAGCTGAGGTGATGGCTTGGCGATAGACTTGGTCGGTGACATCGCCTGCGGCAAATACGCCAGGGACGCTGGTTTGGGTGGCGTTGGCACTTTGCCCTGATTTGACGCGGATATAACCATTATCCATCGCCAATTGGTCGGCGAATAGGTCGGTGTTAGGCTTGTGGCCAATCGCAATAAATACACCGTCCACTGTGAGTAGTTGCGTATTCGCCTCATCGCTAGATTTGACGCGAATTTGGGTGACGCCTTGGTTATCGCCGATGACTTCGTCAAGGGTGTGGTTTAAGATAAGCTCGATATTGCCTTTGTCGACTTTTTGCATCAGGTGGTCAATCATAATGGCCTCGGCGCGAAAGGTGTCGCGGCGGTGAATGAGATAGACTTTTTCACAGAGATTCGATAGGTATAGTGCTTCTTCTACTGCCGTGTTACCGCCGCCGACGACTGCAACTGGCTTGTTACGGTAGAAAAAACCATCACACGTTGCACAAGCAGAAACCCCACGGCCTTTGAATTGGGTTTCTGAAGGTAGCCCTAAATATTTGGCGCTAGCGCCCGTTGCAATAATCAGTGCATCGCAGGTATACGTGTCGTTACCAAAAAGCGTAAAAGGACGTGTTGATAAATCAACTTGGTTAATATAATCGTTGAAAATTTTGGTATTAAACCGTTCAGCATGGGCTTGCATACGCTGCATTAATTCAGGACCTTGAACGCCCTCGGCATCTCCTGGCCAATTATCGACTTCGGTGGTAGTCGTTAGTTGTCCACCTGGCTCTAAACCCGTAATGACGGCTGGCGCATTATTTGCCCGTGCGGCGTACACAGCAGCAGTATAGCCTGCTGGCCCCGAGCCTAAGATAATGACGCGGTGATGGATGGTGTCACTCATAGTGTTTTCCCCGATTGATGAATAGAATTTAATTGAATAAATAAAACTGCCGAACAGTGTAGCAAAAAAAGATGAAGGAAATAAGACATTATCCGCAAAATTCAACCGACATCATTTGGGTGCGGGTGTGCGACCAGTTAATGCGATCAGTTAATGCGATCAGCTAGCGGGCAAGTGAATGCCCGCTAGTGAATGGATTATGTCGTTATTCGCCTGCTAATAATAAGCCGTTCATTTTGCTAATGAAGGTGGCGGCATCATCAAGGTTACCATTTTCAGCCAGTAGCGCCTGGTCAAATAATACCGTAACCCAATCAGCAAACTGCGATTCAGATACGGTGGACAGCTGTTGAATCAAAGGATGGTCGGTGTTGATTTCAAAAATATAGCGCTGTTTAGGTACCGCTTGACCAGCCGCTTTCATAATGCGCTGCATTTGGTTAGATAGCGCTCCTGATTCGAGTACCACGCAAGTCGGTGTTTTGGTGAGGCGCTTGCTGATGCGAACGTCCACGACGTGATCGCCTAAGGTGGTTTTTATGTTTTCAATGAGTGTTTGATACTGGTCTTTGTCGCTATCGCTATCGTCTGTCTCATCCGATTCTGTTTGAAATAATTCACCGCTGATATCGGTTTGGTTGATGGCTTCGAATGGTTTGCCTTCAAATTCGTGCAATTGCCCCATCATCCATTCATCGATAGGTTCCCACATGAGTAAGACTTCGATTCCATTTTTAGCAAAAATTTCCAAATGCGGGCTATGTTTTGCCGCCGTTTGAGAGTCAGCAATGAGGTAGTAAATTTTTTCTTGTTTTTCGGGCATGCGTGCCACGTAATCGGCGAGGGCGGTTGTTGGATTGCCCGTTTCATCTTGGGTAGAGGCAAAGCGCAGTAATTTGAATAGATTTTCCCGATTGGCAAAGTCTTCACCGATGCCTTCTTTGAGTGTGTTGCCAAATTCTTGCCAAAAATTGGCGTATTTTTCATTGTCCTCAGCGAGCCTGCCCATCATGTCCAGTGCGCGTTTGGTACAGGCTTTGCGTAAGGATTGTGTGACAGCACCGTCTTGTAAGATTTCTCGTGAGACATTGAGCGGTAAATCATTAGAATCAATCACGCCTTTGATAAATCTTAGGTAATGCGGCAAAAACTGCTCGGCATCATCCATAATAAAGACGCGTTGTACGAATAACTTTAGCCCCCGTTTGCTGTCGCGTTGAAATAAGTCAAATGGAGCTTTCTGCGGCACAAAAAGCAACGACGTGTATTCGAGTTTGCCTTCGACTTTATTGTGTGTCCACGTGGCGGCATCTTGGAAATCGTGGCTGATATGTTTGTAAAATGTTTGGTATTCCTCATCGCTGATATCGGATTTGTTGCGTAGCCAGAGTGCCTTGGCGCGATTGATTTGCTCAAATTTCCCTGCTTGGGCGGCAACGGTAATATTGCCATCTTCGTCTTTTTCTTCAGCAATGGCATCTTGCCATAGCTCGACTGGTACACTGATGTGATCGGAATATTTTGTGATGATTTGCTGTAACTGCCAGCGATTGGTGAATTGGGTTTCGCTAGATTTGAGATGAAGTACGATGTCTGTTCCGCGACTGGCTTTGTCGCTGGTGCTGATTTCAAAATCGCTATGGCCGTCAGACACCCATTGGTGTGCTTCGCTTTCACCAGCTTTTCGAGTGTTGACAGTGACTTTGTCGGCAACAATAAATGCAGAATAAAACCCAACCCCAAATTGTCCAATTAACTCAGAGTCTTTGCCTGCATCGCCTGAGAGTTGTTCAAAAAATGCCTTGGTGCCCGATTTGGCGATAGTGCCAAGGTTGTCAATTAGTTCTTGCCGATTCATGCCAATACCATTATCGCTAATGGTTAGTGTGTTAGCGGTTTCATCGAAGCGAATTTGGATTTTTAGGTCGCTGTCATTTTCGTAGAGATTATTATCGGAAAGCGCAACGAATTTAAGTTTATCGATGGCATCGGATGCGTTGGAGATGAGTTCTCGCAAGAATATTTCTTTGTTTGAGTAGAGTGAATGTGTAACAAGATGGAGTAATTGACTGACTTCGGTTTGAAATCCCATTTTTTCGGTTGTTGACATAGTAACGCTGCTCCTATTGGTTAGGTAATAGTGATTAATTAATTGATTAATGGATTATTGCCTATAAATAGGGTGTCTTTAATCGATTTCAAGTCCTGTTGGTGTTTTAACGGTAGACGTTTTTATCGCAGACGGTTTCATTGCAGATGGTTTCAGTGTAGCAGTACTAAACAGATTAACTCGCACAAAAAAAGCCCGCATGCGCGGGCTAAATTCACATCAGCTGATAAAAAGGTAGCTTATAGCGGTAACGGTTTACCGTTAAGCGTTGCCTGGCCGTCTTTGAGGACAGCTTCAAAGGTATAGTCGGTCTCAGTCTCATTCACATATTCACCCATAAACAACTGCAGCATGCTAGTTAACTCGGTGGCATCGCTGAGTGATTTGGCGATGTTTGCCTTGGCATTGGCGTTTATGATACCCGTATCACCACGCTTAAGTGCGGCAATCAAGTCGTTGACGCTTGCTGATTTACCTGATTCATTAAGCGCGAAATCCGCATCCATTGCCGCCTTGCCTTGGTCAGTCTGAATATCGAATGCTAACATCGTTTGTGTATCGCTTTGTTGGATGGCTGGTAATAACTGACCTTCTAGAACAGCTAGTGCCTCAGCCTCTGCATTGGCGCTGTTCTCAATCTGGTACATTATAGGTAGTAGTGTGTCAAAGTAGGTGTTTATCGCGCTATTGGCGAGGCGATTCATTTGAAAATCCATTGACGCTGATTGCAATAAAACGGGTAGTGGTAATGCAATGCCATTCTCAGTGGCGTTGGCTTTGACGTTGTATTTAATGTCAACGTGATTGTCACCGTTTTGATAAATACCACCCGTAAAATCGAGGCTGCTTAATTTTATCTCGGTCATTTGTCCAGTCATCGGATCAGGTACTTTTATGCTGATATCTTTAATGCTGGCTTCACCATTGTTAAGCGGGACGCTCAGCCCGTCAATCGATTGATAGTTGCCAGTGGAAATCATTTTCTCTGCGCGAATGCCGCCTGTGCCATCAATGGCTGCAATTTCGATAGAAAGTGGACCTGTGCTTACTTGGTAATCGCCATTTTCAGACAGGTTAAAGCTACCTTCGATAGGCGAGAGAATAAAGGTGTTGTTATCTTCGTTTACCGTCAAGGTTCTGACAGCAAAATCGCCCGATGCATTCGCGCGGTTAAAAAATGAGGTATCGATATTCACCGTTGCCCCCGCGAAATTCATTTGGCTACCACTGTCTTTAAATGATAGTGGTGTCACGGTGTAAACCTCATGGACGTTACCCAGTAGGTCAATAAACTGCTCTAGGGTAAAGGTGTTTTCATCAATAACGGCTGGCAAATCGGTAAACTGGGATAGATCAGGTTTGGTGACGAGTTTGCCAAAACCATAGCTTTTGCCATTATGGCTGATTTCACCGCGTTGGATTTCGGTATTGAGCGGTAGGCTAAATTTCTGCCCCATGGCAAGGCTGATATCCAGCTGGCTACGAATCTCGGTATCTTTGACTTCATTAATGGTAATGGTCGCTGTCGTGATTTCGGGCGATTGCGCTAGTGATTTAATTGAAATGGGTTTGTTGGTGTTGTTTTCTAGAAAGGTTTTTGCTTGTTTTTCAAATTGATTACCGACGGAGTCGCTAATTTTCCCTTTAAAAAGAAACGCAGCAGCAGCAATTATAATGATGCCAGCAACGGCGATAATACCAATTTTTTTCATAGAGTTAAGTCCTGTTTTATGGCTAAAGTATTTTTGAATAATTGTCAATGTGTTGTCAATGTGTTGTCGACGGTCGAGATGACAGATTGCCGATTGTAACATATTTGGCAGATTTCTAAACACCGCTGGCGGTTAATCTGTTTTTTTCAGTGCCGCTTGGTGTAATGCCTCGATATAGTCGACTTCGGCTTTGCTACCCAAAATGGCAGGAACACGCTGGTGAAGCTCGGTTGGGATGATATCTAGGATATTTTCAGTGCCCGTTGTGGCGCGTCCACCCGCTTGTTCGAATAAATAACTCATGGGGCTGACTTCGTATAGCAAACGGAGCTTGGCAGGTTTTGCTGGGTCTCGATTATCGGCGGGATACATAAAGACACCGCCTTTTTCCAGCGCTTTGTGTGAATCCGCAATCATGCAGCCCATCCAGCGCATGTTGTAATTTTTGGCCAATTCATCTTGGTCACCTGCTAGACATAAATCGATATATTGCTGCATGGGCTTTTCCCAAAATCGATAGTTTGAAAGATTAATCGAAAAACTGGCGCTGTCGGGAATGCGGATATTTTCTTTGGTAAGAAAAAATTCACCAATGCTGCGGTCAAAGGTAAAGCGCTGGACGCCATGACCCAGTGTTAACACTAGCATGGTGCAAGCACCATATAACGCATAGCCCGCAGCAATTTGTTCGCTGCCTGGGCGTAAAAAGTCTCGATTGTGGGGCGCATCCGAACGATCATAAGGCAGCACCGAAAAAATCGTGCCAATCGGCATATTAATGTCGATGTTGGCTGAGCCATCTAGGGGGTCAAATGCGCAGAGGTATTTGCCCTTGGGGTAGCGTGCGGGGATGTGGTAGATGTTTTCCATCTCCTCAGACGCAAGCCCCGCCCAGTTACCAGACCACGCGAGCATATCCAGCATGATTTGGTTAGATAGAATATCCAATTGTTGCTGTGATTCGCCTTGCACATTGGTTTCACCCGCATCCCCATGGATGCCAACTAATGCGCCACGACCGACTAAGTCTGATATGCGGGCGCACGCTTTGGCGATGTCCTCTATCGCTAACCGCAGCCCTTTGTGCTCAGGGTTATCGCGTTCGAACTCGAGTAAGTATTGGCTAAGTGTTTTCACGGGCGAATCAGGTAATGGTTATCGCGCATTATAGGCATTATAGGTATTATACATATTTGACGGATAAGATTTCAAAGGATTTCGTGCCACTTGGAGTTTCTATTTCGACAACATCCCCTTCTTCATTACCAATCAATGCACGTGCGATGGGCGTGTTGTAAGCCAGTAGCCCTTGATTAACATTGGCCTCGTCTTGTCCGACAATTTTATACGTCATGGTCTTTTCATCATCGAGATTTTCGATGACAACCGTCGTGCCGAAGACGACTTTGCCATTTTGGGGCAAGATGGTGACATCAATGATTTGTGCCAAGCTTAGTTTGTATTCGATGTCTTTGATTTGCGCTTCCACCAATCCTTGTTCCTCACGGGCGGCGTGGTATTCGGCGTTTTCTTTTAAGTCGCCGTGCGCGCGCGCTTCGGCAATGGCATTAATTACGCGGGGTCGTTCGACCGCTTTCAGCCTATCGAGCTCTGCGCGTAACGCCTCTGCACCTTTTGTTGTCATGGGATATTTTTCTTGCATAATACATTGTGCTCCTTGTCAGTCTGATGAAAATGAATGCAAATCTTGTATTTTATTGACCTTGTCAAGGTTCTCAGCCGCGAGTGCAAAAGCAATCGCGCGGGCGCCAGCCATGGTGGTGGTATAGAGAACTTTGTTCATAATGGCTTCACGGCGAATTTCATACGAGTCGGTAATCGCTTGGGCACCTTGCGTTGTGTTGATGACAAAAGCAATTTCCCCGTTTTTGATAGAATCAACAATGTTTGGGCGACCTTCTGCGAGTTTATTGACGCGAGTGCAAGGGATATTTTGCTCGCACAGCGTATGATAAGTGCCGTGTGTAGCGACAATATGAAAGCCCAATTCTTGGATGCTTTTGGCAATCGGTATCAATTTGGTCTTGTCTTCGTTACGTACACTAATAAATACGGTGTCGCCTTTTTCAGGTAGCTTTTCTCCTGCGCCTAAAATGGCCCTGGCGTAAGCTTTGGCAAAACTGGTGCCAACCCCCATCACTTCGCCAGTGGATTTCATTTCAGGGCCGAGCAAGGGGTCGACATCAGGGAATTTGATAAACGGAAAAACGGCTTCTTTGACAGAGAAATGCCCTGGCGTTTTGATTTTTGTGATACCAATGTCGGCGAGTGATTCACCTGCCATAACACGTGCGCCGATTTTGGCAAGCGGTTTGCCAACGGCTTTGGATACATAAGGCAAAGTGCGCGATGCACGTGGATTGACTTCTAATACATAGATGGTGTCTTCTTTGACGGCAAATTGGACGTTCATTGCACCAACCACGCCAATTTCTAAGGCCATGGCTTTGACTTGTTCGCTCATTTGTTCTTGCAGGGTGAGCGATAAAGAGTACGGCGGCAATGAACAAGCGGAGTCTCCCGAATGCACGCCTGCTTCTTCGATATGCTCCATAATGCCACCGATTAAGACTTGCTGTCCGTCACAAATCGCATCGATATCGACTTCGATAGCGTCGTTTAAAAAGCGGTCTAACAAAATGGGCAGGCTGGCAGCATTGCGAATGGCTGTTTCCATATAACGTGCTAGACTGGTTTCGTCATAGACAATTTCCATTGCCCGACCGCCCAAAACATAAGATGGTCGTACCACCAACGGATAGCCAATGTCGTGGGCTGCGGTTTTGGCGTCTTCGACAGAACTGGCAATGCGATTAGGCGGTTGTTTAAGCCCTAGTTTGCTAAGCATTTGTTGAAAACGTTCACGGTCTTCTGCCATGTCGATAGCGTCAGGACTAGTGCCGATAATGGGCACACCTGCTTGTTCTAGTGCTTTGGCAAGCTTTAACGGGGTCTGACCGCCATACTGAACAATGACACCAACTGGGTTTTCAATGCGTACAATTTCTAATACGTCTTCTAGTGTGAGTGGTTCAAAATATAGGCGATTAGATGTGTCGTAATCGGTTGACACCGTCTCTGGGTTGCAGTTAACCATAATGGTCTCAAAGCCTGCTTGGCGTAGGGCTAACGAGGCATGTACGCAGCAGTAATCAAATTCGATGCCTTGCCCTATACGGTTTGGCCCGCCACCTAGGATTAAGATTTTTTTGTTTTGCGTTGGGTTGGCTTCGCATTCCTCTTCGTAGGTTGCATAGAGATAAGCCGTACTGGTTGCGAACTCAGCTGCACAGGTATCGACGCGCTTATAGACTGGATGCAGTCTTAATTGATGGCGTAGTGTGGTTATTTCTTGTTGGCTGACATGACACAAAGTCGCCAAGCGGCTGTCCGAAAACCCATGGCGTTTGTAAGTTAAGAAAGTTGCTTTGTCAGCAAGCGATTCTATGCCCGACTCACTGATGTCGTTTTCTAAATGAATGAGCAGATCAAGCTGTGCTAAAAACCACGGGTCGATACTGGTGATTTCGTGTAATTGCTGGATGGTATAGCCTTGGCGCATGGCATCAGCAACGTAAAAAATCCGTTCTGGGCTGGGGTTGCCAATTTCATTGCGCAGGGCATCGCCAGTCAATTGCTCACGCGGCTCGTCAAGCCCCGATACATCGGTTTCTAAGCTTCTGAGTGCTTTTTGTAACGACTCAGTCATCGTTCTGCCAATCGCCATGACTTCGCCGACAGAGCGCATTTGTGTCGTTAGACGGTTGGTAGTCTGTGGGAATTTTTCAAAATTAAATCGTGGTATTTTGGTGACGACGTAATCGATGCTTGGCTCGAATGAGGCAGGCGTTTGTCCACCTGTGATTTCGTTTTTGAGCTCATCTAGTGTAAATCCGACCGCAAGTTTGGCGGCGATTTTGGCGATGGGGAACCCCGTGGCCTTAGAAGCCAGCGCAGAAGAGCGCGAAACGCGAGGGTTCATTTCGATAACAATCAGACGGCCATCGGTTGGGTTGACGGCGAATTGCACATTAGAGCCACCTGTTTCGACCCCGATTTTGCGCAAAATAGCGATAGAGGCATCGCGCATGAGCTGGTATTCTTTATCCGTTAAGGTTTGTGCAGGGGCAACGGTGATTGAGTCGCCTGTATGCACACCCATTGGATCGAAATTCTCTATGGCGCAGACAATAATGGCATTGTCGGCTTTGTCGCGAACGACTTCCATTTCGTATTCTTTCCAGCCGAGCAAGGACTCTTCGAGTAAAATTTCTGTGGTCGGCGATAATTCAAGCCCGTGCTCGACAATTCGAATAAATTCTTCTTGGTTGTAAGCAATCCCACCGCCAGCGCCGCCTAACGTAAACGAAGGACGCATCACAATCGGAAAGCCGAATTGTTTTTGCACGGTCAGCGCCTCAGATAAGCTGTGAACAACGGCGGATTTTGCCGAGCCCAAGCCGATCTCAGTCATCGCGGTTTTAAATAAATCACGATCTTCAGCCGTGTTAATCGCATCGACTGAGGCGCCGATAAGCTGTACGTTGTACTCAGCTAACACGTTGTGTTTGGCTAAATCTAATGCGCAGTTTAGTGCGGTTTGTCCGCCCATTGTTGGGAGGATGGCATCAGGGCGTTCTGCTTTGATGACTTCACGTAAAGTCTGCCAGCGGATGGGTTCGATGTAGGTCGCATCGGCCATGTCGGGATCCGTCATGATCGTCGCAGGGTTAGAATTAACCAAGATGACGCGGTATCCTTCTTCGCGTAGTGCTTTGCAGGCTTGAGCGCCTGAATAGTCAAATTCACACGCTTGCCCAATGACGATTGGACCTGCGCCGATGATTAGGATGCTCTGAATGTCAGTACGTTTTGGCATGATTTTTATCTGTTTAGGCTACAAAGGGTTAAGAGTGATGCGCTTGCATTAACGCAATAAAGTGGTCAAATAGGGCGTCGATATCCTGCGGGCCTGGGCTTGCTTCGGGGTGGCCTTGAAAACCAAACGCTGGCGAGTTAGTTAACTCGATACCCTGTAAGCTGCCATCAAATAACGAACGGTGTGTGACATTAACCGTCTCTGGCAGGGTTTTTTCATCAACGGCAAAGCCGTGATTTTGGCTGGTGATATAAACACGGTTATCACGGGTGTCTTTGACGGGATGGTTAGCGCCGTGGTGACCGAATTTCATTTTTTGTGTTTGGGCGCCAACCGCAAGCGACAGAATTTGCATGCCCAAACAGATGCCGAACAAGGGGGTCTTGTTGTCAATAAACGTTTTGGCGGCATCAATTGCATATTGACACGGCGCTGGGTCGCCAGGGCCGTTGGATAAGAAAATGCCATCGGGACGCAGTGCCATCACATCCGCAGCAGAAGTCTTTGCAGGGACGACCGTTATTTTACAGCCGCGTGACGCGAGTTTGCGCAAAATGTTGTGTTTAATGCCAAAGTCATAGGCAACGACATGAAATTGAGTGCTGCTGCGCTTGGGGTAGTCATTGCTAGCAAGTTCCCACTCTTTACCATCTAGCCATTCGTAAGGCTGTTGGGTGCTGACTTGTTGCGCTAAATCCGTGTTTTTTAGTCCGCCAAACCCTTGCGCTAGTGCAATGGCTTTGTCGACATCGATATCGCCAGCCATGATGCAGCCATTTTGCGCGCCGTTATCGCGTAACATTCTGGTGAGCTTGCGGGTGTCAATATCAGCAATAGCGACCACACGATGGTGCACTAAAAAATCAGACAAGGGTTGCTCTGCACGCCATGAGCTGGTCGTAATCGACGCATCGCGGACAACCAAGCCCGTTGCGTGGGTCGTATTGGCCTCTGAGTCTAGTGGATTTGTCCCAACGTTACCGATGTGGGGGTAAGTTAGGGTGATAATTTGCTGGGCATAGGACGGGTCGGTGAGGATTTCTTGGTAACCCGTCATTGATGTGTTAAAAACGACTTCCCCGACACGATGGCCTTTTGCGCCAATGGACGTTCCCTTAAATACAGTTCCGTTTGCAAGTGCTAGTATAGCGGTATTTTTTATTTTATTCAATGGATTAACCCTGCATTTCACGTTTGCACATTGGTTCGGTATTATAACTGAAATGACACCTAAACGCTATCGATAATTGTGTAAATTCATTAAAAGTATGACACGATTTTTTTGCTATGTGTTGTAGTTATATGAGCACTTCGGGCGTATAATAGGACAAGGTGTAGGGCTAGGTAATCTGTTTAGTTTTTTTAGGTAGCGACGGTTAACTATTTAGGCATTTTAGCTTAGTTGTGCCGATGGTTTAACATTGTGCGATGAAAGTACTCAAAACGAACGAATGAATCAAATAAAATGAACCTAATAGACAAAGGAAATAGCGGCGATGTCATCGTTATTGGCGGTGGCATCATCGGCGTTGCATCCGCTTATTATTTGGCTGAGCAAGGCTATCGAGTGACCGTATTGGAGAAAAATCAGTTAGGGTGTGGGGCGTCCCATGGCAACGCTGCTTCTTATGGTAATGCAGGATGGCTGTCGCATGGATTCTCTATTCCTATGGCGGCGCCTGGTGTACCATTGCAAGGGCTTAAATGGCTGTTTGAACGCGATGCCCCCTTACGTATCAAGCCGCGCTTAGACCCAGCGCTACTGCGTTGGTTATGGCAGTTCGGACGGGCCTGCAACCAAACGCAAGTGGAGCAAGCCATCCCGTTACTATTAGCGATGGGTAAAAAAACAATCGAACGACTAGAAGCGTTGCATCAACAACATGCGGTAGCTGTTGATTTTGCGTATAAAGGACGCATAAGCTTATTTATGGATGCCAAAGCCTACGCGGCAGAACGTGATACGGCGAGGCGTTTAAGCCGTTATGGCGTCACCGTTGAAGCCTTAACCCCGCAACAAATTCGAGAAAGGCTACCGCAGGTAAATCCTGCTGTTCAATACGGGCTTTATTGTCCGCATTATGCGCAGGTTAATCCAGTTAAGTTACTTAAGACATTGGTTGAATTGGCACAGAAACTGGGCGTGACATTTATGCGTGATTGTCAAGTGCTAGGGTTTAAAACTAGGCACCAACGGATTAATCAGATTATTACCTCGCAAGGCGATATCCAAGCGCACACGGTGGTGCTTGCAGGTGGTGCATGGTCGGGGCAGATTGCCCAACAGTTGGGTATTCATCTACCCATACAGCCTGCCAAGGGCTATAGCGTGACACTAGCACGTAACCCGCAGGACGTTGATTTGCCCTTGCTACTCGCGGAAAAGCATATCGCAGTCACCCCAATGGGGCAATGGCTTCGGCTAACCAGTCATTATGAGCTGGCAGGGTTTGATGCCACGCTAGATTCGCGCCGAATTGATGCGATTGTACAGGGTGCTGCACAGTATTTTACCTTGAGTCATCCAGTGACACGTATTCAAGATTGGTGTGGTTTTCGCCCCGCAACGCCTGATGATTTGCCATTAATTGGTCGCAGTAGCCGATTTGATAACGTAGTGATTGCAACTGGGCATGGCAGCTTGGGAATGACCAATAGCCTTGCAACGGCGGAGCGGGTGACGCAATTAATTGACGGTAATAGTGGCGCTTCGTCCGATAGTCAGGATAGTTTGGGTAGCTTGGATGTGGATTGGTCATTGCTCAATCCCGAGCGATTTGCTCATACTGGCGGGTTATGTCGGTAGGGGTTATGTCGGTAGATAACGGCATGATGGATGGTTGCGGTCGGAGATGCGCTTCGTGATATCCTGCGAGATACCCTTCTTCATACCCTGCGAGGTAGCGTTTGTGCTTGCTGGGTTTGATGTGATGTAAATCGACAATAACAAACCCGTCAACGCAGCCATTAAAGCGATCATCAACACCAAAATCGGTAAATACAACGCCTTTGGCCTCACAAAGCGCGGCGTAATGTTTGAATAGAGTCGGCACGACCAAATGCATTTCTCGCAGGTGATTTTTCATGTGGATATAGGCAGCGTCTCTGGTTTGATTAGCAAATAGTCGGTCAAAGTGTTGTTGGCTCTCAGCACTTAATCGGTAGGGATTTTTTGATTGGATATCAAATTGTCTTCGCGGGTAATAGTGGCGGTAATAGGCCACCAAATAATCGATCGCAGTGCTTGGATAGCTGGCGCTAATGCTCACCGTGCCAAATAAATAGCGAATGTCGGGATGTTTGGCACAATAGGCGCCGATGCCTTGCCAAAGGTTGTCCAAGCTACGCGTGCCCCAGTATTTTGGTTGGACAAAACTGCGCCCCAACTCTAATCCATTTGCTAACCAATTTAAATCACCATGAAAATCAAATAAACTGCTGGTGTAAAGTGCCGAAATATCAATGCGCGTTGCGGTGGTGTTCGTTGTTTTGCTTGTTGCGTTGCTTGTTGCGTTTGCGAGGCAGTTTTTAGTCGGAAAAACACGGTAAGCCCCCATGATTTCTAAGTCATGGTCATTCCAAATAATCAAATGTTGGTAGTTGGCATCATAATGATCTAGGTCACGGCGTTTTTGCGAGCCTTCTCCGACTTGTCTAAAGGTCATCTCGCGAAGTCGTCCTAGCTCTCTCAATAAGGGGGAATTTTTCTGTGGCTCATAAAGTAGTATGGTATTTTCATTGCTGTCTTGCCCCAGTGTTTGACAATGATTGATAGAAAGGCGCAAGTCCTTGCGCCTTTCTGGGTGTGCGACTGGGTCGGGTAATTGAAAGAGTCCTTTGCTGTTTTTTGCCAGTTTATAAACGTGCTTACGGACCATGGTGATAATCTGCTTGTCGTTAAATGGGAGTTGAGTGAGTAAGTCAATGGGCAATGCTGAGCCAACACGCAGTGTAATGACTTTTTTGCGTTGATGCCACATTTGGCGGGGGAGTAAAATCATGGCTAACTGGCGGTTGATTTTCGCCCATAAATAAAACCAAAAGGTATTTTTCCCCTGAATATAAACGGGCACGATAGGGGCGTTAGCACGTTTGGCAAAATGGTAAAATCCTTTGTGCCAAGCGCCATCGCGTATTCGTGTCCAGCGCGTCCGAGAGACTTCACCTGCAGGGAAAATAATGACCGCCATTTCTTCGGTGAGTGCGTCATGAATAGCACTCATGCGCCCAGCTGCGTGGCGGGTTTTGAAGTTATTGACGGGGAGTAAATACGGACTTAGCGCGTCAAACGTTGATAGCATGTCGTTGGCAAGGATTTTGACATCAGGACGAACCTGACAAACCCAATGCAATAACGCCAAACTATCCAATGCGCCCAATGGATGGTTGGCAACAATTACGCAACGTCCAGCGCTAGGCAAACAAGACTTGTCGCGTTCGCTTACTTGGTAGCTAAATTGAAAATAATCTAATATGGCATCAATAAAATCAAACCCTTTTAGGTGCTGAGATTCGCGCAAAAATTGGTTGATTTCTGTTTGCTTGATGATTTTTTTCAGGGCATAGGCGGCTGCGTTGATTAGCCAGGTGTTGTGCCATTTTTCTGGAATTTTACTGTGCAGTAGTTGTTTTACATCAATCATTGTTACCGTTGCCGTTGCGTCAATTATGACTATTGAAGCCACTATAGCAATGAATGATGACACTTTTATGATAGTTGATAGAGATAATAAAGGTCGTAGCAAACCTCATAGCAAAGCGCAAAGAAATCATTGTGCCGAAATAACCGCGCGGGCAGGCTGGGGGCTAGGAAAATAAACGTAATTGTTTTGTTTGGTGGGCGACGTGGGTCGATAAAAAATTAGAAAAACTCACGCCCAATAGGCGCACGGGTTGCAGGATGGGTTGGCGAGTTAGTAGGTGCTGGGCAATGATATGGGCAGATTGTTGCGAGTCTATTCCTGCGGGCTCGGTCAAGCGGCGAGTGTGTAGGGAAAAATCTTGGTATTTGATTTTAATGGTTAGTGTTTTAGGGGTGAGTTGGTGCTTGGCTAAACTAGTCCAAGTGGTATTTAACAAATGGCTTAATTCCTGTGCTAACTGCGTCGGCGCGGTTAAATCGTTGGCAAAGGTGGTTTCGCTACCATAGGATTTGCGTATCCGCTCGGCACGCACTTCGCGATTGTCTTTGCCTTGCGCTAACTCGTAGTAAAACCGTGCATTTTTGCCCAGCAATTGGGTTAGGGCATCTAGGCTTGCGTGACGTAAATCAAACCCCGTTTTTATCGCGAGTTGTTGGAGTTTTTTTTCGGTTGCAGGGCCAATGCCATGAAATTTTCCGATGGGCATCTGGTCGATGATTTGTCTGGCATTGGCTGGGGTGATGGTGTAAATGCCATTTGGTTTGTTGACGTTGGAGGCATACTTGGCTAAAAATTTACAATACGATACGCCCGCCGATGCGGTGAGTTGTGTTTCTTCGCTGATGGTATTTAGGATAGCCTGTGCAACCCGTGTTGCAGAGCCTGAAAAATCATCGTTGTGGGTGACGTCTAGGTAAGCTTCGTCAATGGATATCGGCTCAATCAAGTCACTAAATCGGGCAAAAATGTCACGAATTTGCATGGCAACACGGCGATATTCGGCGATATTCGATGGCACAACAATCAGCGCAGGACAGCGTTTGATTGCCGTTGCCATTGGCATGGCGGAATGCACGCCAAACGCACGGGCTTCGTAGCTCGCTGTTGCGACCACGCCCCGCTTTTTTGGGTCGCCACCGACGGCGATGGGTTGACCGTGTAGGGCAGGTTGGTTGCGTTGTTCTACCGAGGCAAAAAAAGCATCCATGTCAATGTGAATGATTTTTCGCATGCAAAATGCGCCTTGCGTGGTTTAGCGTCGCGTTGCCGTGTCTTAGGGGTTACTGGGTGAGCACCAAGACTTTTAGTATATTGAGCGCTTCAAATAACTGTAAATCATTTTTAGCCAACGTTTTTTCAGATGCTTCTTGCGAGCGATTGCTGTTGGCGTCGTCTCGTTGTTGTGGCGGCAAATGGCCCTTGATGTCCGCTTCGCTATAGCTGAGTAAATCAATTTCAGCTTCGCTGACGGTTAATTGGCTGAGTTGGATGTCTGGGGTAATGCCTTTGGCCTGAATGGACTCGCCGTTTGGCGTGTAGTAACGCCCTGTGGTTAGTTTGATGGCATCTCCGTTGCTGAGTGTGATAACGTTTTGCACCGAGCCTTTGCCAAAGCTTGGTTGGCCGACCACAATGGCGCGCTTATGGCTTTGTAATGCGCCAGCGAGTAATTCAGAGGCGGAGGCGCTGCCTTCGTTTATCAAAATAACCAATGGCATATCCTCTGCCATGACATTTTTGGTGGCGTGGATTTTGTCCTCAACGCCCGTGTTTTCATTTTTGGTGCTAACGATTAAGCCAGCGTCTAAAAATTGATCCGCAATGTTAGTCGCAACATGTACTAAGCCGCCTGGATTGTTACGTAAGTCAACGATTAGTCCGTTGATGTCTTCATCGAGTAGCGACTGCAATTGGCGCGCAAACATTTGATCGGTTTTTTGTTGGAACTGGGTGATTTGCAAATAGCCGTAGCCAGCTTCGAGTAATTTGCTGTTGACGCTGGGTATTTCGACCGTTGATTTGGTGACGGTGTACGTTTTGGGTTTTTCCTCGCGGCGCTGCACGGTAAAGGTGACTGTGTCGGTTTCTTTTAGTAGCGTCATTACCTCAGGTAGTGAGAGGTTTTCAATGACTTGGTCATCAATTTTGATAATTTGGTCGCGTGCTTTGAGGCCGGCTTCATCGGCGGGGCTGCCTGGAATGGGGGCAATGATGATGAGTTTGCCATTTTGCATATCGAGTTGTACCCCAAAACCAAAAAAAGTCCCTTGCGTACTGTCGTTGAAGTTGTCCAATTCTGATTGCTTAAAATAAACCGAATGCGGATCTAATCCGCTGAGCATACCTTCGATGGCATAATCTAATAAGGTTTTACCGTCTTTTTCTTCGACATAGTCATTACGAATGACATTGTAAATATCGATAAAATTACGGATTTCATCGACGGGCACGTTACTCTCGGTTTTGGCAGCGGCGGTATAGGTGAGGTGAATCAGTATTAAGACAGCAAATAATTTTTTCATGGGTGTTTTTTTAGGTTGTAAAGGCTGTTGGTTTGTTTATCGATTGTAGCAGATATTTTAAATACTGTGCGTAAATTCTCATTAACAATGACATTTTGCGTTGCATCGTAGGCAGTCATTTGGCCTTTATCCATCAGGATGATATGTTGACAAAAGCGATACGCCAATGCCAAATCATGTAGCACGATGACACACAATTGTTTGGTCGCCAAGTCGGTCAAGAGCTGCATCATATCCATCTGATAATAAGGGTCTAATGCGGCAATGGGTTCATCGGCTAATAAAATGGGGGCATCTTTGATCAGTGCTCTGGCTAAGTGCACACGGGCGAGCTCGCCACCAGATAGCTGAAAAATGGAGGTGTCGAGATGGGGTGTCAATGCAAAAGTCGCTGCAATGGTTTGAACCTTTTGCTGTTGCAGCGGTGCGGGCAGTTTGTCGATTAGCCCCAGTGCAAGCGTCTCATACACGGGCATATCCCAAGCAATCGGGGTGTTTTGTGCGAGATAGGCAATACGCTGTCCACGCGCGAGATAGTCTAGCTTGAGTAACGATTCACCATTGATAAAAACCGTGCCGCTATCGGGTTGGGCGATGCCAGCAAAGCATTTGAGCAGGCTAGACTTGCCTGCGCCATTCGGGCCGATAATGCCGATCAGACCGCAGTCGGGTAGCGTGAGGGTGATGTCGTGCAAGCGGTTGTTTAGCGACAGCGATTCAGTACGTATCATGTGTGTCTTTTGGTTTGGTATTGATAGAGAATCCAGACTAAAAACGGCGCACCAATAATCGAGGTCAATGTGCCGACAAATACGCCGTCGAATAAGGGGACGTGCCAAACAAGTAAATCGGCAATGAGTAGCAATATCGCACCGAGTAGCGCACTGGTTAGATAGAGTTGTGACGGGCGTGTTTTGAGCAGCATACGCGCTAAATGGGGGGCGACTAAGCCAATAAATCCAATGACACCCGTTTGCGGAATGACGGCGCCTAAAATGAGCGAAACGCCAAAGGCATTAAGTAATAACGCATGCCGAGAGCGTATGCCCATGGTTTTGGCTGTTTCTTCGCCAAAGGTCAGTGCGTCAATGTAGCGGCGTTGGCTAAAAATCAACCATAATCCCGCAATGACAAAGGGCATGGATAAGCGCATATCGTCAAAATTTGCCAGCGTGAGCGAACCTTGCAGCCAGTGATAGAGCTCTGCCAGTGCCCAGGGATTTTTGGCATTGGATAAGAGCAACGTGGTGGTGGCAGCGAGCAAGGCGTTGACCGCGACACCCGCTAAAATTAACATGGCTGGGCCGCGTTGATAAGCAATCAAATAAACCACGAAAAATGCAACACTGGCACCCAAGACACCGCCGCCCAACAGCACGAATGTACTGGTTTGTGCATAATACAGTAATAATACGCTAGCCGTACTGGCGCCACTGGCGCTGCCCAATAAGCCAGGGCTAGCCAGTGGGTTTTGAAAAATGCCTTGCATGGCGTTACCCGTAATAGCAAGACAAGCGCCACAAAGCATCGCTAAGCACAAACGCGGCAAGCGAACCTCAAAAATAACGAGGTGTTTTAGGTCCAGCTGGTTACCGTCGGGGGTTTCAATCACGCTGAATGCCTCAATGCCTAGCGTCAGTCCGACATAAACAAGCACTAACAAGATGAGCGTTAGCACAAGATTAAACGGCAAGCGCGCTAATTTCATTGCGACGACCTATGTTGTTGGGGTTGAATGGGTTGCCTGGTTTTTGCGGTGTGCGCCTTGTTCTGGGGACTGTCCTGATGTTTTTCTGTGTCTCTGGCTTTGAGAAAATCGGCGCGCGCGGCGGCGACTTGGGTTGCGCCTAGCCAAATGCCATGGTCATAGCAGCTTAAGTATTTTGTGGCCAGTTTTATGGTAAAAGCGCTTGCCGATAATTGTTGCAGCACGGGATTGTCAGCAAAGGCATTGGCGCGGCTGTAGTGGCTTTGATGGGTGAGGAAAATTAGATTATTGACTGGGTTTGCCAGCAAGTTTTCAATGCTAATTTGTTGGCGTCGGTTAGCTTGAGTTGCGGTGCTCGGTGCGAGATTAAGCAAGTCCAAAAATGGTTGGTACTGAGGCAGTGCTGCCATGAGCCCGCCATAACCAATCACTAATGCCGTATCGTGCGGAAGCGCTGGCAGGGCGTCTTCTAATGCCTTGATTTTGGCAACCAAGGCGCGAGACTGGCTTGGATTGTTGGTGATATTGCCTAGGGTGTTGATGTGTTCAATGAGCGCTTCGGGCGATGTGGTGCTGTCATTTAGCGCAATGACATGAAAGTTGAGCGTGCGCAATTGTCTGGTAAGCTGGGGGTAAAAAGTTTCATTGATTAAAAAAGTCGCATCGGCATAGGGGAGCAAGTCATTGATTTGCGGTTTGACCGTCGGGTGGGTGCGATTAACTCGGTCTAACATTAAATCGGGTCGTGTCGAGTAGGTGGATAATGCGGCAATGGACGCTTCGTTAGCGATTTCAATCAATAACCGATCGCTACATAAAGAGAGCGAAACAAAGCGTTGGGGGCTGTCTTGCGCAGCTACACTGGTAAAGCTGCTGGTGAGACTGAAAAAGAGGCATAACCTGAGCAATAACCTGAGCAATAGCCTAAAGAATAACCTAGTCGCCAGTCTAGGCGCTACCCTAGGGCTAAACAGGCGTGAAATAAGAAGCCACCAGACGCTTGCACGCCTAGTGGCTTTTTTCGGATTGCTTTGTTTTAAGCCGCCCCAGGAAACCCGAATAGGTCGTCTGTGGTGACTTGTGATAAGCATAGCATCAAAGGCAGGATAAATTTGTATCATCTCGGTAACAATAGCATTACATTTTGTTCATTTTGTGTGAATGCCGATTTTTTTGTTATTTTTCCTGCCGCTGGGCTTAGCGCTGCGCTTACCGATAAGTTTACCGCTGCGCTTAGCGATGGGCTTACCATTGGCCTTGATAGCCGATAAAGAAATTGCGCTCAGGCTGCCCAAAGCCGATGGTATTTTCGTAATTTTCATCGAAAATATTGTTGGCGTTGAGGTATAGCGTATGGTGTTTGTTAAGCGTGTAGCGCGTACCGAGGTTAAATACCGTGTAGCTGGGCAATTCCACGCCGACTTGCTGGAACGTGTTGTTGTCAAAATAGGCATCGTCGCGTTTGCCAACATGTGTGACGTCTGCATGGGCTTGCCACTGGTCATTGATTTGGTAGTTTAGGCCGCTGCTTGCTTGGTGTTTGGGGCGACGAATAAGCGCGTTACCATCGGGGTCTTCGCTGTTGGTGTAGGTGTAATTGGCTGATAAAGTGAGTTTATCTGTTAGTTCGCCTTGGTAGCCGGCTTCAAATCCATCAACACGGGTTTTGCCATCGATGTTAAAGGCTTCGCGCGTAAAGTCACCGTTTGCGTCTTGCACCGAACGGGCTGAAATCGCATCGTCTAGGCGGCGGTTAAAATACGTAAAATTAACACGATGGCGATCATCAGTGGTCGTCAGTGTCACGCCCAATTCGCCGCCTAAGCTTTTTTCGGGTTTTAAATTGGGGTTGCCTTGAAAGCCGCCGCCAAAGCCATATAGGTCGATTAGTGTGGGATTTTTGATGCCCGTACCAATGCTGGCGTGTAGGCGTGTCAGGTCATTGATGCGAAAGCCACCGGCGAGACGAAAAGTGGTGTCGTCTTTGAATAGGTCATTGTCATCATAGCGAAGGCCTGCCGAAAAGGCATGGTCATTGTCATGAAACCAGCGATATTCAACCGCGGCGCTGTTTTGGCTGAGGCTGTTGTTACCGTTAAACCCATCCATTTTGTCTTTGGTGTATTCGAGGTAGGCGCTGATAGCTTGTTCGGCCGCACCGTCTTGGTCAAAGTTAACATCAAGCTGGTAGCCGAGATTGCGTTTGTCAGCGTTGTTAATGCTGTCACCAAATCGGCCTGAGAAATAGCTGTTGTTGCTCATGTGGCTGATATAAGCGCGTTGGTGGATGCGGTCGTCAGGGTTGCCGACAAAGCCTTCGAGTTTGATGAGGTTTTCGTTGGTTTTGGTACTGGGGTTGCCATCGTTTTCTTGGCTGAAATCAAAATTGGTATCGCCTGCTTCGCGGATGAGTGGGCCGTTGTCGTAATGACTGGTAATGCTCGTGTGTCGCATTAGCACCTCGATGCCAGCGCGTTCAAAATCAGCGCCCAAGCGGATTGAGCCGCTACCGCTTTGGTAGCTATCGTCTTCGGATGCGCCGCCTGAGATAATCTGCGTGCCTTGGTCATTGGTGTAATGAAAGGTGTTTTCGCTGGCGGCAGAGATGCCGTTGGTGCGTGTTTTATTGGCATTGATGGCGTAGTAAAAAGCCCCTTCTTTGCCGTATAAGCTGACGTTGCTTTCAGCGGTGGCATTAGACCCGCCGCCGAGTTTGACTTTGGCATTGAATGGTTTGTCAGCGTTTTTGCCTGTGGTGGTTTGGATGCTGATGACGCCACCAATTGCCTCAGAACCCCACAGCGCAGATTGCTCGCCGCGTAGGACTTCTATGCGCTCAACATCGTTTAATGATAGGGTGCCAAAGTTATACGCGCCATTTGCCCCAGGGTTATTGACCTTGATGCCATCAATAATCACCAAGGTCTGATCGGAGTCTGCGCCGCGCATAAATACACTGGAAAGCGTACCACGACCGCCGCTTTGTGTGATGCTGACGCCAGGGACTGATTTAATGACATCGAGAACATCGACCGCGTTTAACTGGTCGAAATCTTCAGGCGTTAGCACCGTTACTGAGGAGCCTGTATTGTCCCACTGTGCAGGGGCTTTGTAGGCGGTGGTGACGTAGATGTCATCGAGTTGTTGCGGGTTGGTTTCATCCGCCGTTGCTGGTAAAGCGGTTACTGCGGTTAGGGTTACTGCGGTAAGGGTTAATGTGGTTAGGGTTGAAAGTGATAACACCAAATCAAGAGGAATGATTTTTTGCATGATTTTCTCCGTACTTTTATGGATACAAAATAAAACCATGCCTAGTCGCTAGGCACGGGCAAATCCGCCCTAACGCATTGCGCTAAGATTTTGCACACCCCGTACAAATCACTAGGCGGGCAGCTGGCAGGTCTCCTGACTTGAACGGCAGTATCAAAGCAATCTTCCCAATGGGTTTTGTTTTAGCGGTTACGTGTGGGCGATTACGTGGTTGCGATTACGCGTTGGCGTATTGCCCGAGGTTGCTAATCCAATAACATCAGTGATGTACTTTTGCCTAATATGTTCTCACAGTTGCGGGGGCAGTTTGGTTTTAAACCACATTCCCTATTAAGTGTTATCACACCAGTGCTCAAATATTAATTTACCGTAATTTAGTCGGGTTGTCGATAACAAAAACGACGATTTTTACAAAAAATAAATGTGGCGGGGTAAGTTATCGATAAAGACGCAGTCACAAAGAAGTGATTGCTGGAGAAGTGATTGCAGAGGGTAAGTGACTGCTGGCGGTAGAAATAAAAACAGCCTGCGTATGCAGGCTGTTTGGTGTTTGGCTCCCCGAGACGGACTTGAACCGCCGACCAAAAGATTAACAGTCTTCTGCTCTACCAACTGAGCTATCGGGGAAAGTGCGAGGTATTTTATAAGACTCTCTTAGGTGCGTCAACAAAATTGTCAGAAAATTATCACAAACCCAGTAAAAGGGTGGTAGGCAGTGTTGTCTAAGCGCTAGAAACTAGCAACTAGCAACAAATTATGCTATGTTGGAAGTCTTAAGTTTTTCGGTGCGATTTTTTGGTGTAAAGGCTTTCTCACCAGCTAATCCGACATAATCCGACACAATCCGACACGCCAGTGGGCGTTTTTCATTGGGCGTTTTTCATTGGGCGTTTTTCAGTGGGCGTTGTCTCTGGCTGTTAACAACACCCAGAGCCATCAAAAACCACCCAAAACCACCCAAAATCAAGGAGCAAAAAAAAATGAAAGTAGAGACCATCAGTCAATTTGTCGATTGGACACACGAATACCATTTGCAGCTTGCGAACTGCATGCAAGCCTGTGCAGTACAGAATAGTGACGCACGTGCACAAATGTTGCTCCACTATATCGCAGGCCATGAGCTCGCCTTATCGAATATTTTACAAGGCTATCTCGGCGCGGATTTTGGCAATGCGCTGAATAGCTGGGTGTATGAATATTTTGAAAAATCTCCGCTGAGCGGCCACGAACACGGCTGCCAAGCGGAGTATGCATCGCTTGATAGCCGTGCGATTTTGGATAAATATATCGAACAGACTAACCACGTGATTCATTTTTATAACATGCTAAGCGAAAAAGCCAACCAAACATCAGGCCATGCGCTATTGGTTGATTTAACCCAGGTGCAATCACAGCATATCAGACAGGTAGTGCAAGGCGCTAACCGAATGGATGATATGTGACAAGGGCAAGATGAATGGTGGCGTTATCGATTGAGATGATACTAAAACAGATTTTCGATACTGTGGACTTTGATGCAAAATAAATGGCTTGTTCTTATAATTCCTGTCTTACTAATTGGGTATGGTATCAGTCAGAGTTGGTCCGCCATATTTTACCCAATTGTTGTTATAGTTTTTATGGCTTATTTTTTGCTGGATTTAGCCAGAGATTTTATAACGTATAGGCTAGTTTATCATGTTGTGTTTATTGTTAGTCTCTTCATTTATCTAGTTATAGATTATGCCTTGGCTGATAATTTGTTTTTTTTCTGTATGTTTTTTTGGATTTTAGTGAATTTGATTTACGGGATGTTTTATTTTTTAAGGACAAGCATTATTACGCGAAGATATTCTGTGTCATTAAAAACATTGTTTGATTTATTTCCAATCGTTATTTATGGAGTGATGATATTAGTTAGTTCCAGCGACGCTAGAGTCATTGAAAATAATTTGCGGCATAATGATGCAATTAAAAATTGTATTGCGAACAATTGCTCTGCTCAGTCAATTGAAGTGACACAAGGTGTTACGACAATATTATTGCGCATTAATAAGCGCGAAGAATGCTACTCTGTCACTTCTTATTTTAGCTGGCCAAGTATAAAAAACATGAGTGTTGGGTGTCCTGATATTTAGCTTTACTTTGATGGACTGACGGGGATACCCGATAGGATCGCGGCGGCGTTCGCGCATGGGTTTACCCAAGGGGCGATTGGTCATGTGGGCGGTGGTGACTTTGGGGCGAGTTTTGCGAGTGCGTTTATTGGTAAGCTCGCGGGGCCTGTGGCGAGTAAGCTAGAAAAAGCCATGCCAGGTGCGGGATATGTGGCTTCTGCCTTAATTGGTGGGACGACCTCGAAAATCGCAGGCGGTAAATTCGCTAACGGCGCGATTACTGGGATGATGATGTTTGCAGTGAATGACCTGCAGCAGAATAAGTCTAGGCGTTCACAAACACCAAAGAAGCCAAAACCTGACATTGATGCTGGTGATAAAGTCATTGGTGTGGGTGGTTTGCTTGATGATTGGGTCGGCCCAGTTAAGGGACTTTATGAAGAAAAGTTCTTTAATGAGTATGTTGAGTGGCACGATGTCAGTGACCGCTTGCCCGAGTTAGTCGGTCAATATGAAGGGCGTGTTACGGTTGTTGCCCATAGCTGGGGTGCTGATGAAACCATGAACTTGGTCGCTGATGGGATGCAAGTTCATCAGTTAATCACAGTAGATGCCGTAGGATGGACGCGCCCTGATTTGCAGGCTGTTGCCAATAACGCAGTTATCTGGACTAATTTAGATTCAACTGGTACGCTATTTAGCAGTCCTGCTGATTTTATCGGCACGGTGGGGCGTAGTTACAACAATGCCCCCTTGGGCTATGCTGATAATTTTTATCGGAGCAATGCTAATCACGCAGTCATATGCGGCATTTATTGTAATCCCGCTAATCATAGCTTTCAACCTGTGAGCGGGTTTGATATTTGGCGTGTTGATCCATAATGAATGCGATAGCGTTATACAGATAGGAGAGTGAATGAAATGAAACAATTATTATTCAGAGGGTTGGTCGTATTGTTATTATCCACCGCAACAGTAGGCTGTGCGACCAAGATATCTAATGACCTTCGAGTTGAAGGGCTACATTTAATTGAGGCTGATGCCCCTCGCCGTAGTTTTAGTCCTAACCGACATTACGTGTCCTTTCAGGTCAGTACCGAGCTGGACCTTTCAAAGAGATTTTTTTCTCGATATTTTGATGCAGCATTCTTTGAGTGTTCGGTGGATCAAGAAGACCTATTTGCACTAAAAAAGAGAAGCGCGATGCGGGGTATGCCTGAGTTCAAGTTCACTGCGTCATTTGGTTATCATTTGGCACCAAACCCTACTATGCTTGTTCGCTCACTGTCCCATTCAGAATTAGCTGATGTAGTGACACCCCCAATTGATTTTGATCGCGTATTAGTGCCAGAGAATATCGTTTTCTTTGAAATTGATGTGGTCGACGTGCGTCTTGGCGAAGGGCGTCGTTACAAAGTACTCGATTTAACAAATGAGGCGGAAGACTTATGCTTTTTTGCGTATAGTGCCCCTTATTACACTAATAGAATCAGCGAAATGACGAATATGGTGCGGATTGATAGCGCTGCATTTAGGCGGTTATTGGAAGGGGTTGAGATACCACCGATAGATTTATCTGAGTGATTTTTATCACGACTTACAATGGCTTATCTGATGGGGCGTTGATGCTATAAGTCAGTATTCATTGCCCTATTGATTGTTAGTTGTCGTTAGTTTTTGATTTTATTTCCTATCGCATTATTGCTGTGACAATTAAATGGTGATTTTTTGGGGTGAGCGGCGGCTTTATTTTGAATCTGCGTTGTGATAGTTTTGTTTTTTCATCCGATAACTGCGATAATCAGCAGATTCATAACAACCAATCCTCATAATAACCCCCATAATCTGATACCTGATGCCCCAATTTTCGATTGACCAACGCCCGTTTGAATTAATCACTGACTATGCACCCAGTGGTGATCAGCCGACGGCTATTAAGACCTTGCTAAATGGGTTAGAGGCAGGGTTGGCGCAACAAACCCTGCTGGGGGTGACGGGTTCGGGCAAGACCTTTACGATGGCGAGTCTCATTGCCAGCACCAACCGCCCCGCGCTAATACTCGCGCAAAACAAAATACTGGCGGCGCAGCTTTATGCCGAGATGAAGGCGTTTTTTCCGCATAACTCGGTGGAGTATTTTGTCTCGTATTATGATTATTATCAGCCCGAAGCGTACGTGCCTTCGTCGGATACGTTTATTGAAAAAGACGCGTCGATTAACGAGCAAATCGAACAAATGCGCCTATCGGCGACCAAATCCATCCTAGAGCGCCAAGACACGATTATTGTGTCGTCTGTGTCGTGTATTTATGGACTGGGCGACCCTGAGGCGTATCTCAAAATGGTGGTGCATTTGGTCGAGGGCGATGCGATTAACCAACGCGAATTACTGCGGCGGTTGGCACAGTTACAATATGCGCGCAATGACATAGCCCTAGAGCGGGCGACCTTTCGCGTACGCGGTGACGTGATTGATATTCGCCCTGCCGAATCAGAGTGGGAAGCGGTGCGTATCGAATTATTCGATGACCAAATCGAATCCATTCGCTATTTTGATCCGCTGACAGGTGAGTATCTGGGGCGCGTGCCGCGCGTGACGATTTACCCCAAAACCCACTATGCCACCCCCAAATCTACAATTGACGACGCCGTTAAATCCATCAAAGTCGAGCTAAAATCACGACTAGCCACGCTAACTCAGGAAAACAAACTGGTCGAGGCGCAGCGGCTAGAGCAGCGCACCCTGTTTGATATTGAGATGATGAACGAATTGGGTTATTGCACGGGGATTGAGAATTATTCGCGGTATTTGTCAGGGCGGGCAGCAGGGCAGCCACCACCGACGTTGTACGATTATTTGCCTGCCAATGCGTTGTTATTCATTGACGAAAGCCACGTCACGATTGGTCAGCTCAATGGCATGTATCGCGGTGATCGTTCGCGCAAAGAAACGCTAGTAAATTATGGATTTCGCCTGCCATCGGCGCTAGATAATCGGCCATTACGCTTTGAAGAATTCGAAGCCATGGCACCACAGACCATCTATGTCTCGGCAACGCCAGGCGATTATGAGCTGACGCATTCGGGGCAAATTGCCGAGCAAATTGTCCGCCCAACGGGGCTATTAGATCCACAAGTCGAGGTCAGGCCTGCCACGCACCAAGTCGATGATTTGCTATCAGAAATTCCAGCCGTTATCGACCAAGGCGAGCGCGTGTTAGTCACTACGTTGACCAAAAAAATGGCAGAGAATTTGACCGAATATTTGGACGAACATGGGGTGCGTGTGCGGTATTTGCACTCAGATATTGACACGGTGGAGCGCACCGAAATTATCCACGATTTGCGGCGTGGGGTGTTTGATGTATTGGTCGGGATTAACCTATTGCGTGAAGGGCTGGATTTGCCCGAGGTGTCTTTGGTGGCGATATTAGATGCCGACAAAGAGGGGTTTTTGCGCGGTGAAAAAGCGTTGGTCCAGACGATTGGTCGTGCGGCACGGCATGTCAATGGTCGTGCTATTATGTACGGCGATAAAATCACCAAATCCATGCAGTTTGCAATTGATGAAACGGCGCGGCGGCGCCAAAAACAGATAGCCCATAACGAAGCCCACGGCATTACGCCAACCAGTATTAAAAAAGCCGTCGCTGAGAGTTTGGTGGGTGGTTTTGTGGGGAGTAAGTCCTTGCGCAACAAGCGCGGACAAGGCACAGACGAACAAGGGCAGCCGCTGCCGCCGTTACCCTTTAACGAAGCCATCAAGGCAATTGAAGCGCTAGAAAAAACGATGAAAACCCACGCAGCCAATCTAGAATTTGAAGCAGCAGCAAATATCCGTGACAAAATCAAAAATATTCGAGATAATATGTACTGAGTCATAATTAACTACTACTATAAAGGTGACCTAGATGGCAACACAGTCTTTACAAGACCCTTATCTCAACGCGCTACGCAAAGAGCGCACGCCAGTCGCAATTTTTTTGATGAATGGCATCAAGCTTCAGGGACAAATTGAATCATTTGATCAGTTTGTTATCCTGCTTAGGAATAATACCAGCCAAATGATATACAAGCACGCCATCTCGACGATAGTGCCTGCACACGCGGTGCGAATCCCGCGTGAGAATGAGTCGGCTGACAAGGCAGATGCGCCAACGTCTGAGTCGCACTAAGTGGTGTTGTCGGTGTTTTGCCTGGCAGTCGTTCGGATGGCGGCACTACGCGGTTTAGATCATTAGTGTTTGATCGACCGCAATCAGGAGAACGTGCGTTACTGGTTCAGGTTTCGCTAGAATTTTTATTAAGTGAATCAGACCGCAACGAATTCGCTGAACTCGCCTTGTCAGCAGGGGCTGAGATACTAGACTCGGTACCTGTTACCCGAAAAATCGCCAATGCCAAATACCTTATCGGCAAAGGCAAAGCCGAAGAACTACAGGCAATGGTCGTCGCCAATGACGTTGAACTGGTGTTATTTAATGCGACGTTATCGCCTTCCCAAGAGCGAAATTTAGAAGCCTTGTTGCAATGCCGTGTGCTGGATCGGACGGGGTTGATTTTGGATATATTTGCCCAACGGGCGCGCTCACACGAAGGTAAGCTACAAGTCGAATTAGCCCAGCTAAAGCATCTATCAACGCGCTTAATCCGAGGTTGGACGCACCTAGAGCGCCAAAAAGGCGGTATTGGGTTGCGCGGGCCAGGCGAGACCCAGCTCGAAACAGACCGCCGATTGTTAAATGCGCGAATCAAACAAATCGAAAAACGCTTAGAAAAAGTCGGTTCGCAGCGTGAATTGGTTCGCTCGGGGCGCAAGCGCAAGCAATTTCCCACGGTTGCCGTTGTCGGCTACACCAACGCGGGCAAGTCAACGCTATTTAATGCGCTGACTGATGCCAAGGTGTATGCCAAAGACCAATTATTTGCCACCTTAGATACCACCATCCGCCAGCTAATCCCCATCGACAAAGCCCCTGTGTTGATGACGGATACGGTTGGGTTTGTTAGTCATTTGCCGCACGAATTGGTGGCGGCGTTTAAATCTACACTACAAGAAACCGTCGAAGCCGATTTGTTATTGCATGTGATTGATGCCGCCGATGACCGCCATATTGAACACGAAATCCATGTGCGAGACATCTTAAAGACGATTGGCGCAGACGATGTGCCTATGATTCGCGTGTATAATAAGATTGATTTAACGGGGCAGCCCGCACAAATCATCGAAAATGGCGGCGAGGTCAAAGCTGCGTTTGTGTCTTCGTTGACCAAAGCAGGGTTATCCGAGCTGGCGGCAGCGGTTAGGGCGCATTTATACGGCAAAACGAGCCGTTTGGTGCTGAAAATCACGCCTGCGGATGCGGCGTTAAGGGCGCGGTTGTATGCCTTGGGCGAGGTTGAATCTGAGCAAATAGACGAGGCAGGTAATATGATGCTGTGCGTCACGTTGTCGATGACACAAATCGAGTCGCTGAGACAAGAATTCTCAGAAATTTGGCAAGTATTAGATGAATTTAATGCAACTGCAACCGACAATGCTTGCATGTCATCGTCAGACCGCTAAAATAGACACACATAATTTCTAACCGAGGAACGTAATGAGTCAAGATAATGACCCGTGGGGAAATCGCCCTAAAAATACTGAAGGTAATGAACTCAGTGGTATTTTGAATAAATTAAAAGAAAGCTTCTTAGGTGGTGGTAACAATAATCAGCCTGATGGCAATAAACCCAATGGCAAATCCGAGCTCCATATTCCCAAAAAAGCCATTGCGCCAATTTTGGGCGTTGCTGTGTTGTTATGGGGTGCGTCGGGGATTTATATTCTGCAAGAGGGTTTTCACGGCGTTGAATTAACGTTTGGCAAACACACAGAGACCGCCGTACAACCAGGGATTAACTTTCATAAACCTTATCCTATCGGTAAAGTCAATAAAGTCGATGTCGGTAGTTTAAAAACCATCGATACCGGTGACGCATCGGGGAATTCGAGACGGCAAATTCTGACCTCGGACGAAAATATCGTCGAAGTCAGTTTGGCGGTTCAGTATCGCGTGGGTAACGCCGAGGATTTCTTGTTTAACTTGAATGGTCCCGAGCGGGTATTAGAAGAGGCACTCGCGTCTTCGGTACGTGAGGTCGTGGGGGCTAATAACGTGGATTATGTCTTGACCGAAGGGCGTAGCGAGTGGCCTGCGCTGGTTAAGCAAAATTTGGTTGATACGCTAGAGCGCTACCAGTCGGGTATTTTGGTCGAGCGGGTTGAGCTGCGAGACGCCAAAGCCCCAGACGAGGTGCAGGCGGCTTTTGATGATGCGGTCAAAGCCCGTGAAGATGCCGAGCGTTATGTGCTGCAAGCACAAGCCTACCGCAATCAACAAATTCCGTTGGCGCGCGCCCAAGCCAAAGAAATCACCGAACGTGCCGAAACGCACAAAGCCGAAGTCATCGCCAGAGCAACGGGGGAAACGACTCGGTTTAATGATATTTTGACGAATTATCGAATGGCACCTGAAATTACACGCGACCGCATGTACATTGAGACGTTGCAGTCGGTTTATAGCCGCGTGAATAATGTGATTGTCGATACGGGTGAAAATGCCCCGATTTTGTATTTGCCCGTTGGTGATGCCCAAGGCAAAACAGAAGCCCCTGTGCCAGTGAATGCGCCCCGTCATACCTTGAACCAGTTGATTCAAGACGATAAAGATGCCGCGCAGGAGAAAAAACCGACCAATCAAAGCACACAGCAGAGGTTAACACGATGAAGATTAATTTGACTTGGTTAGTCGTGGGGCTGGCCGTTATTTTCCTTTTATTATTGTCTAGTGTGTTTATCGTTCGCGAAGGGCATACGGCGATTAAAACGCGAGTGGGTGAAATTACGGCCAATGACATTGAGCCTGGGTTACACTTTAAAATACCGGGGATTGAAAGCGTCATCCGCTTTGATGCGCGCTTGCAGACATTGGATGCGCCATCTGAGGCCTTTTTTACCGCAGAGAAAAAAGAACTCATCGTGGACTATTTTATTGAGTGGCGAATCGTTGATACGCAAAAATACTGGGTCGCAACGCGGGGCGCTAAGCCACGGGCAGAGAGTATTATCGAACAAATTGCCAACAACCAGCTGCGGGGTGAGTTTGCCAGACGGACCGTGAAAGAAGTCGTCGCGGGTGATCGAGAAGAAATCATGCAGTCAATTACCGACACATTGTCAGGCGAGGTCGGGTCACAAGGGATGCAAGTCGTCGATGTGCGGGTCAAGCGTGTGGAGTTTTCTGATCAAATCAAAGGCAATATATTTGACCGTATGCGCGCCGAACGTGAGCGCGTGTCCAACAGTATTCGCGCCGAAGGTCGAGAGCGCGAGGTCATTATCCGCGCCCAAACGGACAGAGAAGCCAATATTATTCTGGCCAATGCCAACCGCGATGCGCAAATTATCCGTGGTCAAGGCGATGCAGAAGCAACAAAAGTGTATGCCGATTCATTCTCTCAGGACGAATCATTTTATCGCTTTCAGAAAAGCTTAGAGGCTTACCAAGCGGCCTTTAATAATAAGTCAGATACGTTTGTTACTTCACCTGACTCGGAATTCTTTAATTTCCTTAAAAACAAAGAGTAAGCATGGGCAGTGATTTTCGTGCATGGATGCTGCCCGAAGGGGTGGTTGAATATTTGCCAACAGATGCCGCTACGCTAAATCGTCTGGAGCAAGTCGCGCTATCGACATTCGCGCATTGGGGGTACCAACCGTTACGTCCCCCCATGCTGGAGTATATTGATACGTTTGTCGAGGTCAACCCGCAGGGTGATTTGCTCGAGCAAACCTTGCAATTCAAAGACCAAAAAACAGGCAAACAACTGGCGATACGTGCCGATATCACCCCGCAAATTGCCCGTATTGACGCGCATTATTTGCGCACCCAGCAAATTGCGCGCTATGCGTATGTCGGCGAAGTGGTAAAAAGCCTGCCAACAGGGCACGGACGGCACCGCAACCCCAGTGTGGCAGGTGTCGAGTTATTTGGCAGCAACCATATCGAAGCCGATAGTGAGATTATCAGCTTGCTGATTGATTATTTACATGAAATCGCGTTACGTGATTTTGTGATGAGCTTGGGTAATGTCGATGTGCCAGTCGAATTATTACGCGCGCTGCATGTCCCTGAAAGCCTGTACGGTGGGTTTTTTCAAGCGTGGTCACGCAAAGATGGCGCGGCGCTCAATGATTTGGCTAAACAGTGTCGGCTGTCAAACCAACAAACACAGTGCTTGACCCAGTTGATTGATTTGCACGGTGGTGCTAATATTTTGGCGACCGCGCGTGAAATCTATGCAGAATATCCGTCTGTTTTGGCTGAATTAGATAAGCTGCAGCAGATTAGTGCAGCGCTGCGCGTACGACATCCAACGCTACAGTTACATATTGATTTGAGCGATGTGCATGGCTACGGCTACCATAACGGCATTATTTTTGCTGCTTATGTTAATGGATTGTGGCAATCGATTGCCCGTGGTGGTCGTTATAATGGCGTCGGCGATGGCTTTGATTGCAGTTATCAAAATCGCCCTGCGACAGGGTTTAGTTGTAATTTGAATTTGTTGACGCGTGTCGTGCCACGCCAGCCTGCAACGCAGCGGGTTATTTGTTGTGATTTGCCAGATAGTCCGACATTAAATCAATACGTGAGTCAACTACGAAAAACGGATATCGTGATTCAAGTGTTCGCTGATGGCGTGCTGTCAAATCAGCGGTGTACGCACAAAATTATTACTCAAGACCGCGATGAATTTGCTGTCGTTGAGTGTTCTTATTAATTTCAGGTAAGCGGTAAAAATATGCCCAAAAATGTTGTAGTGATTGGCACCCAGTGGGGTGATGAAGGAAAAGGAAAAATTGTTGATTTGTTAGCGCCAAGATGCCAAGCGGTTGTTCGGTTTCAGGGCGGGCATAATGCTGGGCACACGCTAGTGCTGGACGGCAAAAAAACGGTACTGCACCTGATACCTTCGGGTATTTTGCACGATGACACGGCGTGTTTTATTGGCAATGGCGTGGTGCTGTCCTTGGCTGCGTTGCATGAAGAAATGCAGACGCTTGCAGGGATTGATGTTACGGCGAAACTGAAAATATCCAGCGCCTGTGTGTTAATTTTGCCATCGCATATTGCGCTGGATAAAGCCAGAGAAGCAATGCGAGGCGAAACGGCCATCGGCACAACAGGTCGCGGCATAGGGCCTGCCTACGAGGACAAAGTTGCAAGGCGTGCGATTAAGCTATATGATTGTTTTGATAAAAGTAACTTGCGCGAAAAAGTCAAACGATTGGTCGGCTATCATAACTTTTTATTAACCAATTATTACGATGCAGCGCCTATTGATGCGGATGCAACCTTTAAAGAATTGGTTCGCTTATTTGATGGGGTTTCATCGATGGTAACTGATGTGTCGGTTGCCTTGGCAGAAATCCAACAGCAGGGCGGTAAAATCTTGTTTGAAGGCGCACAAGGCGCAATGCTAGATATTGACCATGGCACGTATCCTTTTGTCACATCATCGAAT
The DNA here is from genome assembly GCF_009362845.1 of Ostreibacterium oceani. Classification (NCBI taxonomy): domain Bacteria; kingdom Pseudomonadati; phylum Pseudomonadota; class Gammaproteobacteria; order Cardiobacteriales; family Ostreibacteriaceae; genus Ostreibacterium; species Ostreibacterium oceani. The sequence continues at coordinate 80,060 of NZ_WHNW01000002.1, read as the reverse complement.
ACCTCGGCAGGAAACGCCGCATCAGGTACAGGGTTAGGCCCAAGCGATGTCGGGCATGTGTTAGGGATAGCCAAAGCCTACACGACGCGAGTGGGCGCAGGTCCTTTTCCGACTGAGTTATTTGATGAAATCGGTCAACGTATCGCAAAAATCGGCTGTGAAATTGGGGCGAGTACTGGCAGAGCAAGGCGCTGTGGATGGTTTGATGTACCAGTGATGCGCCGTGCGATGATGAATAGCGGTGTCCATTCGCTATGTATTACAAAGCTTGATGTGCTTGATACACTTGACGAAATTAAAGTCTGCGTGGCGTATGAATCTGACGATAAGCAAATTGATATTGCCCCCATTGAGCCACAGGCCTTTTTGGATTGTCGTCCAATTTATCGGACGTTTGAAGGGTGGCAGCAATCGACATCAGGCATTATGGATTATGAGGCGTTGCCTGAAAAAGCCAAAACCTACCTAGCAGCATTGTCTGACTTGCTAGGTGTTGGCATTGACATGGTTTCAACCAGCCCTGATCGCAAAGACACCATTATACGCCGCGACATTTTGGCGGATTAATGGATTATTAATCTGGGACAATAGGTGAGGTAACAACGGATGAAAAATCGAGGCAAGTACGTATTATTTTTATTGACAGTCTGGTTTGCAACTTACAGTCAAGCGGTGGGCTTTGGTCTGATACAGGAAATGCTAAATAACGGCAGTTTATCGCAAAAAGACTATGAATTTAAGCGCGATAAATCGTCACAAATCGTGGGGGCAGAGGCCGAGAGCAAACAACTAGCAGCAGTCAAATCATTCACTGGCAAGGCGCATGGCATGGTGTTTCAGTACCAAGGCACCACCAGCAAAAAAATCAAACGCCTATTTAAAATTGATAGAAAAATTTGTAATTATGCCACCGATAAATATTTTGACAGTATTGGTGATTTGAAATTAGAAAAAAGCGCATTAAACTCACTGGATGAAAAGGATTTGTACCGACTGCGTTTTAAACGGTGTATGCAAAGCGAAAGCTGGCGTATTGCTAGGTGATTAACGTAATCGACGGTAAGCGATAAGTTCAACGGTAAGTTCAACGGTGCATCAACAACGATACCCCAACAAGAATGCCCCTTCGCTTGATACCCTATGCCACGGCATTAAGCGGGGCAACTGAAATGAGCTGCTTTGCGTGAATCCTGTTGCTCTGTTGTCCTGTTGCAATTGAATCAATAATCAATAATCAATAATCAATAATCAATAATGAAGCCAACCCTAACCGCTATTATTCAGCTGATGCGTGCCGATAGACCAATTGGTACGGTGTTGCTTGCAATGCCGATGCTATGGGCGTTGTGGCTGGCTGCAGACGGCAGCCCGTCGGCATTTTATACCGTGATTTTTTTAGTAGGTGCTTGGGTCATGCGCAGCGCAGGTTGTGTGATTAATGATTTTGCCGACCGAAAGATAGATGGGCATGTACAGCGAACACAGCAACGCCCGTTGGTCCAAGGCATAATCAGCGCGCGAGGGGCGTTGATTGTCTTTGCTGGTTTACTGCTCATTGCCTTTTTTCTGTTATTGTTGTTACCCGCTCGTGCGATGTTGCCTGCGGTAATCACGGTCATGCTCGTGTTGTTGTATCCATTGACAAAACGATTTTTTGATTGCCCACAATTAGTCCTTGGGATGGCATTTTCGTGCGCGATTTTGATGGTGTATATCACGATTTTGGGGCGTCTGCCTGTCTCAGCTTGGCTGTTGATGCTGGCATCTATCTGTTGGACGCTGATTTATGATACACTTTATGCCTTGGTTGATGCGCCAGACGACGCAAAAATTGGCGTCAAATCAAGCGCGCGGTGGTTTGGTCGGCAGACAAAAACGATATTGCTCGTGCTGATGGGGGTTTTTTTGGGATTAATGGCAATCATCGGATTAATCAATCAAATGGCGGGTTATTATTATCTGGGGTTATTGCTGGCGGCGGGGTGTTTTTGTTATCAAATGCAGTTGTATCAGCAGCAAACGGGTGAAGCGTTTTTTGCCGCGTTTTTGAATAACCAATGGGTTGGCGTGCTGATTTTTTTGGGCATTATGTTGAGCTACTTGCCCTAGTTATTCGCCTGAGTTATTCGTCCGAGTTATTTGTCTGTATATCGGCTGTTTACCATAAAGCGATGAATTAACTCTCAGGGCAAGCTGTTATCAGGTATAATAGCGATGGTTAGTAGTGATGGCTGATGGCTGGGCTGGGGCTCCGAGCGTTGATTAGCAGCCTATTAATTGTCCATTAACTGCCCATTGATGCCCATTGATGCCGCCACATTCGCATTGATGCAGTCAATCGGGTCTATGTCTGCTGTTATCCTGTTTATTTTAATTATTTTCAAAATGTTACCTGTCTATGTCACGAGTTATTTATATCCACCCTGAAACCCCGCAGCAGCGCCTAATCAACCAAGCGGTTGACGTACTCAATGACCAAGGCGTCATCGTATTGCCCACAGATTCAGGGTATGCGCTGGCAACGACTGTCGATAATAAAAAAGGCCAAGATCGGATGGCAGCCATTCGTCAGCTGGAAAAAAACCATTATTTTTCGCTACTTTGTGCGGATTTGTCGATGATATCGCAATACGCCAAACTCGATAATGCGCAGTATCGTCTGTTAAAGACGGCGACGCCAGGGCCCTATACCTTTATTTTGCAAGCAAGCGTAGAGTTACCTAAGCGACTGTTTGGTAATCGCCGCAAGACAATCGGTATCCGCGTGCCTAATCACCCGATTGTCCAAACCTTATTGACTGCATTTGATGGCCCCTTGTTATCAACGACGTTGATTTTGCCTGATGCCGAGATATCAGAATTATTTGCCGAAGATATTTACGAGAAAATTGCGCACCAAGTGGATTTGATTATTGATGGTGGTGGTACAAATTTCGCACCGACCACGGTATTGGATATGTCAGATGGCATGCCGCCAGTGCTGATTAGGCAAGGGCAAGGCGAGGTGAACGCGTTTTTGTAGCGCATGTTTTGCACGATAGGTCGATAATGCGAGCGGTCGATAATGCGAGCGACTGACAAATGAAAAATAGACTGAAATGACACAAAAAACCGCAATGATGCGTATAATAGGCGCTTTTAGCAATGAGTAATTTTAAAACTGATGACAACCCCGATGACTAAAAAACGTATTTTAACGGGCATTACGACCACAGGTACCCCGCATTTGGGCAATTATGTTGGCGCGATTCGTCCCGCAATCGAAAGCACACAAACCCGTGGCGATGAGAGTTTTTTCTTTTTGGCAGATTATCACGGTATTATTAAATGCCATGAACCTGCTAGAATTCAGCAGGCGACTCTGGAAATTGCGGCGACGTGGTTGGCTTGTGGGCTAGACCCGGCAAAATCCAACTTTTATCGCCAATCAGATGTGCCCGAGACAATGGAGCTAACTTGGGTGCTTAATTGTGTGGCTAACAAAGGGTTGATGAATCGCGCCCATGCCTACAAAGCGGCGGTAGATGAGAATAAAGCCAAAGGCCAGCAAGAGCTAGACCACGGCGTGACGATGGGATTGTTTGGCTATCCTATTTTGATGAGCGCTGATATTTTGATATTTAAATCAACCCACGTGCCCGTGGGTAAAGACCAAATCCAGCATATCGAAATGACAAGAGATATTGCACAGAAATTCAACCATACGTTTGGCGAAGTATTCCCGTTGCCCAAAGCAGTGGTGAATGAATCAACGCAATTACTTGAAGGGCTTGACGGGCGTAAAATGTCTAAAAGTTATGACAATACCATTCCGTTATTTGTCCCTGAAAAGCAGTTGCGTCAATTGATTATGAAAATCCAAACCAACTCACAAGCACCGGGTGAACCCAAAGACCCTGATACATCAACACTATTTCACTTATACCAAGCATTTGCCGATGCTGCTGCTGTCGCTGATTTGCGCCTGCGCTATGCCGAGGGCATTAGCTGGGGCGATATGAAGCAATTATTATTTGAAACCATTAATCACGAAATTGCGCCAATGCGTGAAAAATACGATGCGCTGATGCAGCGTCCCGAGTATATTGAAGCCGTATTAAAAGCGGGGGCTGATCGTGTGCGTCCGATGAGCCGTATGTTGTTGCAAGAAGTCCGTCAAGCAATCGGGATTCGCCGATTGTTTTAGCGGCTTGTTGTTTTAACGGCTGTGCTTTGCGGGTAAGCAGATAAGCAGATAAGCAGATAAGCGAGTAAAAAGATAAAGATGACAGACAGTAATCAAACTGAAATGACGGTAGATATGGCGCGTCCATTGGCGGTGATTTGTGTGGTGTTGATGCTCGGGTTTGCTGTTTTTTTTATGACCCACTTTTTTTCAGCGTTATCACAATCGATGGCAGTACCGTTGGTGCTGCTCGTCATGGCAGTGATCGTGTTGTTGCTTTTTATTCCTATGCTTTTGACACTCAATAAATTTATGGCGAAAATCCTGTGTCCGCATTGCGGTAAGCCATTTTTTGCCACAGTTAGGGCGATGTTTTTACGCCCGAGTGACTGTGCGCATTGCCATCAACCCCACGCAAAAAACGACTGACGCTGATATCATGGCAGCGGCTTTTTCAACGATGGATACTCCTTGTCTTTCTCCTTCGACGTACCAAGAGGTGGCGTTAACGGTTACCGAATTGAATGCCATGATTTCTGACACGCTGGAATCCGCATTGCCAGGATTTTTGTGGATTGAGGGTGAGGTCTCAAATTTTTCATTGGTCGCCAGCGGACACCGTTATTTTTCGCTCAAAGACAGTCGTGCGTCGGTGAGCTGTGCGTTATTTAAAGGTCAAGCCAACCGCATTGCTAGACCCGTGCTGTCGGCGCTATCCAATGGCGACAAAGTGACTGTCAAGGCGAGTGTCAGTGTCTACCAACCGCGTGGGCAATACCAACTCATCGTCCACGATGTTGAGCCAGCTGGGTTTGGTGCGTTGGCTAAGGCATTTGCTGCGCTCAAGGCTAAGCTAGATGCTGAAGGCGTTACCGCCGCATCCTACAAAAAAGCGTTACCGACTTGGCCGGCACAGATTGCATTGGTGACATCCGAAACGGGGGCGGCAATCCGCGATGTGCTGACTACGCTAGCGCGGCGTGCACCGTTTATCCCTGTCAAGGTTTATCCGACCTTGGTGCAAGGTGAGCATGCCAGCCAACAAATCGTTAAGGCATTGGCACAAGCTAACTACGATGCCTGCCAAGATAACTGCCAGGATGACCGCCATGCTGATAACTGCATTATTTTGCTAGTGCGTGGCGGTGGGTCGTTAGAGGATTTACAGGCATTCAATGATGAAGCCGTTGCCTACGCCATCGTCAATAGCCAAATACCCGTCGTAACGGGCGTAGGCCATGAGACCGACTTTACCATTGCCGATTTTGTCAGCGATTATCGCGCACCGACACCAACGGGTGCTGCCGAGGTGGTCAGCCCGGACCGTGTTGCGTTACTGACGCTGTTAAAGCAAACCGAGTCGCGACTATATCGTTTGCTAGATGAGACAATACACCAGCAGCAACGACGCCTAATCGAGGTGAAGCGACGGCTGATGCAAAAGCACCCACTACGCCAGCATCAACAAAATAGCCAGCGCCTTGATGAGCTGGCAAACCGCCTGACTCGTCAGCAAAATCAGTATGTAACTATGCAGCGTAATCAATTGGCGTATTTGCGCAAACGATTGGCGACGCAATCACCAAATCAGCAATTGGTGCGTTTAAGGCATCAATTGCAAGGCTTGACGCAACGATTAGTACGCCAGCAATCACAGCTGCTGATACCGCCCCGTCAACACTTATCACAACTGACCTATCGACTACAGCAGTTTAACCAGCGCGCATCTCAAGAATCAAATCGATTGTCTCAGCTGAATGCACGGCTACAGCTTTTATCACCGCAAGGCATGTTGGATAGGGGGTTTGTCATTGCGTTTGATGAGCAAAACCAAGTCATTGATCGGGCCAACACGCTGGCAACAGGTGCTAAGCTTAGACTGCGGTTTGCCGATGGGCAAGCCGATGTGATGGTTCAGCAAATAAAAGTGAACCAACGAGAGATAAAGCAATAATCACAAAGCAATAATCACATTGTTTTGCCAGCAGTTACGGCTTATAATGATAAGCGTATTGATAATAGCAGCATTGATAATAGTAAGGTAAAAATGACAGAGTTGACGCAAAGCATTAGCCAAGTTTACGAACAGCCACTCAATGAGCGTGTGCGGTTGCTATTGCGGCTGGAGATTATTTTTTTGCAGGCCATTCGCCACAAACAGGCGCGTAATCAATACGAGACGCAAATGTGTTTGGATGCCCTCTTTGCCTTGCTAAACTTGACCAACCGCTATGAATTGCGGTCTGAGATTTTAAAAGAGTTAGAGCGCATTCGTAGTATGTTGGTGCAATTACTACGCGAAGAAAACGCGAACGCAGAAAAAATTGATGGCACCTTGATTGAGCTACAAACTTGTGCTGATATTTTGCATGGGTTGGACTCAAAACACATTGACCGTATCCGTAATATTGAGTTTTTAAATATTATTAAACAGCGCAATATTCATGATACAGGCAGCTATTTGTTTGAGATACCAGAGCTGCAATACTGGTTGTTGCAAGCGGAATCACATCGTGAAAAGCAAATCCAAAAATGGCTGGATGATTTTATGCCGTTTAAACGCGCGATTGATTTTTTGTTGTCTTTAATTCGTGATAGTGCCTCGCCCGAAGTGATGATTGCAGAAAACGGTATCTACCTTAAAACCATCGATAGTCGATTACATATGCACCAATTACTGCGCGTGCGCGTAGATGAAAACTATAACGTCTATCCGCGGATTAGTGGTGGTAAGCATCGATTTGCTATAAGGTTTATGGAGCAAATACAGGCAGATACTCGGCCAAAGCAAACAGAGAAAAATGTTCGGTTTAGTTTGCAAACCTGTGTGTTATAGTGTGTTGTTATCCCGTGTGTCGTTGCCCAGTTTATTGGGAGTTATGGGATGTTATGGGAGGTTTTGGTGGCAATTGGTGGCAGTTGATTAGGCTTGCTGGTGTGAAAAATTATAAAAAAATGATACCGAAACGCTAAAAGCCACGATAAACACTTGACCTAAGGCAAATGGCTTGCTATTGTCACATTTTTGACGCTTTTTGCTAAATCCATAATCCATTAATCGAGATGTCTGAAAATCATATGTCTGAAAATCAAACTCAAAAGTTAGTTATGACGGGCGCCGAAATGGTCGTTCGCTCCTTGCAGTTGGAGGGGGTCAAGTATGTATTTGGTTACCCTGGCGGGGCGATTTTGCATGTCTATGACGAGCTGTTTAAGCAAGACGCTGTCGAGCATATCCTTGTGCGGCATGAGCAAGCAGCGACGCATGCAGCCGACGGCTATGCGCGAGCGACAGGAAAGCCTGGCGTGGCGTTAGTGACATCAGGCCCTGGGATTACCAATGCCATTACAGGCATTGCCACTGCTTATATGGACTCAGTGCCAATGATTGTCATATCGGGTCAAGTGCCATCCCAGTTGATTGGCACCGATGCCTTTCAAGAAGTCGATGCAATCGGTATCACGCGACCCTGTGTCAAGCATAGCTATCTAGTAAAAGACATCCGTGAATTGCCCGAAACCATGAAAAAAGCGTTTCATATAGCAACCACAGGGCGCCCTGGTCCAGTGCATATTGATTTGCCCAAGGACGTCAGTGGTGCAGAAGGGGTGTTTGATTATCCTGATCGCGTTGAAATGCGCTCGTATAATCCCAATACACAAGGCCACCGAAAACAAATCGTTAAGGCGGTTGAATTGCTTAAAACAGCGAAGCGTCCAATGGTTTATACGGGTGGTGGCGTGGTGCAAGGTAATGCGTCTGACTTAATGCGCCAAGTGATAAAACGCTACCAATTACCAATCACCAATACGTTGATGGGCTTAGGCTCAGAGGCGGCCGACAGCCCTAATTTTTTAGGTATGCTAGGGATGCATGGGACTTACGAAGCCAATATGGCAATGCACCATTGTGATGTGTTGTTTGCTGTCGGTGCGCGGTTTGACGATCGTATTACGGGGAAAATTGAAAAATTCTGTCCGCATGCCAAAATCATCCACATTGATGTGGACCCCAGTTCGATTTCAAAAATCATCAAAGTTGATGTGCCTATCGTTGGCGATGTGCGGGTTGTATTAGAAAAATTCTTAGAAGCGATGAATGCCAGCGCAGAGACGCCAGATTATAGCAATTGGTGGCAGCAAATTCGTGAATGGCAAGCCGTCGATAGTCTCTACTATGACAATTCTGACACCGTGATTAAGCCACAGTATGTCATGCAAGTACTGCATCGATTAACGGGCGGCAATGCGATTGTGACTTCAGATGTTGGGCAGCACCAAATGTGGGCAGCACAGTATTATGGGTTTCAGTCACCACGCAAATGGATTAACTCAGGTGGCTTGGGCACAATGGGCTTTGGTTACCCTGCCGCAATCGGTGCGAAATTGGCTTGTCCAGACGAGGAAGTTTTTTGCGTCACGGGTGAAGGCTCTATCCAAATGATGCTCCAAGAAATGTCAACAGCACTGCAATACCATGTGCCGACCAATATTATTTGTTTGAATAATATGTACCTCGGCATGGTAAGGCAATGGCAAGAATTCTTTTATGATAAGCGTTATTCGATGTCTTATATGGACGCACTGCCCGATTTTGTTAAATTAGCGGAGTCGTATGGGCACGTTGGCATGAAAATCGAACGCCCCAGTGATGTTGAGGGCGCACTCAAAGAAGCCATCGCGCTCAAAGATCGCACGGTATTTTTGGATTTTATTACGGATCAAAATGAAAATGTATTTCCGATGATTCCATCGGGTGCTGGCCACCATGAAATGCTATTATATGGTCGTGATGAAATGAAATCTACGAACGAAGATGGGAGAAAACTAGTCTAATGCGTCATATTATTTCCATTTTAATCGAAAATGAAGCAGGCGCGTTGTCGCGGGTGGTTGGTCTGTTTTCAGCGCGTGATTTTAATATTGAGAGCTTGACCGTTGCGCCGACAGAGGATGAATCACTGTCTCGTATTACGTTGGTGAGCAGTGGTTCGGATAAAATCATCGAACAAATTGTTAAACAACTGAATAAACTGATTGATGTTGTTAAATTGATTGATTTGAATGATGTGGATCATGTTGAGCGCGAATTAATGCTGGTTAAGCTAGCGGTGACAGGCAGTAATCGTTCTGAAATCATCCAAATTGCCGATGTGTTTCGCTGTCGAATTTTAGACGTCTCATCTCGCACAATGACAATAGAGGCAACAGGCAAGAGTAAAAAATTAGATGCCCTGTTAAATGTGCTAGAGCATGAAAAAATCCTCGAAGTCGCGCGCACGGGTGTCTGTGGGCTGGCGCGTGGAAATAATACGCTGCATGTTTAGCCGCCTCGGGTTGTCGGTTGGGCTGTAGGGTTTGTAATTATACGCACGGCTATACGAAAAGCTATATAAAAGTTTAGGCTGTAAATATAAACGCTAAGCCAATGGCAGTGAAACGGCAGTAAAATTGAAATTAAATGATAATAATAAATAGATAACAGTATAAAAACTGGGGGAAAAATGAAGGTTTATTACGATAAAGATTGCAATATTGATATCATTCGCGGTAAAAAAGTTGCCATTATTGGCTTTGGTTCGCAAGGCAACGCGCAAGCCAATAACTTAAAAGACTCAGGGGTCGATGTTACCGTCGGCTTACGTCCTGGTTCGTCATCTATTCCCAAAGTAGAGGCAGCAGGGTTAAAGGTCTTAGATGTGCCATCAGCGGTCAGCGCAGCGGATTTAGTGATGGTGCTAACGCCAGATGAGTTTCAGGGACAACTATACCGCGAAGAAATCGAGCCCAACCTTAAGCCCGGTGCAACATTGGCGTTTTCTCATGGCTTTTCTATTCACTATAACCAGATTGTGCCACGCAAAGATTTAGACGTCATTATGATTGCGCCAAAAGCACCTGGACACACGGTTAGAACAGAATTTGTTAAAGGTGGTGGAATTCCTGATTTGATTGCCGTTTTCCAAGATGCATCAGGCAAAGCCAAAGAAGTGGCCATGTCGTATGCATCGGGCGTTGGTGGCGGTAGAACCGGTATTATTGAGACAACATTTAAAGACGAAACGGAAACCGATTTATTTGGTGAGCAAGCTGTGTTGTGTGGCGGTGCGGTCGAGCTCGTCAAGGCAGGTTTTGAGACCTTGGTTGAGGCAGGTTATGCACCTGAAATGGCGTATTTTGAATGTTTGCATGAGCTCAAACTGATTGTTGATTTAATGTACGAAGGCGGTATTGCGGATATGAATTATTCTATCTCTAATAACGCTGAATACGGCGAGTACGTGACAGGCCCTGAGGTGATTAATGAACAATCGCGCCAGGCAATGCGCAATGCGCTAAAACGTATCCAAAATGGTGACTATGCCAAGATGTTTATTTCAGAAGGCGCGACAAATTACCCATCGATGACCGCGCGACGCCGCCTAGACGCAGCGCATCCGATCGAGCAAGTGGGTGCTAAATTGCGTGGTATGATGCCGTGGATTCAAGCCAATAAAATTATCGACAAAGACAAAAACTAAGGCAGAAACAAGCCAAGGCAAAACGCCTTAGACAAAAAACATCTTAGGAAAAAACGTCTTAGGCGAAAAGCTTCCGCACTATTTTTGGCAAACACAAAAGCCCCGCAAGCGGGGCTTTTGTGTTTGCTTTTTATGTTGTTTAGTGGGGGTTTGGTGTATGTTTGGTGGCTTTTTAGTAGGTATTTAGTGGCGTCAACCCGTTTGGGTGATTTTTTGGGTGATGTATTCCCCGATGGGATAAAAAGCCGTTGCCGCGGGCGATGGGGCGTTACATACGTGTAAAGTCCGTGCGGTTTCTATAAATTTAAAATCATCGATGAGATTCCCCGATTTGTCGATGGCTTGTGCCCTGACTCCCGCGGGGTAGGGGCGTAAATCTTGGCGCCGAATGCTGGGGCTATACCGTTGAACTCGTTTGAGGTAGGCTGTTTTTGACAGTGCGCTATACAGCTCTGTTATGGCAGGCTTTGCATTTTTCCGTAGCATATGCCAAAATCCAGCATAGCGTAGCGATTGCCACATATCGCTGGGATTAATATCGGTAATGCGGTAACCTTCACGGCTTGAGGCAAGGACGGCATTAGGGCCTACGGTGAATTTGCCATTGATTTTTTTGGTAATGTGCACACCAAGAAAAGGGCGTTCAGGGTCAGGGACAGGATAAATGAGATGGCGGACGAAGTCGCTGGGTTGATTGAGGACTTCATAAAATTCACCACGAAACGGCATGATTTGGAAATCAACGGGTGCGCCAAAGGCTTTGGCCACGCGGTCTGCGTAAAGCCCTGTGCAGGCGATGGCTTTAGCAGCTTGGAATTGCATAGACGGTGTGCGAACGTCAACATAGCTGGCGTATTCTGTTGCTTGGGTAAAAGGATTTGAATAATGAATAGCACCGCCATTATCACGAATACATTGTGCGAGTTGTTCGCAGATTTTTTGGTAATCGGTAATTGCCGTGCTGGGGGATAATAACGCACTGATGGCTGAGATATTTGGTGCTAATTCGCGGGTTTGTTTGGCATCTAAGGCATGAATGGGGATGCCGTTTTCTTGTGCGCGGCGATAAAGCGCTTGTAAATGGGGTAATTCCTGTTCATCGGTTGCGACAATTAACTTGCCCGTTTTTTCATAAGGCAGTTGGTGTTGCATGCAAAATGCCTGTGTTTTTTCTACGCCAATTTTGCAAAATTTCGCTTTTAAGCTACCAGGCGCGTAGTAAACACCTGCATGAACCACGCCGCTGTTGTGGCTGGATTGGTGTTGTGCGGGTGCGTTTTCTTTTTCGATGACGATGACTTTGGCGTTGGTGGCTTTTTGCAAATGATAAGCAGTTGATAAGCCAACAATCCCTGCGCCAATCACCAAAAAGTCACAGGTCTGTATCATCAATTCGTCTCAAGGTGTTTTTAAAGTTGTTTTTAAAGGCGTTTTTCAAGGGTTATCTGGTCGGTCTCGGCTGAGGATGGCATTTGTTGCGTTTTCTGTGTTTGTTTTAGGTTCAATAAGAAAATGCCCACGACTAATCCAACGCCGATAAAATTATAGGTGAGATTGGGCCATAAACAAAGCGCGCCCGCTATCAGTACCAAAGGGCGTAACCATAATGCGAGTTTGTTTTCCATGTGCCCTTCGAGTGCGGCGGCGATGGCATAAATGCCAAAAATAGCAAAGCAAAACGTGGTAAAGGCCGCGCCCCAATCACCCGATAAAATTGGCGTGTAGGCGAATAAAATGGGGACAATATAGAGTCCTTTGGCGACTTTCCAGCTATAAAAACCCGTCATCATGGGTGGAGATTTTGCGATGGCAGCCGCGGTAAATGACGCCAAACAAACGGGTGGTGTTACGTTAGAGTCTTGGCTTAACCAAAAGATAATCATATGTGCAGATAAAATAGCGGTGGTGATAACGTCGGCTGGGATGACTTGTTCTCGAATTGCGCCGACTAAATCGACAGGAATAGCGGCCAAAAATGCACTGGCTTCGGCTTTGTTCATCGGGCTAGCCAATGCAGTGATGGCATCTGGGTTAGCGAGCATAAATAGCGCGCGCGCCGATTCGGGGACGTCGCCTTGGACCACCATGTTGAGTAAATAGGCATCGCTAATCATGTTGGCCAGTGCAGGCGCAGAAAGGGTGGCAAGGACGATGTAAGCAGCGGTGACAGGTAGCCCCATGCCGAGCACTAACGAAGCCAGCCCAATCAGGACAATGGCAATTAAGATATTACCGTCAGCCCATCCGCTAATCATCAGTGAAAACGTGTTACCAATACCGGCGGTCGCAATAACGTTAACGACGAGACCGACGGCGCAGAGCAGTACCCCTGTCATAATCATGTTTTTGCTGCCTAGCGCCAGCGCCTCTAAAATGGCTTTGGGCCCCATCGGTGTTTTGGTTAGCCAGCTTGATACAATCACGGCAATAATACTAAAAACCGCCGCATAAGTTGCGGTATAGCCTGTAACAAGCAGTGTAATCAGTAAGGCAATAGGAATAATAAAACTCGCGCCTTGGTGTTTAATGGCTTGCCAAGCTGAGTATTCGGTTTGTTCGCTAGTGGTCATGCCTTGTTTTTTTGCTTCGATTCTGACAAAAAATGCCACCGATAAAAAATATAACAACGCAGGCAGTGCCGCCACGGCAACGATTTTCTCATAGGGTAATTGCGTATAGCTTGCCATGACAAAGGCGCCCGCGCCCATGATGGGCGGCATGAGCTGTCCGCCAGTTGATGAAGCTGCTTCGACCGCAGCAGCGAACGTTTTTGGAAAACCAGCGCGTTTCATCATCGGAATGGTGATGACCCCTGTTGATGCGGTATTGGCAATGGCCGAGCCAGAAATTGTGCCAGTCAACCCTGATGCAATCACAGCGACCAAACCCGGACCGCCAACAAATCGACCTGCCACGGCACGTGAAATATCGACGACAAAGTCCCCGGCGCCTGAGCGAAGCAAAAACGCACCAAATAAAATAAACAAAAACACATAGGTCGATGAGATTTTGGCGATGGTACCAAATAGTGCATCATCGCCGTAAATTGAGCGGAATAACACGTTTTCTGCGTTTAAACCAGGAAAGTTAAATACGCCACTGATATTAGGTCCTAGCCATGAAACATAAGACAGTGCGAGGATAATCAGTATCGGGATAATCAAACCAGTCGCTCGCCGTGTCATTTCAATCGCGCCGATAATGACGGTAATGCCTGCAATCCAATCGAGGGTGGATAGGTTTAGGTCACGTGCATAAATGGCCGTTTCGGCAAAGGCAAGATAGATGGCCGCCACCGCGACGGTAAAACCAATGATTAAGTCAACGGCAAAGAGTGATTTGCTTTGGCTGCTGTGTTTGGTTAAAGGGTACGTCATGGCGCATAGGACGACAAAACCCGCAAAGTGTAGCGCATTGCGCGTGAGTTCGGCAACCGCAGGAATGAATGCGACATAGAGGTGAAAAATCGCAATGACAATACACAAAACAATGGCTGCCCACGCGCTGATGCCCGTTAGTGAGCGGCGTCCTGCTTGGTTGGTTACAAATAGTTGATTAAATGTAAATAAGGGTTGTGTGCTTTTGGGCTGTGTGTTTGTGGGTTGTTGGTTTGCAGGTTGGTTTGACATTAGGGTATATTCCGAAATTTTTGGTCAAAGGAAGTTGGCGTGGTACTCGGTCGTCGGGTGTTATTTTTAATTCGTAGCAAGCGCATAGTAGAAGTATAGTAGACGCATAGCAGAAGCATAAGATGCATAGCAAGAGAGGCGCCAACGGCGCCTCTCTATGGGGGGTTAGTGGATTAGGGCATCAAGTGTGCTGGGATGCTCACGCCAACCTCTTGGTAGTATTTTACTGCGCCAGGGTGTAGCGGAAGGGGCAGCCCTGCTAACGCACTTTCGATATTCATGGCTTTGGTTGCTGGGTGTATACTGTTTAAAAAGGCTAGGTTTTCATACATGGCCTTAGTAATTAAGTACACATCTTCCTCTGGGATATCTGCATTGACTGCGAGGATGTTAGGTTGGGCAATCGTTTGGATGGGCTTTTCTTGGTTAGGGTAAGTGCCTTCAGCGATGGTGTAACGTGTCCAAAGCTGTTTGCCACCATCCATTTTTTCGATTTGTTCATCGGTCACGTCAAGTATGGCAACCTTGTCAGACGCGGATGCCATGAGCTGGGTGATAGCACCAGCAGGGGCGCCAGCAGGGATACCTAGACCTGCAATTTGACCGTTTTGTAAGGCTTCTGCCGTGGGGCCATAGCCGCCATAAAACAGGTCGTAATCGTTATCGATATCGATGCCAAGTCCTGCTAATAGTGTCTTGTTTGAACCAAAGGTGCCAGAATTTTGCGATCCCATGCCCATTTTTTTGCCTTTTAAGGCGACAAAGTCCTCAACCGTTCCTGTTTGGGCGTCCGCTTTGCTGACGGCAAAGTGCTCGACGTTTTGCCATAGCATGGATACCGCACGTAAGTTTTCTTGCTTGCCTGCGCTCTCTAGTGGGCCTGTGCCTGTGGCTGCGTAGTAGCCGTATAGACCTTGTAATATGGCAAATTGGACTTGGTTGTCACGCAACAGTTTGATATTCTCGCCAGAGCCTGCCGAGCTGATTGCTGACATGCCTAGTTTATGTTTGGGCTCGAGTTTGACTTTGGTTAGTGTGGATAGCGCCACGCCGACAGGGTAGTAAGTGCCACCCGTTGATGCGGTTGCGAGTAGGTAGTTTTTGTTTTCTTGGGCGATTGCGCCTGTGCTAAGCACCAGTGATGACATTAGCGATGAGACAGATGCGATGAGTAGGGTCTTTAATTTCATCAGAAACTCCTTAAATGTTGGCTGTTGTTAAATGGTTTTGTTAATGGTTTTGTTTAATGTTGTTTTATTGTAGTAACCGTTTAGTCACTGTTTAGTCATTGTTTCTTTGGCGAGATAGGGCGAGATAGGGAGGGTAGGGTGAAATAAGATGAAATAGGACGAGATGAGGAAAAATAAGGGAGTGGCGGTTTTATACTGCGTTATGGTGCGCGCTTTTATAGCACGCTGTTCTATGATGCCCCTTGCTTAGTTTTTGCCTGCCTAGTCCTTGCCTAATCCTTACCCCTTGACGAATCTTTACCTAGTCTCTGCCAAGATAGGCATCAATATATCACAAATTAAGCAAACTAAATAGTAGCTATCAATTTAAATTTATTGTCGAGCTATTTTGTTGACACAAAGATTGTGTGTCGACGGTTTGGGACGGGGGGTATTTGTTTGTAGGGGTGGGTGTGTTAGGGTATATCTAATGGCTAATGGCTAATGGCTAACGATTAACGGCGTGACTGGGCGATTTGGCCTTATGTTGCCTTATGTTTTATGCCTTGCTGCCCATTCGCCCGTTCACCCGTTCGCGCAATCGCCCATTCGTGTAATTGTTAGCCGCTACCTGTTACCCGTTTAGTTTTCTCGTATTTAATCTTTGCGAGGCAGAGAGACCCAGCCAGCCGAGTAGCGCCAATGCTAATGCCAGTGTCCACGGGCTGCTTACAGGCACGTGGCTTATCGCGGCGACAGGACCACTGAGTGGGAAGCTAGCGGATATGTAAGGGGTAATGTTGCCTGCACCATCATCGTGACCGAAATGAATAAACATCTCGATGCCATTGGGCTGTGGACCGAGTGGGGCTTCTCCAATACTTCCCAGTGACAAATCATCTGGTGTGACGTTTTGCAACAATACCGAGCTGGGGTCAGCAAAGTTGACAGGATTACTAGTCGCCCCTGTTACAGGGTCGACACCCATCGCGCCAAGGACTGCATTGGTCATGCCCGTCCACTGTGTCGCGTGGTCGGTACCCAGATAGACACCACCACCCGCAGTTGACATGGCGCTGGCGATATTTTGCACTAAGGCGGTTTCTGAGGCGTTCATGAGTGGGTCGGTCGCCGCTGGACCAAGTGAATAAAAGGTATAGGCTCTGGTGTCGACAACGAGTGCCTGCTTGGTTTGCCAAAAGGTCGCAATCGCAGCAATATCGGTGGCATCTAGGTGTGTGCAATTAGAACAATATTCGAAAACATAGATTTGATCGTAGTTGTTGGCACCCAGTGCTGTTGCGACTGCACCAGCAGATGGGGCAGGATAATTGATTCGAGTGACGGTATGCCCATCAGCTAGCAGAGCAGCCTCGATACCTGTGGTAGCAGTTGTAGCTTGTCCAGTTGAGTTACCAACAACGAGAATATTATCAGCTTGTGCGATTGACAGCAGGCTGCCTAGGCAAGCCCCCAGTAGGGTAGCAGGCTTTGCCCATTGAAGAGAGAGTAATTGCTTGATTGTGTTGTTTTTCATTGCGTTTCCCTGTTGCTTAGTGTGGTTTGTCAATAGGTTTTGTCTAGTGTTTGTCTAGTGCTTTCCTGGTGTTTGCCGATGGTGGCGTAACTTAATACAACCTAATAGCGTAACCGAATGGTAGCGCGACCTAAGTTAAATAGAGTTAAAAATTGCTGGGTATTATAACCGCTTTTTGCCAGTTTTTTCAATATTAACTGTCAATATTAATGAATTGTAATGAAAGAGGGTTAATGGGAAATTGGCTTGATGGGAAAGTGGGTTAATAGTGGCCAATAGGATTGCTCAGGTTGCTAGGATTGGGTTAGGCGGATTGGGCTAGGCGGATTGCTCCACTGCCAGTGATTTGCTGATAATTTCATACAAGTCATCAGAAATGGGTTGCAGGTTAACCAAGGTCGTTAACGCCGTTTTCATTAAGTCTTGACGTGCGTCGTCAAAGCGCTGCCATTGTGTGAGTGGTGATGCCATGCGCGCTGCAAGGCTAGGGTTAATCGTATCGAGCGTGGCGATTAAATCACTCAATAGGCGGTAGCCTTGCCCTGATGGGTGGTGAAACTGTGCTAAATTGCGCATACAAAATGTGCCATAAAGTGCGCGGACTTTATTGGGATTGGTTAGTTGAAACTTAGGATGTGTGGCGAGTGATTTCACGGTGTCGATGGTATTAGGGAAATCGGCGCTGGCGTGTACCGCAAACCATTTATCTAGCGCTTGTGGGTCGGATTCAAAGCGTTGATAAAAATCGCTAAGGGCAGCTTCGCGTTCGGGGCTTTGGGTTTGGTTAAGTGCTTCTAAGGCGGCGAGGCGATTAGTCATGCCTTGGGCTTGGTCGTAGGCGTTTTTCGCGCGTGCAATGCTGTCGGTATCGCCCGCATACGATAACAGTTGCAAACACGCATTGCGGTAGCTGCGCTCAGAAACCGCGGCAAAGGATAAATCGTGTTCCTCATGCTCGCAAGGCGTGCTTAATCTGGCTTGCAAAGGTTCGCTCATTTGCTGGGCAAGCGCCGCGCTTAGCGTTTTAACGGCTTGGTCAACCGCATCCAAAGGGTGTTCGGGTAATAAGCTGAAAAATACGGACAAACTGGGTAGGGCGAGTAGTTCTGCTTTTTCTATGGCGGGTGTGTTGTCTTTTGTTAATAGGTACTCATAAGTGCCGACTAACTGGGTTAGCGTTGACTGGGGTATTGACTGGGGTGTTTTCTGGGGTGTTTTCTGGGGTGTTGTCTGTTGGCCAATGAGCTGGCTGACAGCAGATTTAAGGATGTGGTGCAATGCATCGTAGCGGACAAATAAATCATCATCAAAACGAACCAAAGTATGCAAGTCGTCTATGGATTGTTCGAAATGTAGACGAACGGGTGCGGAGAAGTTGCGCAAAATGGATGCCACTGGACGTTTGGACAAACTACCAAATTCGATGGTTTTTTCAGACTCGGTTAAGACAATCGTGCGTTCATCGCAAAGCGATTGCCCCGCCTCGTCAAATAAGCGATAAGCAATGGGTATCACTAAATCCTGTTTGTCTGCTTGGTTTGCTTGGTCTGCGGTGGGTAGGTGGTGTTGGCTGAAAGTGAGCTTGTAAGTTTTGCTTTGCGCATCGTACAGACTATTAACACGAACGGTGGGTGTGCCTGACTGGGTGTACCAACGGAAAAACTGTCCTGTCAAATCAATCCCTGACGCATCCGACATCGCGGTCGCAAAATCTTCAACGGTGACGGCCTGCCCATCGTGACGTTCAAAGTATAAGGCTAATCCACGCTTGAACGTCTCAGCCCCCATCATTTGATACATCATACGGATAATCTCACCGCCCTTTTCGTACACGGTTAAGGTGTAAAAATTATTGATTTCTATGTAGCTACTGGGGCGCACTGGGTGGCTCATTGGCCCTTGGTCTTCGATGAATTGGTGGTCGCGCACGGTGCGGACTTCCTCTAGGCGTTTGTAGCCTTTTGTTGTCATGTCAGCAGAGAATAACGCATCGCGAAAAACGGTCAACCCCTCTTTGAGGGATAGTTGAAACCAGTCGCGGCACGTGACTCGGTTACCACTCCAGTTGTGAAAATACTCGTGTCCAATGATGTTTTCGATATTAAAAAAGTCTTTATCGGTGGCGGTTTCGGGGGAGGCAAGGACGTATTTGGCATTAAATAGGTTAAGGCCTTTGTTTTCCATTGCGCCAGCATTAAAATCACTAATCGCAACAATCATATAGCGATCAAGGTCGTAGGCTAAGTTAAAGGTTTCCTCGTCCCACTTGAGTGAGCGTTCTAGTGCGCCCAGCGCGTAGTCGGCTTGATTGATAAAGGCTTTTTCAGTGTAGATTTCTAATAAAACGTCTCGTCCTGATTGGGTGGTTGTGGTCTTGTTGATGCAGGCCAAATCTCCAGCGACTAAGGCAAATAAATAACTGGGCTTGGGGAATGGGTCATGCCACATCGCAAAGTGTCGGTTCTGCCCAGCATCACCTTGTTCGACTAAATTACCGTTGGATAATAAAACGGGGTACTGGGTTTTGTCGGCTTCGATGCGAACTTGATAGGTGGTCATCACATCGGGTCGATCTAAGAAATAGGTGATGCGTCTAAACCCCTCGGCCTCGCACTGCGTGCAGAATATAGCGTTGGAGCGATAAAGCCCAGAAAGCAGGGTGTTTTTCTCAGGGTGGATGAGTACTTGTGTTGACAGGGTGAATTCGTTGGGTACTTGCTTGATTGTGAGGCCTGTGTCACTGACTTCGTAGTGACTGGTTTCTTTTTGGTCAATGCTGACACTGAGTAGCGTGAGGTCTTCTCCCGTTAGGTGTAAGTTTTTGACACGATTGTTGGTTTTTTTGAATACTATTTTGCTGGTGACGATGGTTTGGTTATCAAACAACGAAAAATCGAGCGTGACTTGTTCAATGGTGAAATCAGCCCGTTTGTAATCGGCTAAGTATTGCGTTTGTGGTGTTTTTTTGCGTTGTGTCATGGCGTCCTGTGGGGATAGTAGTCGTTGTCTGTCAGTCTGGCGCGTTAGTTTATTCGTATTAGTTTATGCACGTTAGTCTATGCGCTATTTATAGTACACAAAGTTTAGTAAAAATTATAGGATTAATATAGTAATAATATAGGATTAAAATTGATCGGTTTACAATGACGGGAAAGGATACGCAAACTCGATTCTGGCTTGTTTGATTTCTGGGTATTGTGCTTCCATCGCGATGATGGGCGCTACCGCACGGTGGCTAAGGATGCGCTGTATATACCGAGATAACAATGGCCAACGGTTTTCATCCAAACAAAATCCTGCTAACAGCCCAGCGTGCAAAGTGGCGCCAATCATAATGTCTGCAATCGAAAGCCCGTCAGGTGATAAAAATCCTTGTGGCGGTGCAATTGCCTCAAGCGTATCGCAAATTTGTGGGCCATGGGTTTGTAATGCGGGATGGACGATGTCGTGGTTAGGGGGTTCGTGGGTGTAGGTGGGAATGATGACGCGTTGATGCAATAGTCTCGCGCCAAAGACAATCATCATGGCACTATCGGCAAAGGCTTCTAGCTTGTTAATCCGATAAATATCGTCCGATTTGCTGGGGTATAATCCGTAGTCGGGGTAATGCTGATGGAGGAACAAACAAATTTCAGGCGATTCGGTGATGACTTTGCCATCGTAGACTAAGACGGGGACTTGGCCAGCCGCGTTAATCGGTGTGAGTCGTGCTTTTTCAGTAAAAGGATTGAGTGGGTCTAGCTCATAATCCACCCCAATGAGGTTGAGTGCCGCGAGAACTTTTTTTACATAGGGGGAGATTGGGTAGCCGATAACTTGGATGGGTTGCATAGTGAATTCGCTGGATAGGAATAGTGTTTGGAAACCATTATAACGTATCTGTCTGGATAGTAATAATCGTAATGCCCATAATGCGCATAATGCGAATACTTATGTTGTCCACGTCAATTCCCGTGATTGGTAAAAAGCAGGGGTTAGATTTAACCGCCGCCGTAGCTGACATTAATTAACCAAGCAACGAGGACAACCTGTGGCACCGTAATCAGCGGTAAAAATAGGGCGATTTTCCAGCTTTTGGTCGTGTCTTTTAAAATCATGACTTCGGTATAGTCGGTTGAGACACCTGCCATCAAAAAAGCGAACCCATTACCTGGTGAATTGGCGCGGGTAACGATATCGGCGGCAATTGGGGTCGAGCCTTCTGAGCAGACTTCGAGGACGGTAGCGACTGCGATGGTAATGATGAGTCCAATAAGTGTCGGGCCAAAATAGCGTTCAAATTGCGTTGGGTCGAATAGTGCACGAAGCAAGGCGGCTAGAAAAACACCAAATAACAACCAGCGTACGACCATTTTAGAATCACGGATACCGTTAAGCAATAGGGTTTTGAAGAAATCGGCGTTGAATTGGGTTTGTCGAAGCTGGCGTTTGGCTTGTGACCAAAACTTAAAATCGGTGGGTAACACCACATCAGCAGGGTTTTTGGGCAAAATGCCTGCGTGAACAAAGCGGTCGAATACCCAGCCAGTAATAAACCCAATGAGCATCGATAGCGCAATAAACACCATCGTCCATTTAAAACCAATCAATCCAATCAAAATGAGTGTTAGCGAGAACGAGTTCCAAGGGCTGGCGAGTAAAAAAGCCATGACTTGCCCTGCGCTTGCGCCGCGTTCGTAGAGTTTGACACCGACCATCAAAATACCATGCGAGCATAAATCAAGCAAAACGCCCGCAGCGGTTGCGCGAAACAAGCCGCTAACACTGCCACCTCGGCCGAGAATGGCCATAACAAATTCACGGGGAACTTTAGATAAAATGCCAATAAAAATCGCACCGATGGCAACCCCCCACCACATCGCATGGATCATTTGGTGTGCGGTATGCGCCATCGTATTTAGCCAGTCAAATTTAGCAACAAAATCGGGGAACAAGATACCGAGGAAATAAAGCGTACCAACAGCAATGAGGGAGAACCAAAATAACAAATCAAAGCGCCTAATGCCTGACGGTTTTTTGCCTGAATTATTGTTGTTGCTATGACAGCACGAATGGTTAGTCATGGTAATGCCTCGTCTTGTTTTATGTGTCTATTTTTTTATGGGGTTATTCGTATTTTTTGAGCAGAATGATGAGCTCTTCAATCTTTTGTTGTACATCGTTTGCGTCTTGTTGGCAGGCGCTATCTAGGCACTGTCGCATGTGGGTGGATAAAATGGTCAGTTCAATGCTTTTGAGTGCACTTCTTGCCGCTTTGAGCTGCGTGATGATATCGACACAGTAGCGTTGGTCTGAAATCATGCGCTTGATGGCATCGACCTGACCACTTACACGGTTGAGTTTGGGGATTTGCGCGTGATGGCTAGGGTGTTGCTGCGGCGCTAAGCTGGGCTGATACTCTGGCTGATGATGGGGGTGCTGATCGGGGTGTTTGTTTGGCATGATGTGGTTTCTAGTGTGGTTTTTTAGTTGTCGGTTTTGGGTTTTTTATATACCCCTGTAGGGTATATGATTTGGGTGCGAAAATCAAGGGGAAATAAGGTAAATGAAAGTAAAATATGGTCAAATGAAGGGCGAATGAAGGACAAATTTGGCTTTGACGTGACTTTGGCGTTGTTGTGTACGGTCGAATTCGATACAATAGCGACACGAGGAAATAATCTCAGTCGTTAGTTAACGCTAAATACAACAGAGAGATATTTTGGGGTTGATAAGGTCGTTTACCCAAGTGATTCGGCATGTCTGAGTTTCTTGGTGTAATCCCAACAAAATTAACGGTAATTTGAGACTGAATTTTAAATAGGCGGGTTGATGACAACAGAGATTTTTAAGCAGGCACTTGGGCGATTTGCAACTGGGGTTTGCGTCGTTAATTTTTTGGATGGTGATGTCGCTGAGGGCGTGACAATTAGCGCCTTTTCTTCGCTGTCGCTAGCCCCACAAAAAGTACTATTTTGTCTGGGTAATCAGGGCAAATCACAGCAACGATTCCAGCAAGTTGATCGTTTTAGTATCTCGATTTTGACAGCGGAACAGACGGTGCTGGCGTATCAATTTGCTGGTGAAAGCCGCGATGGTATTGAATCACAATTAATGACCGTTGACGGCTTGCCTGCTGTGCGTGATGCATTGGCAGTGCTGGTTTGCGCTAAAGGGGCTAGCTATCCCGAAGGCGATCACGATATCGTGATCGGTGACGTCCAGCAAATTGTATTAGGTGATAGTCAAAAAGCACCGCTTTTGTATTATCGTTCGACCATGAGTGAGGGGCCGATTTATGAAACATGAAACTTTTCGAGTCAGTGATGATGCCTTGTATTGGCAGGTTAATCCAGAAGATTTTCCATTTAATACGACCAAAGATATCAAGCCAACCTTGCAGGTTTACGGTCACGATACGGCAAAATCTGCATTGGCCTTTGCGATTGAGTGTGAAGCGCCAGGGTTTAATGCTTATGTGCGCGGTTTGTCTGGTGCAGGACGCAAGACGCTGGTTAAAAAAGTGTTGTCTGAGATAAAACCTAGAAAACGCCGTTACAAAGATTACTGTTATGTGCATAATTTCCAACACCCGAATGCCCCGAGATTAATTACTTTAGAGGGCGGTTACGGCAAGTTATTTAAGCAAATGATGTGTGCCTTTGCCGATTATGTGGTGAATGATTTACCCAAAACATTCAATGGCGATGCCATCCGTCAGCAACGAAAAGCCGTAGAGGAAAAGACCAATCAACGCGTCGCTGAAATCTACCGACCACTAGAAGAAAAACTGGCGGCGGTGGATTTGGCATTAGCCAATGTTAAGCAAAATGGTCAAATGCGCATGGTGATTGCGCCGACCTATGAAGGTCAGATTGTCTCTAATGAAGAGGTTATCCAGCTACTACAGCAAAAAAAAATCAGCCAGTCTGATGTCGACAGTTTTAACGAAAATATTGACCGTTATCAAGAGATGCTTATGCAAGCCGCTGAGGCAGCTAACGAAGAAATTGAAGCCAGTTTTGCCGACATCCGTCAAATTGATACAACATTTGCGCGCGAACAATTAAGCGGCTATTTAGACGCGATTTCTAAAAAATTCACGCACGCGGATGTGGATGCCTATGTAGACGAGATTGTTGATGATTTTGTGCAAAATATCTTGCACAGTAATAACAAATCGCTAGATGTCGCCAATCTTTATGGGGTCAATATCTTGAGTAGCCATGAAAGCAACCAAGTGGCACCTGTGATTTTTGAGAGCAGCCCAACGCTAACTAATTTATTGGGCTCGGTGGAAAGCGAAGGAAAGCTCCCCCCATATGCCAGTATTAGCGCAGGCTCGTTGTTAAAAGCGGATGGTGGATTTCTGATTATTGAGGTCGATGAGGCGCTTGCTGAAAGTGGTACGTGGGCAACGATTATGCGCACTATCCACTCAGGCAAGCTGAGTATTGCATTTGAAGATCAGTTAAATGGCCGTCCAGCCGTTATTCGGCCTGACCCGATTCCGCTCGATGTCAAAGTGATTTTGATTGGCTCTCATGAGCGTTTTTATCAATTAAAAGCGTATGAAGCGACCTTTTCTGATAATTTTAAAGTGCTCGTTGATTTAGACACCGCGTTAACCCGACAGGCCGATAGTTTTTTGCAGTACGCACAAGTCGTTCGCAAAGTCGTTGACCAAGAGGGGCTTCTGCACTTTGACAAAACGGCGATTGCGCAGCTAGTCGAGCACGGTGCGCGTCTGAGTCAATCCAAAGATAAAATTTCAGCGCGATTTGGTCGCGTGATGGATACGGCAAGAGAAGCCAGCTATCTGGCCCAAAAAGCCGATGCGGATATGGTTACGAAGCAACACATTGTCGCCGCCATTCGCGCCAAAAAACACCGCGAATATGCACCCGCCAAAAGATTTTATGACTACCTATCCAGTGGTACGATTATTATTGAAACAGCGGGTGAGCGCGTCGGTCAAATTAATGGGCTTGCCGTGGCTAAGGGCGGCGGCATTTCTTATGGATTTCCTGCGCGAATTACAACAACGATTGCACCAGGCAAAGCCGGTATTATTAATATCGAAGAAAAAGCCGATTTGTCAGGCCAAATTCATACCAAAGGCGTGCAAATTTTGGGTGGTTTGCTGCGGTATTTGCTAAAACCTGACCATGCGATTGCTTTTTCTGCCTCGATTGCATTCGAGCAAAGCTACGGCGGTATCGATGGTGATTCTGCATCGGGTGCCGAGGCGTGCTGTTTGCTGTCGGCGTTGACCGATATGCCAATCAAACAAAGCCTTTCCATCACAGGAGCCATAGACCAATTTGGCAACCTACAAGCGATTGGCGGCGTTAACGAAAAAATCGAAGGATTTTATGATTGTTGCCAATTTGATGAATTAACGGGGAATCAAGGGGTGATTATCCCCGCCACGAATGTCGGTGAGTTGATGCTACGTGATGATGTTGTGCGCGCGTGTCGCGAAGGCAGGTTTCATATTTATGCGGTTGACCATATCCTTGATGCCTTTGCGATTTTGACGGATTCGCTATCGTGTAAAGCGCAGTTTTTGCATCAAACAACACACGACACCGATACGGTATTGGTCAAAGCTAGCGATAGACTAAAGGCACTTTGTCAACAATCGACGAATGGGTGAGGTTGGTCGTGATTCGGTATCCACAGTCGTTGATAAGTCAGTCGCTAAAAAGTGATTCGCTAAAATGTCAGTCGGTAAAAAATCAGTCGGTAAAAAATGATTCATCAGGTTGATATTGATGGCATTAATTGATCGGCTCTACGAGGTGAACCGCCGTATCCCCAAACGGCAATATTATCCGCTGTTCGTTAATGGCACCAAAGTCGGCCAGGTTGATGTGCAATTATTGGATGCCTTGAAACCGCCTTTGTTTTGTATTGATAACGCATTCAAAACGGTGAATATGAGCTTTGCCTCTGAATCCTGTCATCAGTTTGAGGATGAGCTTGCGGATTTTTTTGTGGATTTTTTTGCGCATCGTGGCTTATCAGGCTGGCGTGATGAACGCTATGCGGTTAAGGCTTGTCATGGTTCGCCCACCTTGTTTTTGTTAGAGCGGGCGGCTTTGTCTTATCTAGGTATTACTGGGTATGGCGTGCATGTCAATGGCTATGTAAAAAAGTCGGACGGGATTCATATGTGGGTGGCAAAGCGTGCTAGCAATAAACCGACCTCGCCTGGCAAGTATGATCAAATCGCCGCAGGTGGTCAGCCGCACGATTTGTCGGTCTGGGAAAATATGATCAAAGAGTGCCAAGAGGAAGCCAGCATCCCAGAATGGCTCGCTAAAACAGCGGTGCCTGCTTCAGCGATTAGCTACCGCTATGATCTGCCTATTGGGCTGCGCCCCGATGTGATTTTTAATTATGACTTATGCCTGCCTGCGGATTTTGTGCCAACGGTCAACGACGATGAGGTCGAATCTTTTATGTGTGTGCCGATACACGATTTACTGGATTGGGTCGCGGGTACACAGGATTTTAAATTCAATAGTGCCGTGGTTATTATTGATTTTGCGATACGTCACGGGTTAATTGGGCCTGAACATTCTGATTACTTGCGCTTGCAACAGGGTATGTATCAGCCCCTGTAGTAACCGCTGTAGTAACCGCTGTCGCCGTATTGGTCTTTTTTGGCGCTTTATAGATTGGCGCTTTATTGGGCGGTTGTTGCTAGGGTGTGTTATTTAAGGGGCGTTGATTGTGCTGCTGTTGGTTGTGCTGCTGTTGGTTCTTTCGGGGTATTTTCGCTCGCTTCAAAAAATAAATGACGGACATCGTTTAAAATAAAATACAATGTCGGCACGAGTATCAACGTAATTGTAGTGGCAAAAATAATGCCAAAGCTGAGCGATACCGCCATCGGGATTAAAAATTGTGCCTGAAAAGAAGTCTCAAGCAGCATCGGTAATAGCCCCGCACAAGTCGTGACGCTAGTGAGGATGATGGGGCGAAATCGCCGAACGCCAGTCATGCGAATGGCTTCATATAGTGAAGCGCCCTCGCTGCGATAGAGTTGTATCGTGCTGATAAACAATAAAGAATCATTAACGACAACGCCCGATAAAGCAATGATTCCAAATCCTGACAGCATTGATAAATTCATGTCCAAAATCAAATGACCTAAGATCGCACCAATGATACCAAACGGAATGACCGACATGATAATGAATGGCTTACTGTAAGATTTAAGCGGGATAGCAAGTAATACATAGATAGAAACAAGCGAGACAATCAGACCAACGAGCATCGATTGTTGTGATTTTGCGTTTTCTTCGCCTTCGCCGCCCATTTGGTAAGTCAGGCCATAACGATCGACTAAGTCGGGTAGAAAACCCAGCGTAAGTGAAGATAAAATCTCATCGGTGTTGGCAATCGATTTATCGACATTACCATAAATGCTGACTTTGCGTTGACCGTTGATATGTTCGATATTGCTGGGGCTACTACTAAATGATAGGCTGGCGACACGTTCGATGGGGATTTGGCGTCCATCGGTCGTGCGAATATTTAAATGGTAAAGGTCTGATAGGCTACGACGGGCTTCTCGCGGGTAACGTACAACCACACGGGTTTCTTCTTTACCACGCTGAACGCGTTGCGCTTCGCGGCCAAAAAACGCATCGCGGACAGCGGTGGCGACTTGTGCGCGGCTGATACCATAGATTTCGGCTTCGGGTTTTAGGTCAATTTTGATTTCTTTGTCGCCCGTGTCAAAATCAGACCGAATATCACCGACGCCTACAAACGTGGCTAGTTTGTCGCTAAGCGCCTCACTGGCTGTGCGTAGGGCAGTATCGTCTTCGCCAATCAAGTTAATTTCTATGTCAGCGCTGCCAAACCGTTGGCGTGCCGAAAAATTAATCGATTTGGCACCTTCAATCGCGCCAACGACTTGGCGCCATTCATTCGCGATAGTCTGTGCATCAATGGTTCGGGTTTCATTGCCTGCAAGCCCTGCAAAGATTGAAAAAGTGGTATCACCTTGATTGTAGGCAGAAATGCGAGTGACGTTGGGCGCGCTTAATCCCAGTCTGTCGACCAGCTGTTGGTCAGCGGTGCGTAAATCTTCGCTGGCTTTGTGCATGGCGGCAAAGGTATAGTCGACATTGGTGTTGGAATCCATTTCGACGGTTAAACTAATCGTTTGTGACTCGACATTAGGGAAAAAGGATTGGCGAATAACCCCGCCTTTTACGAGTCCAATACTCAGAATAAGCAGGGCAATAAAAAATAAGAGACAAAAATAACGGTGGGTTAAAGCATGGGTGAGTAGTGGTAGGTAGAGTTTTTCGATAAATTGCTCAAAGCCGTGTGCGGTGCGTTGTTGGATACGTTCCCAAATGGGTCGATTGTTGTCGGGCTTCGTGGGTACACGGATTGGGTGTAGGTGCGCGGGCAAAATCAGTTTAGACTCCACTAGCGAAAATAACAGACAGAAAACCACCACAAACGCGATTTGCCCGAGCAAATTCCCCATTCGTCCGTCGATAGTGGTAAGGGGTAAAAAGGCGGCTACCGTTGTCAGCACCCCAAAAGTCGCTGCCGTAGAGACACGCGAAACACCGTTGATGGTGGCAAAGGGTGTGTTGTTTTCACGTTTTTTTTGTGTATAAATACTCTCTCCAATAATAATGGCATCATCAACGACAATGCCTAATACGAGGATAAAGCCAAACAGGCTAAGCAGGCTGATAGAAATATCAAATAATTGCATTAGGATTAACGCGCCACAAAACGAGACAGGAATCCCAACTGCGACCCAAAAAGCAAGCCGCAGATTGAGAAATAGCGTCAACAATAAAAAGACCAACAACACGCCAGTTAAAGTGTTGCGAACAAATAAATCAATTCGGTCCCGCACGTACTCGACGCGGTTGTTCCAAAGCCCCATTTTAACATTGGGTGGTAGGGTGGACTCAAAATCTGCGGTGATGGCTTTGACGGCCTTATCCGCTTCGATGACATTACCGTCGCGGTCGTTGAAGACGCGTAACGAAATACTCGGCTGACCATTAAATAACGACAGCGTATCTTGTTCGACAAATCCATCGTTAATGTGGGCGATGTCACGCAAGTAGGTCATGCCGCCTTCGGGGCTGCTGCGCACGATAATATTGGCAAAATCGTCCGCTTGGTAGGCTTGATTTTGGATGCGTAAAGTGACGCTACCTTGGCTGGAGTCGATTTGACCTGTCGCGAGGTCAAATGAATTATTGGCAATGGCACTGGCAATTTCTGCCAGTGTGAGTTGGTATTCTTTGAGCGTGGTTTCGCTAACTTCGATGGCGATTTCATCATCGCGACTGCCGCGTAGAGAAATACCTTTGACGTAGGGGTTTTCTAACAAACGGTCTTTTAAGCGCTCGGCCTCCCTTTTTAATACGCGTTCTGACGCATCGCCATATAGGCTAACCCAGACAATACGGTTTTGGAAGTCTTCTTTGGCGACGATGACGTTTTCAACCTCTGCTGGCAAGCCGTTAATGGCATCAACACGAGACTTGAGGGACTCATAGAGCTCATCAATGTCGTAATTTAGCTCGGCGGTTACGGTGATAATCGCGCTGCTTGATGTGCTGACTGACGTGGTTTTTTCGACGCCTTGAACGGTATCGATGGCCTCTTCGATTTTGTTGGTAATGCCTGCCTCTACATCTTCAGGCGTTGAGCCGTTGATGCTGGCGGTAATGGTGACTGTCGTTGGCGGTAATGAAGGAAATGCTTCTAACCGCAGTTGGGTGGTCATGCCGAATAGCCCAAAAAAACCGACCATCGATAATCCTGTCAGCAAAATACCGAGCATTAATAAATTAGCCGATACGGGGTTGCTGATAAACCAAGCAATAATGGGGTGCTGTTGCTGAGACTGTGGCAATTGGCTAGGGGTTTGATTCGGGGCTTGGCTAGGGGAGCGGTTAGGTGGTTTCATAACGAATAGTTCATTGAAATAACGAATAGCACAGCACGGTTACTGGGTATCATGGGTAGTTTGTCCATCAGCGGGCGTATTGGGTTGGTCTGAGTTGGTTGCTGAGTCTGGTTCTGAGTTTGGTGCTTTGCGGTTAGACTCAGGTAGTGGCGAGTTCGTTTGCAGATTGTCGGGGTTATTATCGTTATCGACACTGCTGTCGGGATTATTATCGACAACCGCTAAGTCAACGCTAAAGGCATCTTTGGGCAAGGCAATCAATCGTGTTATTGGTGCTTCGAAAGCAACCAACGTGTCGTTGCTTTGTTGAAAAATGAGACGAACAGGTACTTTGTCAATACGGCTGTCGGGCTTTATTTGCCAAACAAATGCATTGTCGACAATGGCGGTATTTGGTATCCATGCGGTATCTGGGTAGCGTTTGCCCGCGATTGACATGTGGACAAAGCTGTCTAAGCGTAGCGGTGTTGGGTTTGCATACGGTGCGGCAATATCCAGATAGACATTAATGGTGCGGTTTTGTGCATCAAATGCGGGTGCGATACGGTCGATTTGGGCGTTAAAGGTTTCGCCAGTGACCGTATCGGTGATTTTAGCCGTGCTACCTATGCCATCGATGTGTTGAATTTGCGCAGGATTGAGTGCGGCAGTCGCTGTGAAGGTACTGGTGTCAACCAGTTCGGCGAGTGCCGTGCCAGTATTGATGATTTCGCCAAGGTTGGCGTGTTTAGCGGTGATAACGCCATCAAAGGGGGCGGTGACGTTTGTGCGTGCGAGATTACGCTCGGCAAGTTTGATTTGTGCTTTGGCATTAGCAATGTCAGCTTGGGCTTGGGCAAGCTGGGGTTTGCGTTGGGCCAATTCATTACCGGTGATACCAAGCCGACTGATATCACGCTCGGCCTGTTTGGCGCGCGCTCGTTCTTCGGCATATTGGCGTTCGGCGCTGGCTAATGCGGCTTTGGCGGCAAATAGGGCGGCACGATAGTTGGTTTCCTCTATGGTGAGTAAGGGTTGTCCTGTTTTGGCGATTTCACCAATGGCTAAGGTATCTGCGATTTGTTCAATTTTGCCACTGACTTCGGCGCTGATGACCGCCCGATTTTTGGCGCGGACAAAGCCTTGTGTCTCGATAGTCACCGCATTATCGGTTAGGGTCACGGGTAGGCTGTCGACAAAGATAACAGGCGCTGGCTTTGCCACAGATTCGGGTGGTTTTTTTTGACTAATCATATAGTTGCTTGCCATTATGGCGCCTACAACGAATAATAGCCCCAAAATAATAAAAGGGAGTCGTTTCGGGCGGTACTTCGGTTGAGTTGGTGGTGGCGAGTCAGTCATAAGTGTTTTTAGGATGTTTTTTAGGGTGGTTTAATAGTGTTTGAGCGCGTGGACGATGGTGTTGGGGTGTTGTGATTGGATTCGTTGTTGTCCCCCCAAGGCATCAATTGACATGACAAATAAACACGCAACCACATTCGCACCCAACGACTGCAACAATGCCACGCTTGCAGCGACTGTGCCACCAGTTGCAAGCACGTCATCCACGATGACGATACGCTTACCAGCGACAATGTCATCACGGTGGATGTGCAATTCATCGGTGCCATATTCGAGTTCATAATGCGTAAAAGCCGTTTGTCTCGGTAATTTCCCTGGTTTGCGAAGCGGTAAAAACCCCACCCCTAAGCGATACGCAAGCGCGGGGGCAAACATAAATCCTCTGGCTTCTGGGCATACCAGTTGATCGGGCTGTAGATTGTTTTGGGTGCAGTAATCCGCCATGGCGTCAATGACTTGTTGGTATGCAGCTGCATCAGCAATCAAGGGGGTGATGTCTTTGAAATCTACGCCAGGCTTTGGGTAATCGGGAATGTGTAAAATATAGTCGTGCCAAAATTTTGTTTGCATGCGTTCTCTGGTGTAGTTGTGCTGTTGTTAGGCTACTATTAGGCTACTTTAGGTCTTTATTAGTGTCTTGTATTAGTGTCTTTACTGGGGCTTTATTAAGGTAGCGTTTCAAGACAGTGCTTAAGGCAGTGTTGGTGGCAGTGTTGGCGACCCGTGCCGAACGATAACCTGACTTAGCAGAATGTATTATAGCGAAATAATGCAAAAATAGCATACGATTGCATGAATTCCCGATGACAATGGCAATATCGTTACAAAAAACAAGCGCGAATCTGCTAAAATAGCAAATTATAGTCTAGCCCAGCGCAAGTGCCAGTCCAGGGCAAATGGCTTAGCAAAAAACGAAAAATAAAAATTATAGGCATAATTACGATGAAATCACCCCACGAAAGCACTGCTGTCTTTGACCAGTCATTAATCGAAAAGTATAGCGTACAAGGACCGCGCTATACCTCATACCCCACGGCAGTTGAATTTACCGAAGCCTTTGATCATCAACGCTTTACCGCGCTCGCCATTGAGAGTAACGCCAGTCAACGCGACTTGTCGCTCTATGTGCATGTGCCGTTTTGCGATACGATTTGTTATTTTTGTGCGTGTAATAAGATTATAACCAAAAACAAAACCCATTCGGCGCCGTATTTAGATTATGTGGAAAAAGAAATGCAGCACGTTGCGTCACTCATTGATGCTGATCGTAAAGTGGTTCAATTGCATTGGGGTGGCGGTACACCGACTTTTTTGACGACAGAGGAGCAATGGCGTCTGACGAACATGTTTCGCCAGTATTTTAATTTTGCGACAGACGATGAAGGGGAGTTTTCGATTGAAATTGACCCACGAACGGTGACCGAGCAAAGCATTGCTGACCTGCGCGAAATGGGCTTTAACCGATTGTCGTTTGGTATCCAAGATTTTGACCCCAAAGTCCAAATCGCGGTCAATCGAATTCAAAGTTACGAATCAACCAAACTCATCATCGAAGCAGGGTATACCAATGGATTTCATTCGATTTCGGTTGACTTGATTTATGGTTTGCCATTTCAGAATGTTAAGAATTTTGAAAAAACGGTAGATAAAATTATCGGGCTATCGCCTGATCGTATTGCGGTTTTTAACTACGCGCACTTGCCACACCTGTTTAAAGGGCAAAAGCAAATTCTCGACAAAAATTTACCTAGCCCTGCCGAAAAACTGGCGATACTAGAAATGACGATTACAAAGCTGATAGATGCAGGCTATGTTTTTATTGGGCTGGATCACTTCGCTAAACCTGACGATGCGATGGCGCTAGACCAGAAAGTGGGCCGCCTGTATCGGAATTTTCAGGGCTACTCGACGTTTTCTGAGTGTGATTTGTTCGGGTTTGGTATGAGTTCTATCTCGATGGTCGGCAATAGCTATTCACAAAACGATAAAAATAAAGACAGTTACTACGAACGCTTAGATGCAGGGCAGCTGCCGACGGTGCGTGGGGTCGAATTATCAACAGACGATGTGATTCGACGCAAAGTCATTACCGAAATTATGTGCAATATGCGGCTAGATTTTGATGCCATTGGTGCGCAGTTTGGCATTGATGCGAATCAGTATTTTGCGCAGGAAAAACAAGCGTTAATCGCTTTGGCAGCGGATGGTCTGCTCACGCTAACCGAGCATGGTTTTGTGGTGTTGCCGCCAGGGCGTTTGTTGGTGCGTAATATTTGTATGGTGTTTGATGCCTATTTGCCGAAAACACAAGAAAATACGCAAGAAAAAACCTTTTCAAAAGCAATCTAATATGTTGTCACTAAAAGAAAAAATTGCATCGCATATTGCAGTATTTGAGCAATTAGCGACCATTGAACAGCCGATTGATGCGGCGGCGGCATTGATTCAAACCTCGTGTTTGGATGGAAAAACAGTGTTTGTCTGTGGGAATGGTGGTAGTGCGGCGGATGCACAGCATTTTTCGGCAGAACTGACAGGGCGTTATGTCCTCGATAGACCTGCTTATGCAGGGGTTGCCTTAACCGTTGATACCTCGGCATTAACAGCGATTGCCAATGACTATGGTTATGCACAGGTGTTTGCTCGGCAGCTTGATGGGCTTGCGAAATCTGGTGATGTGTTGGTTGCTATTTCTACGTCTGGTCATTCAGCCAATATCATGGCAGCGGTGGAAGTCGCCAAGAAAAAGCAAATGCAGACTATCGCTTTATTAGGCCGTGATGGTGGACAATTGGCATCGGTGGCGGATATCTCGATTGTGGTGCCAGCCTATGAAACCGCGCGTATTCAAGAGGCGCATAGTTTTATTTTGCACTACTTTTGCGAATGGCTAGAGCCTTTGCCAGCGATTACAGATTGAGTCAGGTTTGCCTTATTTAATGCCAGTTGCCCTGACTATGTGGAACAATCCTGCGGCTCAATCCTGCGGTTTAATTTTAATCAACCAATTCATATGTGATCTGTTATGCCAGAATTAGCTATTCAAGAAATCGCCGCGTTACGTGCGGTATTTAATAATCTGCAAATCATGGCCGTGGTGGCAATTATTTTGTTGATGATTGTCAGTTATGCATTGTTTAAAAATACGTTGTCGATTAATCGCTTGCAGGCGAGTATTCAGCGTGATGAAATGGCATCTAATGAGCAGTTTAATGTCGATTATGCCGATCGGTTGTTCGATAAAGGGGAAATCAAAACCCTGAGTGAATACTGTGAACAGTACTTAGACGATAACCCCAATAGTGTCCATGTCCACTGGTATTATGCGCTAGCGCACTACAATACGGGTGACTATGAGGCGGCGCGAAATCATTTTGAAAATGTAATTAAAATCAACCCACTATGGAAAGACGGTGCAATGGTCTATTTGCAAGAGATTGCCAGCAAAGCGGGGCGTAATAAAACGCGTGATAATCGATTGCATTGATGCGGGCTGATTATCAACAGCAAGGTAAACAAGATGAAAATTAAAGACTTTTTATATCGGCATGTCGTCATTGCCTTTGTTTTATTAGTCCTTGCGGGGCTTAGTTTTGGTGCGTTGACGGTGAATCTGTTTCAGCTGGTTTCTGCCAATTGGGCGTTTATTTCGGCACATGGCTGGCTCGCGTTAAAGCTTGGTGCATTGGCACAACTGTTTGAATTACTTTTTCTCGGGTTATTGGCGATGGGGTGTTTTGTCGTATTCAAGCTCTGCGAAGGTGCTGTTACCGCCCGTTTAGGTGATATGAAGCTGCCGAGTTTTCGCCGTTCTCAATCTCGTTCTCAGCCTCATTCTCGGCCTCATTCGCGGTCAAACAAAGACAAGCGCTAGCCTGTTTAGATCCCATGTGGCTTGCTTAATTTTACCTGAAGCGGTATTTGTTTTTGCATTTAGTAGGTGACGTTGTTTCGAAGGTAAACGGGCGAAAATTCAGCCGCTGAAACAGTCGGGTAACGCCCTGTTTTGGCAAGCAATACAAGGTCTTTTGCGTGTGGGTAAATAATCGAGCAAGGGATGCCACCGTTTGCTGCAATCACCTCGGCGTATTCGAGTAGCGCGGTGCCCGCGATGGTATGCCCTGAAATCGTTTTCTCTGAAATGGTGTTCCCTGAAACGGTGTTCTCTGAAATGCGGGTAACGCTTTTCCCAGCAAGGCCTTCTTTCCCAGCAAGGCTTTCGTCAGTTGGCGTTTCATGATTGGGCGTGTCGCCATTTGTCCCGGCATCCAATCGGCAGACTTGCGCGGGCGTTGTGATGATGAAATCAGGTGTTATTTCGGTAGCAGCGCTATTTCTGTTGGTGTCAAAATTGCCATTAATATGGGTGTCAATATGCGTGTTAATGGCTGCTGTGCGACGTTTGAATTGTGCTGCATAAATTTCGCCCATGCGCGCATCAAGCATAACACTGACGTGCTCTGCGGCAGTGTCGGTAAAAACGGCTTGCGCCAAAATGCTAAGCGAACAAATGGGGATAATCGGAATGTTTTGTCCGTAGGCAATACCTTTGGCGACGCCAGCGCCAATACGTATGCCAGTAAAGGCGCCAGGACCTTGGCTGATAGCCACATAATCCAAGTCATTGACCGTTAGTTGGGCCTCTGCCAATAACGCTTCAATCATCGGAATGAGTGCTTGGCTATGCCCGCGTGGCGTGTCAATCAATTGAAATGATAGGGTGTTATTTGCCCATAAAGCCACTGAGCAAGCAGAAGTACACGTTTCAATCGCAAGAATAGTGGCTGCGTTTAATGATGGGTTTGGTGTCATAAGCCGATTCGGAAGTTGATTTATAAGCCGTTTAGAGTAATGGGGTTTAATGGAGTTTTTCTGAAATAAATTGATAGAGTGCCGCCTGGTCCACGACCTTAATTGGGGGCAATGATTCGCGTAAACGTTTGCCATAGGATTGTGTCACGAGTCGTCTATCGCCGATAATTAACACGCCTTTGTCTTGCTGGCTACGAATCAGTCGACCAGCGCCTTGCTTTAGCAGAGTGGCAGCCCGTGGAATGTAGCATTGCTCAAAAGCATTGCCGCCTTGATTTTTGATGTAGTTGGCTTGTTCTTGGACAAACGGATCGGCAGGCGAAGGAAATGGAATTTTGTCTAGCATCACGCATGACAAGGCCGCGCCCTGTATATCGACGCCTTCCCAAAAACTAATCGTACCGAGCAAGACGGCATTATCGCTGTGAATAAACGCATCGATTAATTGGGTTTTGGGCTGATCCCCTTGGACAAAGACGTTAAAATCACTGGTTTGAAACAACGCTGCTGCCTCGTGCAAAGCGCGGTAACTGGTAAACAGCATGAAGGTACGTCCCTTTAAGGCGGTAATAATCGGCAGCGCAGCGGTGACAAATGCGCTGGTGTATTGCGCTTGCCGTGGCTCGGGTAAATCATCAAAAATATGTAAAACGGCATGATTTTCGTAGTCAAACGGTGAATGAACCGTCAGCGTTGCGATGTCGCGGGGTAACCCCAGTGCATTTTGATAATAGTCAAAAGTCTCATTGACGGAGAGCGTTGCTGACACAAAAATCCAACTATCGGCGTAGTTTTGCATCATCTGATGGAAACGATTGCCTAGATGAATGGGCATTTTAGAGGCGCTGAATCCGTGTTGAAACCATTCAAGCAGCGAGACAGAAGGGCTTTGATCTGTGTCATTAGTGGCTTGATTGTGGTCTGTTTGGCTATGGTCTGTTTGGCTATGGTCTGTTTGGTTGCGCTCTGTTTGCTTGCGGTCTGTTTGCTTGCCGTTTGCAAAAACGATTTTGATGCGATGCGCAATAAGCTGCATCCGTTCAAATAATGGCTGTAGTGCTTCGTGTTTGGTTGATAGCGTCTGGACTTCATCCATCAACGCTTTGAAATCTTGCATTAACGTTTTGAATGCGGCGTAGCTGGCGCTAGATTGCTTAAGCTGTCCGAGCAACATTTGCCCTGTATTGTCTGTCGTGCAGAGTGCGTCAGTCAGTGCTTGCAATGCATTATCTAGTTTATTGATGGCTTGCGTAAAGGTATCTTGTGTCTTGGTTGATTGGTTATAAGCTGCGTTTAAATCCTTGAGTAGTTCATTGAGTTGCGCGGAGGTTATTTTCTCTGCAAAGGCCTCCGTCGCGATTTTGTTGAGGTGGTGCGCCTCGTCAATCACGACAATGTCGATTTCAGGGAGAATTTCAGCAAACCCCGTTTCTTTTAAAACGGCATCCGCCATTAATAACGCGTGATTGGCGATAACCAGATCACTTTTTTTGGCTTTTTCTCTGACTTTTTGGACAAAGCAGCGGTCATATTTAGGGCATTCGCTTCCTAGGCAGTTGTCAACGGTTGACGTGATTCGGCTGCGTAGCCCGATATCATCGGCTGCAAAAGTTACAATTTCGCTTAAATCGCCGCTGGTTGTTTTTTCTGACCATTCACGGATGGTTTGTAATTGCTGGTATTGCTTTTTATTCAGCGCCGTTGCGGTTTGCGCGGTTTGCTCAAAACGATAAGGGCATAAGTAGTTGTTTCGCCCTTTTAGCAAGCAGACGGCGATTTTACGGTTGAGTAGTTTTTCGACGACAGGCAAGTCTTTGAAAAAAACTTGGTCTTGCAAATGCTTTGTTGCCGTTGAGATTAAACACTTTTTTTCGGCAAGCAGTGCTGGGATGAGATAGGCAAATGTCTTGCCAATGCCAGTGCCTGCCTCCGCGAGTAAGTGGTTTTTTTGCTTAATGGCTTGCTCGATTGCAGCGGCC
Source organism: Ostreibacterium oceani (assembly GCF_009362845.1). Lineage (NCBI taxonomy): Bacteria > Pseudomonadati > Pseudomonadota > Gammaproteobacteria > Cardiobacteriales > Ostreibacteriaceae > Ostreibacterium > Ostreibacterium oceani. The sequence continues at coordinate 41,958 of NZ_WHNW01000002.1, read as the reverse complement.
AGCTCAATTTGTCCTTCGCGTTTTTCGAAATGCGAAAGGGCAGCCGCTAGGCTGCCCGAATGAGCAAAATGCTGTGCGGCATTTGTTACCAAGGTAATGACTCAGGTGTGATAACTCAGGTGTGATAACGCAGGCGTTAGAAAGTCGCTGCTTTTTTTGCAGCCGCTTCTGCACCCGTCGTGTTACCCGATGCCTTGCGAGCATTGGCTAGTAATGTCCAGATTTTTTTGGATAATTCATTCGATTTGGATGTATTAGCAGCGCGGCTGGCAAATGATTCGGCTTGGCGGTACTGACCTTGGGCGTAACGAATTTGGGCAATGTCATAGAGAATTTTAGCATTGCTTGGCTCAATACGATGGGCGCGTTCCAGTGAAGCGGCTGCTTTGTCATATTCGCCTGCATCGACTTGGTTACGAGCATCCTCTAGTAAGGTTCTAATCGCGGATCCAGGTCGCTGTGGGGCGGTATTTGCAGCGGTATTTGCAGCGGTATTTGCGGCTGCACTGGCTTGGTCAGTCGATTGGGTGTTACTCGTGTTGGCGCTGGTATTTGTCGTGCCAGTCGTATTCGTGTTTGATACCGCGTTATTGACGGCAGAGGTTGCATTGGTTGTTGCATCATTTACCCTGTTTGTCGCTGCCTGAGCGGCATTGTTTGCCGTGTTAGTTGCCGTGTTGGTCGCAGCATTTGTCACTGTGTTGGTCACATTATTGGCTGAATTAACGGCATTGTCTACGGTGTTTTGGGTCGTATTGCGCGCGGCATCGACTGCATTTTGCGATTGGCTTAGGGCTTCTGCACCTGTTCTGACTCTAGGGTCGTTGATGGCTGCGTTTGTCGCGCTTTGTGTCGCGTTGTTAGCTGCGTTTTGGGCGCTGTTACTTACTTGATTGCCCAATTGATTCGCCGTGTTTTGCGCTTGATTTTGTGCTTGGTTTAGCGCTTGCGTGGCGTTTTGTGCGGTATTTTGCGCAGCGTTGGTATTGCTCGGTCTAACGGGGTTGCCATAAGGATTTTGACGGCTACTGTTTAATCCGCTCCCTGCTTGTTCTATGGCATTGCCTGTGTTGCGGTTTTCAATCGCGGTGGATGCGGGGTTTAGCGATGCCGGTGGTGTCGTGTTGCCGCCAGTTTTTTGTGTGACACTCGAATAAACAGGTGCTTGTGCATTGCCATATAGTGAGCAACCTGACAACGCAGTGATGCTGGTAAGTAATAATATTGATACGTGTTTAATCATTGAATCCTCCACGGCCTCTAAACGAGTTTTCTGAATTTTGCTGGGTTTGGCGACGATTTTGTTGGTTGTTGTTTGGGTTTTGCTGTGTTTCATTTTGCGGCTGATTATACCATGAATTTCCCTGGGATTGGTTTAAGTTTGGCGTTGATTGTGTTGGATAATCAAATCCCTCAGTGAAAAATTCATCATCGAAGTCATTTTGTGGTTCTGGTGGGCGGTAGCAGCTGGTGTAAGTGGTAGGTTCGCTACCAAATAAAAAGGGTAAAGTCGCCGATTTGCGGCTGTCGCGGCAGTCTGACGTCATGCGAAGCCCGTTACTTAAGTCAACTTCAATGGATTCGATGCCATCGGGTGCGGTAATATTTAATGGTTTTAGTGGCAAGTCTTTCATAACGTCCATCCACACGCGCATCGCCCCCGAGCTGCCCGATAGGCGCATTTGTTTGTTGTCATCATTGCCGACCCAAACCACGTTGAGGTAGTTGCCAGAAAAACCAGCAAACCAGCTGTCGCGGTAGTCATCGGTCGTTCCTGTCTTGCCAGCGATATTGAGTTCTTGCGGGATTTTATCTGCCAAGCGTACCGCTGTGCCTCGGGTGACGGTCTCTTGCATGGCCTTGATAATGAGGTAGTGAGGTGCTTCATAAATGACTTTGACGCTTTCCATCGGAAAGCGGCGAATCGGTTGGTCATAGGCATCAGTGATGCTACTAATCACACGCAAGGGCATGCGATACCCACCATTGGCGAGTGTTTCATAAATTTGTGCGACTTCAAAAGGGCTCATTGCCACGGTGCCAAGGACAATCGATGGGAATTCGGGCAGACCAGGACGTGCGCCAAGGTCTTGCAGGCGACCGATAATGTCGTTAATGCCGATGTCCAATGCGATACGTGCTGTAGGGATATTATGCGAATGCACTAGCCCATCAATCAGCAATACATTGTTTTGATTTTTTCCTGTGTAGTTTTTCGGCTCCCAAGTATAGTCGCCCGTTTGATAGGTCAACGGCGAATCATCAATTGGTGTAGCGAGGTTATAGCGCTCAGGGTATTCAAGCGCTGCGAGATAAACCACTGGTTTTAGCAGTGAGCCAGGCTGGCGCTTGGCCTGTATTGCACGGTTAAAACCGCGAGTTTCGTTATTGCGGTCACCGACAATGGCGACGACTTCAGCGGTAATTGAGTCGACAATGACAGACGCTGCTTGCAAAAAGTTTTGTTCCATGCCGTGGCGTTCTTCTAACGCATCTAACCCTTCTGCGATTGATTTTTCGGCTTCTTCTTGGATAATCGGGTCCAGTGTGGTGAAAATATTTAACCCTGAGGCCAGTTGTTGGTTATTATACTGTTCGTCAATTTCACGGTAGACGACCTGTAAAAAACTATAATAACGGTCGGTTTCGCGGCGCTTCGTGCGCTCAAGTATATCCAAGGGTAAGCTTTTGGCTAGGGTCGCTTCGTTTTCAGCGAGTAAGTTTTGGCCTACCATCACATCTAAAATAATTTCGCGGCGTTTTTGCGCGTATTCTGGGTTGCGGTACGGGTTGGCTCTGCCAGGTTCGCGCACGAGCCCGATGAGCATGGCGATTTGGTGGACGCCGAGTTCGCTGAGTGGTTTGCCAAAGTAATGCTCTGCGGCCAGTCCAAATCCATGAATGGCACGTTTGCCGTCTTGGCCGAGGTAAATCTCATTGAGGTAGCCTTCGAGGATTTGTTGCTTGCTGTAGTTTTTTTCCAAAATAATTGCCATGATGGCTTCTTTGACCTTGCGCGAGATACGTCTTTCGCTGGTTAGATAGTGGTTTTTGATGTATTGTTGGGTGAGGGTACTTGCGCCTTGAGAGGCTTGCCTGTTTTTGACTGCTTCAAAGACGGCGCGCATGATGCCCTTGGGGTCTATGCCAAAGTGCGACCAAAAACGTCTATCTTCGGTCGCAATAAGTGTGTCAATCAGAATTTCAGGCGTTTCATCTAAGCTAATTAGGCGACGGTCTTGTCCATGTGTCGGGTAGATAGAGCCGATAAGCAGCGGTTCGATACGGGTAATGGGGATGGTGGCTAAGGTATCCATGTCGATTAAATCGGTGATTTTATCGTCGGTAATACGAACGCGAATAAGCTGCTCAGGCTCTATTTCATCCCAAAACCCAAAGGCACGCTTATGGATTAAAATTTCATTGCCGTCAATATGGTAGGTCCCTGCGGTGCGTACCGCTGGATCGGCGGTATAACCCAAGTAGCCGAGTTCTTTGACGAGATTGGCCAGTTTTAAATCGCGCGAATGGTACAAATCCAACGGGCGTGCATACACGCGCGAGGGCAGCTCCCATAGTGAGCCAGCAAAAGCGTCTTCGCTGAGGTTGTATTCTTTGTCTAGTTCGATTGCATATAGCCACAAGCCAAAACACAACACCGCAAATAACGCAACACCCGAATAAAAACACAGATAAAACAGCTTAATCAGCATGGGCTGTTTTTTTAAGTCAGGTTGTTTTGTCGGGTTGTTTTTTTTGCGCTGGTTACGGGTGGGTTTGTCCGTGGGCTTATCCGTTGTCTTATCCGATGATGGCGGTATAGCCTCATTGTGCATGGCGTTATTGTGCGTGGTCTTGTCGCGGTCGGCTTTTGTTTTTTTCTTTTTAAAGAACATAATGGACGGCTCAGCTAGACGGCAACAGGGGCGCTAATATGGGGGTGTGATTGATAATCTTCAATCGCAAAATCCTCGAATCGGTAGTCGAATACGCTATCGGGTTTGCGCAGAATACGCAGCGTAGGTAAGGCTTTGGGTGCGCGCTGACGCTGTAATTCGGCTTGTTCGAGATGGTTGTTGTAGAGATGCACATCGCCACCTGTCCAAATAAATTCACCTGGCTCGAGACCGCAAACGTTTGCAAACATCTGTGTGAGCAGGGCGTAGCTCGCGATATTAAATGGCACACCCAAAAACACATCACACGAGCGTTGATAGAGCTGACAGGATAGTTTGCCATTGGCTACGTAAAATTGAAAAAGCAGGTGGCAAGGCGGCAACGCCATCTCGTCAATCGCTGAGACATTCCATGCGCTGACAATCATACGCCGCGAATCAGGGGTGTGTTTGATTTGTTCGATAACTTGGCTGATTTGATCGATGGTAGAGCCGTCTGGGTTTGGCCAGCTACGCCATTGTTGTCCGTAAACAGGGCCTAAATCACCGTTGGCGTCTGCCCATTCGTTCCAAATCGAGACACCGTTTTCGGTTAGGTAGGCGATATTGGTATCGCCGTTTAAAAACCAAATCAATTCATGGATAATCGAGCGGATATGGAGTTTTTTGGTCGTCAGTAGTGGAAAGCCTTGTGCCAAATCAAAGCGCATTTGATACCCAAAAACACTGCGTGTTCCTGTGCCTGTTCGGTCAGTTTTGTCGCAGCCATTGTCGAGAATATGACTAAGTAAATCAAGATATTGTTTCATTTGCGATTAGCGCTAGATGGATTGATGTTAGATGGGGTTGTGTTAGGTAGATTAGGGCGTGTTGGTTTGAGTAATAAATATAGGCCAATGGCAATCATGGGCAAGGTTAATAATTGCCCCTGTGTAAACCAATCGAATGCAAGGTAACCAATATGCGTATCGGGTTCGCGGAAAAACTCGACAAAAAAACGAAACACGCCATAGCCGCATAAGAATGCACCGCTTAGTTTGCCTAAGGCAGGCTTCATTTTACTATAGGCGACTAAAATAATAAACAGTAATAATCCTTCTAGTCCTGCTTCGTAGAGTTGGGTTGGGTGTCTGGGTTGTGCGTCAGCGGTTGGGAAGACCATACCCCAAGGCACACTAGTGGGCTTGCCCCATAGCTCGAGGTTGATAAAATTACCGATGCGTCCAAAGAATAACCCAATCGGAAAGACAGGGGCGACAAAATCGGTCACCGAAAGCCAGGATTTTTTGTGCTTATAAGTGAATAAAAAAGTCGCGACCATTACTCCCAATAGCCCGCCATGAAACGACATGCCGCCTTCGGTTATTTTGAATAAATAGAGCGGATTATCCAAAAAACGCTCGAATTGATAAAATAAGACATAGCCAATGCGTCCGCCCAAAATAACACCCAAAATAGCATAGGTGAGTAAGTCGCTGACTTGGTCTTGGGTCCAGTCGGGCATATGTCGCGCTTGGCGCTTGGCAAACCAATAACCTAACAAAAAACCAACCACGTACATCAGACCGTACCATGTGGGGCCAACATTGCCAATAGTAAACAGGTAAGGGGATATAGTCGGTAATTCAATCATCGCAGCACGTCATTCAAACAAAGTATCGAATTATACACAAAATTGGGCGCAAGTCTGTGTCGGCTCAATGAAAATTTTTATTATTCTCAGCAAATACGGGACGCTATTTGGTTTATGGGGTAAATAGGCTACAATGTGGGTTTGTATTTAGATAACGTCTAGTGATATATCATGACTCACAATCAAACGAATGGTGATGGAAATTGTTCATTTAATGCCGTCGGGATTATTGGCAAACTCGGTGAAAGCGATATTTCGGAGACTATTGGCCAAGTCATCGCCGTACTGGAATTGACGCAATGCATTATCTATTTAGATGCGGCAACGGCATCCTCTTTTCCGCAGTATCGCCAAGACAGTCGTCACTATATTGTCTGCCGTGAGTCGCTGGTTGTGCAGTCAGATTTGATTATCACGATTGGCGGTGACGGCTCATTTTTGGCGGCAGCGCGATCAGCGTTGGCGGCGGATAAGCCGATTACGGGGGTTAATATGGGGCGCTTAGGGTTTTTGACCGATATATCGCCTTTGGAAGTGCCGACCGTGCTACACCAAGTGCTGTTGGGTGCGTATCAACACGAGGCGAGAACGGTCTTGTTTGCGGCGGTTGAACGTGGTGGTGAGGTTATCTCGACGCATACCGCAATCAATGATGTGGTTATTCATAAACGCCGCATGGCACGGATGGTAGAATTAGATGTGTATTTAGATGACTTATTTTTGTCATCGTATCGGGCTGATGGGTTGATTATTTCTAGCCCGACTGGCTCTACGGCGTATGCCTTATCGTCGGGCGGGCCGATTTTGCAGGGGCATTTGAATTCGTTGGTTTTGGTGCCGATTTCACCGCATACACTGACACACCGCCCCATTGTGATTGCCGCCGAGACGATGCAGCGCATTGAAGTCTGTGAAAATAACGACAATAACATTCAAATTACCGTCGATGGGCAAGAGGAAGTGTTGTTGGAAAAAGGCGATAAAATTTTTATCACCCAGCATGCAAAGCGGTTAAACATCTACCATCCGCAAAATTACGATGGGTTAAAGCGCCTGCGAGAAAAATTGGGCTGGGGCAGTGCGCCACAAAATACGTAATAAAATACTGAACCGATAGTCGGCAGTATTTGGGATTTAGCGTTTGAGCAGTTAGGGTAAGTAGTTAGGGTAAGTAGTTAGGGTAAGTAGTTAGGGTAAGTAGTTAGGGTAAGCAGTTTTGTCGTTAAAAATGAGTTAATATAAGATGTTATCGCAACTATTTCTAAAAAATTTCGCCATTGTTGACGAGCAAACCGTTACCTTTGCGCCTGGGTTAAATGTCTTGTCAGGCGAGACGGGTGCAGGGAAATCGATATTGATTGATGCATTGGGCTTACAACTAGGTGATCGGGCTGACGCGACGTGGATTCGCCATGGCGCAACACGCGCTGATATCCAAGCCAGCCTGACTTTATCGCCTAGTAGCGCTGCCTACCAGTGGTTATTAGCCCATGAGTTATTAGATGATGAATTGCTGGGCGATGAATTGCTAGGCGATGAATTGCTAGGCGATGAATTGCTAGGCGATGAATTGCTAGGCGGTGCGGCTTCGGTCGATAGCGTTTGCCACCTGCGCCGTACGTTAAACCGTAACGGTAAATCGCAATGTTATATCAATGGCATTCCCGTGACTGTCGGAATGACCAAGCACTTGGGTGAATTATTGGTTGATATTCATGGTCAGCACGCCCATCAATCTCTCACTGCACCAGAACAGCAACGCCAGTTATTAGACGGGTTTGCAGTGCATCACGATTTATTGACCCAGACGCAAACTGCCTATGCGACGTGGCAACAATTAGAAAAACGGAAAACACAGCTCCAAGACAATGACCAAAGCTTGATTGATAAAAAAAACCTACTGGATTATCAATTAGACGAATTAACGGCGCTTAATTTGCAGCCCGATGAATTCGAAGCCCTAGAAAGTCAGCAAAAACAATTGGCAAGCGCAAGCGCAAGACTAGACCTGAGCCAGCAGCTACAGCAGCACTTCGAAGGCGAAGGCGAGGGGTTGTTAGCGGTATTACAACGAGCGAATACGCTGTGTGATAAATTACAAGCCACTGATGATGACGCGCAGGAAATCGCCGACTTTATCGCGCAAACGAGGATTTACGCCGATGAAGCCAATAGCGCATTAGCGCATTATATCAACCGTATCGAATTAGACCCCGCGCAGCTGGCTGAGGTTGAGTCGCGTATGTCAGCCTTGCACCAACTCGCGAGAAAGCACCACACCAGCCCCGATGCCTTGTTGGATTTGACCCAAGCCATCGCCGATGAGCGCGATGCACTGACCCAAAGCCTTTTGCAATTACAGGACATTGACAAACAGATTGCTGAAGCTGAAAAACAGTATAGACAAGCCGCCCAAGCACTCAGTGACAGCCGCCAGCTCGCAGCGAAACAATTGGCACAGCAGGTTAATGCGCGGTTGGACGAGCTAAACCTCGTGAATGCGGTGTTTGATATTACGATATCGGCGACGCGCGCGACGGCATCGGGCGTGGATAACGTGTTGTTTATGTTTGCCCCTAACCCTGGGCAAGCTGCGAAACCACTGCATAAGATTGCATCAGGTGGTGAGTTGTCTCGCATTAGCCTAGCCATTCAGGTTGCCAGTGTTTCACAAAAAACCGATGCGACGCTGATTTTTGACGAGGTCGATAGCGGGATTGGCGGCGCGACAGCCGAGGTCGTTGGGCGATTGCTAAAAACGCTCGCCCAGTATAATCAGATTTTGTGTGTGACGCACTTGGCGCAGGTGGCCGCCTATGCGGATAACCATATCCTGATTAGTAAGCAAGTAAATGACGCAATGACCACCACGCATTTTGCCTATTTAGACGAGGCGCAAAAAATCGCCGAGCTGGCGCGCATGAGCGGTGGTATCGCGATGGATGAAAAAACTTTGGAGCATGCGCAACATTTGCGTCAAAATGCGTTACAATTTAAACCCTAACGCAATGGAGCGTTGACGTGCTTAATTTTTGTTTAAATTCACGACACAAATTAATGCGCAATGTACGGCTTAACTCAATGTCTAATTCAATACCTAACTCAATACCTAACTCAATACCTAACTCAATACCTAACTCAATACCTAACTCAATACCTAACTCAATATCTAATTCAATGTCTCATTTAACTGGTTAAAAAAGATGAAAAAATTCTCGCAGGTGCTTACGTTGTTGGTTTCTTTGGTTTCGTTGACTGTCGCAGGGTGCGGCAAAATTCCGTATCGTATCGATATTGACCAAGGTAATTTTATCACCCAAACTGACCTCGATAGACTCAGTGTGGGCATGACCAAAGATGCGGTACAACGTGCTATCGGCACGCCCGCGATACAAGATTTCTTTAATCAAGACCGCTGGGATTACGTACAACGATTTCGCGATGGCGACTCGCAAGCACTGCAAGCAGGTCGCGTATCGCTATTTTTTACTAATGGCTTGTTAAGCCAAATCGATGCCGAACAATTTAACGAGATTACCCCCGAACCATTAGATTATAGCACGCGCGATCGTGGGCAGTGATGCGGTGTGGTGGATGGTGTCTGCTTTGTCACCTGTTTGTCTGCAATGAATACTACTATACGCTAGTTGAATAAATAACTAATTGAATAAAAATGAAGAAATATAATAAAGGATTTACCCTGATTGAATTGATGATTGTCGTTGCTATCATAGGTATTTTGGCGTCTCTTTCCATACCAGCTTATTTGCAAATGACTGTCGAAGCAAGGATAAAAAATGTAGAAAAATTCATTTCACAGTTACAGCCTGATATTGAGTCATACTACAAAGCAATGGGAAAATTCCCCACTGATAATGAAGCAGCGGGATTGCCGCCTCCAGATAAACTAATCAGTAACGAAATTGCCAGTGTGACGGTTAAAAACGGTGCTTTTTATGTGAAATTAAGCCAACGGGTTAGTAAATCGCTTCATGATAAAGCGCTGACAATCCGTCCGCTGTATGTCCCTGATTACCCCAAGACACCGTTGTCTTGGGCATGTGGTAATGCGACAATTCCTGAGGGGATGATGGCATCAGCGGGCAATAAAACGGATATCCCTTACACCTACCTTCCAATCAACTGTAGATTGTGAATCTCATCCATAACGAATTCAAATTTAAATTCTAATTCAAATGCTAGAGATATTTTTTAACTATTTTAATCATAACGAAACGCAGCTAGATGAAGTCTCTAGAACAGTTATGGCAGCAGAAGACAAGCCAGCGACGCTTGAAAAATTGCAATCGAATTTAGCCCCACGATACCAAAAATCGTTGTCAATGGTATCAATGATTTTAGCTGGGAATATAAACAAACTGCCTAGCAAAGGGCTAGGGCTATGGCATGGGTTATTCCATCTGGCAAAATGTGGCAACATCAGCCTGAATCAGTACGTGTTACAATATAATCGGTTGGAGCAATCTAGATTGGATTTGTCAGAGATTTATAAGCTAAATCCAGTTGCGTATTGGTATTTTGCCATGATGGTGATTGTCTCCGTGGGTTCTTCTTTGATATCAAGAATAAAAGTTTTGCCAGTGTTTGAGGATTTTTTTGGTGATTTTGGCGCAGAGTTGCCCGCCGTGACGCAGTGGATGCTTCATGGGCATTACTTTTGGTTTTCAACGGTTGCATTTTTGATTATACTGCTGTTGGCGTTTTTATTGCCTATTCATCTGCGCAAAAATATGAGCCAACTCAAACCTATCCCCAGTTATTTTAAGCTTATTCCACTTTACTACCCTGTTGTTCGTTCTTATCATCAGTATTTATTGTTGATGTATATGCACTGTGGTCACTTTGCTGGCGAGGGAAAAGCCCTACAGGTGGCACAAAAAGCACTACCAAAAATCAAAATCAATCAGAATACGCAGGCTTTTTTGGCGATAGCGGAGGAGATGGGTGCAATTGATAATGAAATTTTATTTCGTAAACAGGCCGTTATTCGTCAGTTATTACAGCAAACCAAAGCGGCAGAAGGGACAATGGCAATCTTTGTTTTGTTGATTTTTATTGCGTTATCAGTAATTCCAGTTTATGCCATGTATCTGCCTATTTTCCAGCTAGGAGACATTGCGAGTTAATTAAATGAAAAAACAATCAGCGGGATACACACTATTTGAATTTATTTTTGTCGCTACCATTATCGGTGTATTGGCTGCGGTATCGACACCTGCTTATCTGAGTTATGAAACCCGTGCAAGGTCAGTGGAAGGGCTTACGGTATCTGCGGTAGCACGCCAAAAAATCGCGGAGTATTATCGCTATACGCATGATTTTCCAAAAGACAATGTGGCTGCAGGGGTAAAGGCTCCTGATTTATTAAAAGGGGCGTATACCAAGCAAGTTGAGATTATCGATGGCGTGATTCATATCACTTATAATGATAAAGACCCGATATTGACAGGTAAGATGCTAACACTGCACCCTGTAATTAGCGAAGACTTATCAAATGATTTGATATTTTTTAAATGTGGGTATATAGACAAAGATAAAAAAATTGACGGGCTGAATTATATCGGCGAGAGCAAAACCAATATCGATCGAAAATATTTACCAGGTAGCTGTCGTTAATGCTTGACTTACAACAGTTACAGTCAGCGATGAATAATCGTTAAGTTGTGTTGGCCTAGCGGATTCGTATGGTTTGGGTATTGTTAATCGGTATGTTGTTGGCTTTGTTGGTGGGGCCGAGTTGGTGGGTCAAACGTGTGCTGGCCAAACACAGCAAAAATCGCGCGGATTTACCAGGCAGCGGTGGGCAATTAGCTAAGCACTTGATTGATGCCTTTGAATTAACCGACGTCACGCTAGAACAAACCGAGGCAGGCGATCATTATGACCCGATTAGCAAGACGATTCGCCTGACCGAGCCAGTCTATCATGGCAAAAGCCTGACGGCAGTGGCGACTGCGGCTCATGAATTCGGCCATGCGTTACAGCATCATGCGAGGTACAAACCCCTCACCACCCGAACCTTTTTAGCCAAACAAGCAAGGCTAGTCGAAATGCTGGCAACGGGCGCGCTGATTGCGATTCCTGTGTTGTCGGTGGTGCCTGGCGCTGGGGTTTTTGCGCGGTTATTGCTGGTGGTGGTCGTTGCCTCGATGTTTTTTTCGACCATTATTCATTTGGTCACTTTACCCGTTGAATTTGATGCCTCTTTTGGTAAAGCATTGCCGATTTTGACGCAGGGCGACTACGTCAGTCACGGGGATATAAGCGCCATACGCAAAATACTGCTGGCGTGTGCCCTGACGTACGTGAGCCAAGCAATGATTGGTGTGCTCAATATTGGACGCTGGATCCAGTTGCTACGGCGATAGGTGTGATAGGGAATCCATTCTCAAACTGCTATGATTAGCAACCGACCCCCCCCATCAAGCAACACGGGCAAATGTTGTGAATTGCTTTCAAACTGCTATGATTAGCAACGTAGGCAACCTAAAAAAATCAACGTTACTAGTTGTGAATTGCTTTCAAACTGCTATGATTAGCAACCATAGGGCCTGATAGGGTAATGGACGTTACGTTGTGAATTGCTTTCAAACTGCTATGATTAGCAACGATTAAATGTGTCAAATGTCAGCGTTACGTGTTGTGAATTGCTTTCAAACTGCTATGATTAGCAACATCTTCATTACTTAACATTGTTATTTACTCGTTGTGAATTGCTTTCAAACTGCTATGATTAGCAACCGTTATACAAGTCTCCAAGATAGCTTTTTAGTTGTGAATTGCTTTCAAACTGCTATGATTAGCAACTCCGCTTCCATTGTCTTACAGAAAGCCCTGGTTGTGAATTGCTTTCAAACTGCTATGATTAGCAACTTTTCGGGGTGACTACAAAAGCGGTTGTCTGTTGTGAATTGCTTTCAAACTGCTATGATTAGCAACGTACTGGGTACTGGGCAGAATCAGATAGAGGTTGTGAATTGCTTTCAAACTGCTATGATTAGCAACGGATGCCAAAAAATTCGCCACCCCCTCGGAGTTGTGAATTGCTTTCAAACTGCTATGATTAGCAACCCGAAAACCAGAGGATTAATGATAATCGTCTGGTTTTCCTTATTTTTTTAGACAGCAAAAGTAAATTTTTTTAAAAGAATTCTAATTGACTCGGTGTTTTTGGTGTTTCTTTTGACTGTTTTTGATGAAAAAGTTCGATATCACCGAATTGTTTGTCGGTAATCGTCATCATCCCAACAAAGCCATCGTTGGGTAGTGCCTTTTTTACTCGCTTAATGTGCGTCTCTGCATTTTCAGCGCTGTAGCAATGGCGGATATAAATTGAGTATTGAAACATGGTAAAGCCATCCTGCAATAAAAATTTACGGAATTGATTAGCCGCTTTGCGCTGTCTCTTGGTTTCTGTCGGTAAGTCAAAAAACACCATCGTCCACATAATTCGATAGGCGCTTAAACGCTGTCGGTTGAGCATAGCTGTTTCCCTAAATTGGGCAGTTCTAGCGGGTAGTTTTCCTTATTTAGGCTATTCATTAGCGATTTGGCGCTTCGATTAATCGCGATTTGTAGCGGGTAGATTTTTTGATTCAATAAGACATCAATTTGACCGATTGGAAAAAGTGCTTTTTTAACTTCTGATGTGATTTCATTGTCACACTGGTTTGGGTTGTCCTTTAGATATTGAATGATATAGGCATCAACATAGGGTCGGTAAGGTTCCATTAAATCATCCGCTAGGCAAGTCGGATTGTATTTGCCGATATGATGGATGCCCAACGCAAGGTGCAATCCATACTGGCTAAGTGATTGACAAGTTAGGCTTCGTAAAATGGCATACCCATAGTTGAGTAAATGATTGGGTGGTGTACCGTAGCGATCACGAATAAAGTGACCAAATAAAGCACCCCAATAGTGTTTGGCAGCGACGGCTTCACGATTACTTTTATCGCCTGTCTTGACCGTCCTACTGAGTGCTTTTAATTTATTTGCATCTTTGTCCAGTTGTCGCAACAGTGCGGCTTGGTTTTCAATTTTGGCGACAATAATCTGCTTCCAGAGACGGTTTTTGTGTTGTTGCGTTTGGGCTGCCTGTTGCCGTATGCGCTGGGTATGTTGGTTATTACCTGTAAATGGCAGGCTGATTGCATGTGGAATGTGTTTATCATCGCAACTGACTATTGCACCACCTGATTGCATAACCTGCTGAAATAAATAATGTGTCAAGGTTATTTGATAATGGTCGAAAATCAACAGCCCAATATCCTCAATGGGGATGCTGCCCTTTTCAGACTGTGTGAATGGGTCAGTGATTTTTAACTGCTTATCTTGACAGCTAAGGTAAGCTGGGCTGTTGATGTAGATGTTTCGTTTCATTTGAATTTCAGACGGTTAATATTCTCCGATTTGAACAATTTTACCAAGGTGGTTCAACCGAACCTTTATGATTCCTTCAATTGCGCTCAAACCCAATTGTGATTTATATGCTATTCCATTTAGTTCCTTATGGTTCTCAACAGTGGTTTCTAGATGGTGTCTAAAAAAATAATTTTTCGTTGCAATTTTCTGCACCCTAAACAAATGCTTGCTTATTAGTGCCGCATTGTGTACATCCATCAAATCAATATGTGCAGGGTTAAAATTGTCTTTTTCCGAAGGAAAAATAAACATTTCATTTTGCTTCATCGTGAACAGAAACTCCCAGCCTAAATCGGTATTGTAGGCTTTGTCTATGATGGGAAGATCTTGCTGTACACGAGCCACGGCTTCATAAAAAGACACTACCTGCTCTTGCAGCTTGCCATCGGCATCGCGGTATATGGCCACATGGTGGTTGTTGCCAGTGCTTACATAGTCCACAGGGATGGGCTTGCCGTTAGTATCCAGAATCTCATTGCCCAGATGGTCTTTTTTGGTGTGCAGTGCCTCGGCATTGCTTACGCCCGTAATGGTTACTCGTTTGATGGAGATACCTTTGTCTTTATTGAGCCATATTGGGTCTTTCGCTATGTCCGAAAAAGCGGCTTTAGCATTACCATAGTCTTTGATGCGCTGCTGCAAAATCGCTCGCACCTTATCATCAACCACTTTGTCCACTGTTAAGTCAGGGCTTATATCTTTGCGGATGGTAAAGATCTCTTCAAAGCAAAGCACCGCTTTCAGTGGCTCATCTTTCCAAGTAATAGGTTGTTTTTTAAGCGTTTTAGTATCTAAAGCAATTTCTGGATTGTTGCCAAATTGTGCCATATGCGCCAACACCAGCTTGCGTTGTTCTGCATCGATGATTAGCTGAGCTTGCTGCATTGTAAATCGCTTGCTAAGTTTGGTGGGCTTATCCATGGGGCGTTTGCTTTTGCCATAGATGGTCTCTTTGTGCAATTGTCCTCTGGGTGTGAGCTGTGTTTTGTCAGTATAGCCTTTTTTCTTTTTGATTTTATTAATATTTTTGGTGACTACCTTGTTCTTTGTCTTAAAAGAAATCAAAATGCCTTCTATATGCTTTTGGGCCTCTTGCCTAAAATTGGGCATAGGCGGGATAAAGTAGCGCTTGTTATTTTTAGTTGCAGTGATTACCTTTTCAATGGCAATGATGTTACTGTGTTTTTTATGAAACTCATTTTTCCTGGCATTTAGGTTGTTGATGTATTGAATATGGTTGTGATGGGTAAATGCTACCGTGAGTGCATCCATGGCATGGTGGCGGTGGTCATTGCGCTTGGTCCAGCCTTCAATAATCTCTACTTCTTTTTCCTGTTCTTGGCCATTGTCCCTTCTTGTTTGCATTTTGGTCAGTCCTAGCTCACGGTATTTAGGTAGGTTGAGCTCCTTCATCACATTGATTAAGTCCCAATCCGAACGTAACCTATCCGTAATCTTACCAGTGGTGGCCACTACTTTAGGGCGCACCAATTCCTGCAACATCGCCGTTGCTTTTTTGGCAATGTACTGGCTATTGCGCAGGTCTCTTTCTATAAAACCATCGGGCAGCTTGTCTTGGGTCATCAATAGTTTTTTGTATTTGCCTTTGGTGATGGCGTTGTTTTTAAATAAGCTCTCTACACGAGCCGTGAATTGAGCTAGACCTTCATCGCCATATTCGTCGGAAATGAAATCGACGGCAGTACGGTTGCTTTTTTTGAGATTCACTTGCCTAAAGGCTAACGTCTTGTTGGAGAAAGAGTCATCAAAAAGCAACGCCTTAGGTATGATGTGTTCGATATCTATTTCTTTTGAAAATATTTGCTCTCTTTTAATTTGCTGATTGGTAAAAATATCCTTGTATCCATTCTTGCCCAACTCTAACCATAATTTATAGCGAATCACATCATTTCGGGTTGGGGTGAATCCAAAATCTTTTTGAATGATTTGGCGTACCTCGTCGTTAGCTTTTGTATTATCAGCGATGAACTTTATATCTTCGGCTCGTTCTTTGGCAGATTTTTTAAGGTCTCGTGCCAGTTCTACACGGATTTCATCGGGTTTACCATATTCATCTATAACTTGATTGACGACATTCACCATCTGGTTGAGGATTTTCTCCACCACGGGATTTCGTAAACTATTTTTAGCTAAAACTTCTAATTTGTCTTTGAGCGCTCGTTTTTCATTTTCCTCTTTGGTCAATGAATTGGAATGATTGTATCCAGCCAGTTTGCAAGCCTCATCGTAGCGATTGCCGTTTTGAAGAAAAGGCATGATTTTGCGAATGGCTCTTGCCGATAAGTTGCCATAATCATCTGAAAGCGTTATGGCAGCCAATAGTTTGGTGTATTCTGGTTTGAACCCAAATTTCAGATGAAGCTTCTTCTTTAAGGCAGTTGCATTATTGCCATAGGTGATTTTGTCCTCTTCCGAAACCTTATCATCATCCGTTACGGAATAGAGCAAATGCCACAATTGATAAGCAGGTTGCTTGTCAAAATCATTGCCTTCTAGGTTGGAATCAAAATCCAGTATCCCTGCCTCTATGCCCATTTCTGGGAAAATGGCTTTTAGTTCTGTGGTTATTTCCGAGGCAGATTTCTTTTCCCAATCATGCCCATAGCCTTCATTCTCGGCAATGGTTTGATAGATGTTAAAAAGCGCAGCATTGGTGCGATTGCCCTCTAGCCCCTCTGGGTAATTGGTTTTGAATTCCTTAGCCGATATGCCAAGTAGGTTTAGTATTTGCTTTTCTGTGAGTTTCCCTCTTAGGTTGAGTTCTTCAAAGAGTAAATCCCGCTGCGATTCATCGATTTCAAAAATAGTTGTGGGCTCTGTTAGCAGGTCAGCTTTGTTACTATCTTTAAGTGATTTTATCTCAAGGTTGTTGAGTACCGACCATATTTTGAACTCCTGAAAAAGTGGAGAGGATTTTGGGATTACTCTATGACCTACGGTACGCATTTTGGGCTGATGGGTTGATTTGTTGTACACCGTATTTCCCGCCTTGTCCGTGCGTACTTCTTCCCAGCTTTCAAAAACACAATGGCTGATGAGTCCTTTTTGCGATTTTAATTTACGTTGATAAAAAATAACCACATCGCGAATTTGTTCTTTCAACGCTGGAGTCAATTCGGGGTGATATTTTGCTTGAGTTTCCCATATTTGTTCAAATTCATCCAGATAGTCTTGTCTATAGAAAACTTGATTTTTAAGAGAAGTATGCGGATTCGATTTTATTTGGTTGTAGAGGTATTCTCCAACAGTTAACCCGTCAGAATACAAGATTTTGCTGCGGTCACTGATCTTGCCAAGGTAACCACTAGATTTATTGGTGTCGTTGTTGATTTCGGTCAGTACATAGGCTACTGCTGCTATGGGGACTCGTTTTTGTATGGCATCGGTACGCCATTGATAGGCCTGTAGCTTTACCTGTTCTCGTTTGCCTTTATTTTCTGCAGTATAGATGCCTTTTATCGCCAAAAACCTTTTGCGCGTATTTTGCTGCCCTTGGTCTTTTAATGCCTTGTATAATTCATCATCTAATATTTCAGGGTGAAATGCTTTTTGAACTTCCCAAATAATATCAAATTCTGCTTTCAGATCAGATCGATAAAAATCTGGGATGTATTTTTTTCCTTTTAGCAACAATTCTAGTACGTATTGCCCAGGCGTTAGTTGGTTGTCGTACAAATGTTTTGCTACCGCCATGCCATCTACTGCCATACCTTCGTCTTCTGACTGTGCTTTCCTACTGCTTTTGTAGCCTCGTTTCTTGTTGATAGCGAGCAGTACTCTTGCCAATTCGTTTAATTCTATTGGATGACGAGCCGCCTTGGCACGTAGTTGTAGTGTTTGATGCGTTGATTGAGAGCCAACTTCCGTCAGCGGTATGCCTGCCTTAATTATGTTAGCGGCAGCCAATAGTTCCATTAAATTTTCTCTACGCAGTTTGTACCGTTGTAGATTCCTGCGAGCACCTCTTTTCAGGGTTCTTTCTGCATTGGTAGAAAGCGGCTTGCCTTTTTCAAAATCAGTTAGCTCATCGGTGGTAAGGGGATTTACCCGTACACCTAATTTGATGATGTCGGCATCGATCAACTTATTGTTTTCATCTCTTTCTTCGCCTACCATCGCCCAGCCAATGCTATTAGTCCCTAAATCTAATCCTAATATTTTTTTCATAAAGTCCTCTGTTGTCCCCTGATGTATTAATTATGGATTGATAATTTAATCCATATCGTGTTACTATGTGAATTGAAAGCAATTCACAATAAGGATTATTCCGTTGTGAAAACATTTACTACGGGGCATTCGCAAGTTTGCCTCGTTTTTTATGTAAATGTTTCACGAATACCACTAAATAAAATAATTAAGAAGTAAGTAAAACATTCAAAGCGGTGATGCCATTTGGCATGCATCGCCTTTTTATTTGATTGTGTTTATTTTTCAACTCACTACTTCAACTCATTACTTCCCGAACTGTTCGTTTAAAAAGTCAGAAAACGCTGCCCAGGATTTTTCATCAGCGGTTTGCTGGTAGCGTGCTGAGTCAAAGACGGTAAAGGCATGGGGGGCGCCAGAATACACCGCGATTTCATAGGGAACGCTTGCGGATTCGAGCGTCTCGGCTAGTGCCGCTACGTCTTGCATCGGGATGGCCGTATCAGCACCGCCGTGTAGGGTTAAAATCGGTGCGGTATCAGTGGGGTAGCTTTGTCCCGCTGGTGTTGCCAGTGTGCCGTGAAATGAAGCATAGCCAACGACATCGGTATCAACGCCTGAACGCGCGAGTTCTAGTGTTGCGCCACCGCCAAAACAATAGCCCATGACCACGGTGGGTTGCTGTCCTGAGTGGGCGCGTAGCTGCGTGAGTCCTGCTTGGATACGTTGGCGCATGGTATCGCGGTCGTTGTAGAGTTTGCCGACTTCGGCTTTTTTATCCTCGATTTTATCGGGTCTTACGTCTTTGCCATATAAATCCACCGCAAAGGTGGCATAGCCATCAGCGGCCAGCATATCGGCACGTTTTTTTTCGTAATCGTCGATACCATCCCAGTCGTGGATAAGTAGGACTTGTCCTTTGCTGTTTGCCTGAGGTGCGGCGTAATAGCCTTGGTACGTTTGCCCATCAATTTCATAATCAATATTGTTTGCCTGTGCTAGGCTACAGGTACCCAGCGTGGCAAGTAGTATGGCGGCCAGTTTGGTTGGCAGCTTAGTTGGTAGCTTAATTGGCGATGCGGTAAGTGGTGTCGCTGGTTGGATTAGGCTTTTGTTAAGATTTTTCATGGGTTACCTCGTGGTGTTGTGATTGTATGGTGTTGTGATTGTATGGTGTTGTGATGTGATGTGATGTGTGGTTTATTGGTTGGCGCTTTCTAATTCTAGCAGTGCTGCTTTGCGGTCTAGACCACCCGCGTAGCCAGTGAGTTTGCCATTGCTACCAATGACGCGGTGACACGGCACAATAATGCCAATAGGATTTTTGGCGTTGGCATTGGCAACCGCGCGAACGGCTTTGCAACGGTTTAATGCATTGGCTTGGGCTTGGTAGGTGCTGGTATGTCCATACGGAATGCTTTGCAGGTATTGCCAAGACGCTTGCTGAAAATCCGTGCCTAGCGCGGCTAAGGGGATATCAAATGCCGTCCGTTTGCCCGCAAAATATTCGTCTAATTGCTGTTCGGTGCGTTCGATGATGGGGTGATGCGTGCTAGTGGATTGCGATAAGGGCTGCGATAAGGGCGTTGTGCCAGTATGCTGTCCGATACGCTTGAGTACGGCGTTTAATTTGGCGACATCGGTAAACAGCAAACACGCTAATCCGTCATCGGTCGCCCCAGCAATCATCTTGCCCAGAGGGGTGTTGATGTATTTGAGCACGATGGCGTTGTTGGCTTGAGATTGTTGCTGGGATTGTTGCATGGGCTGTTGCATGGGTTCTCCTGATTGTGTAAGGCGTTCTGGGTTGTTATGCATGGTCGATTAACGTGATGACATTGATGCGATGCCATTAATACGATGCCATTAGTCGCTGATGCCATTAGTTATTGGCGCCGTTAGTTATTGACGCTATTAGTCATTGTGATAATTACTATAGCATATTTGTCGTCCATTTTGATGGCCTGCTTGATGGCTTATTTTGATGGCTTATTTTGATGTCAGCGATTAAGGTGACAGTTAAGGCAAGGGGGGTAGGCTGATAAGTCGGTAGACAAGTTGCCAGATAAGTCGCCAGTTAGAATTCGAGGATAACCCGTGCAATAGAAAAAAAGATAAAAATACCAAAAATATCATTGCTGGTGGTGATAAATGGGCCCGTCGCAAGCGCAGGATCAATACCCATTCGGTGCAGGGTGATAGGGACAAACGTACCAACCAGCGAGGCAATAATCATCACAATAATCAACGACAAGGCAATGGTGATGGCAAGACTGATAGGGTAATTTAGGATAAAGTGTGTGGCAAAAAGGAGCAACAAAGACAGCAACAGTCCGCTAGAAAAACTGAGTAATAACTCTTTGAATAAGCGGGTCGATAAAGAGTCTGACAAGGTATTGTTAGCAATACTTTGTACAATAATAGCAGACGATTGAACCCCGACATTGCCAGCCATCGCGGCAATTAATGGCGTAAAGAAAAATAAACGACTGTAGCGTTCCAATGCGGTATCAAACTCGCCAATCACGAGCACCGCGACAAAGCTGCCGACTAGGGCTAATAATAACCACGGTAATCGGGCGCGAGTTTGTTTGATAAAGCTATCATTGGTGTCTACGTCTTGGGAAATACCTGCGGCGAGTTGGTAGTCTTTTTCTGCTTCTTCTTTGATGAAGTCAACAATATCATCAATGGTGATGCGACCAACCAATTTGCCGATTTCATCCACGACTGGCAGTGCTTCTAGGTCGTATTTTTGCATGACTCTAGCGACTTCATCGCCGTCGGTGTGGACATTCACATAATCCACGCGCGGGATGTAGATTTCTGCGATTTTGGTTTGGCTTTTGACGGTTAGCAAGTCTTTGACGGACAGCCGCCCGATGAGTTTGTCGTCTTTGTCAACGACATAAATCGAATGCACGCGGATGACGTTTTCAGCTTGTCGGCGAATTTCATCAATGCATTCAGACACGGGCCAGTCTTCTCGTACACGAATCAGCTCTTTGGCCATTAATCCACCTGCGGAATCTTCATCGTAGCGCAGGAGCTCTTGTAGGTCTTTGGCGTGTTCGTCGTCTTCGATATTGTCGATGACTTCGCCTTTGATTTCGTCGGGTAGCTCGGCCAAAAAATCAGCCGCGTCATCCGTGTCCATCATATCTAATTCGCCCGCAATCTCCTGCGGCGAAAGCTGGAGCAGGATTTGTTCGCGATCATCCTCGTATAACTCCATTAAAATTTCGGCCGTTTTTTCGCTGTCCAACAAGCGGATAATGTACGCCGCGTCTACGGGCGGGATAGCCGCAATGATTTCGGCGATATCGGCGTGGTGTAAATCTTTGAGGTAACGATGCAGCTCTTGATCCAATTGTTCGGAAGCAAGGTGTTGTATTTTCTCGATTAATTCGGGAGTAACTTGAAATTGCATCGTGTGTTTGGGTTGTGTTGTAAGTGTTGTAAGTGGCGTAATGAGATTAAGTGGCGTAATGGGGTTAAATCAATTCAGTGCAGCCTAGTATCCTAGTATTCGAGCACATCGGCATCAATGGACAGATAAACCCACAGATAAACCCATAGATAAACTGGCAGCACGTGCTAAGGGGTTATCTTAGCACGGACTGCCAGGCAAAGTGGCGTTAACGTTACGCTAACGTTATGTTAACGCCATGCTAGCATTACTCTGAGCGGCTGGTGACTTCGAGCAAATGATAGCCAAATTGTGTTTTAACTGGACCTTGTACCGTATTGACAGGTGCTGAAAAAACGACTGCGTCAAATTCAGGTACCATCATGCCACGACCAAATTGACCGAGGTCACCACCTGCAGCGCCTGATGGGCAGCTAGAATGTTGTTTTGCCAATTCAGCGAAATCGGTGCCTGACTCGATTTCGGTTTTGAGTGATTGTGCTTGTGCCTCGGTACTAACGAGGATGTGTCTTGCCGTTGCTAACATAAGCTTTCTCCGGGTTGCGTTTTAAAAAAAATAAAAAATCAATATCGGTTGGTTGTTTTTCAGTTATCTGGTTAGTTATCATTTGGTGGGGTGAAAAAAGCGCGATCGCCCGCGTCACCTAGTCCTGGGATGATAAATTGCTGCGCATTTAGTTTTGGATCGATTTGCGCAATGTGCAGGTGTATGTCTGGGTGTGTTTGGTTGACTAATTCAACACCTGTGTGTGCGCCGATAATATTAATGCTATAAATGGCTTGTGGTTGTTTGCTTTTGATAAAGGTAATGCTATCAATAAGTGAGCCGCCTGTAGCGACCATTGGGTCGAGTAAAATCGCGGTTTTCCCTTGTAAGTCAGGGATGTTTTCGTAATAAAAAACCGCTTTGGCGGTAGCTTCATCACGTTTCATGGCGATAAACCCACTACGTGCGTTGGGTAGTGCCTTGAGTATGCCAGCAAGCATTGGTTCGCCCGCGCGTAAAATCGGGATAAAAACCAGCGCTGACTCATCAATGCGTTCAACGTCCAGCGGCCCTTGCCACGTGTCAATCGTTGTGGGTTTGGTGGGGAGTTGCGCGAATGCTTCGGCGACCATTAGGCGCGTGAGCTCCTCTAGCGCCATGCGAAAATTAAATGAATCAGTATTGACGTCGCGTAAACGATTAACTAAGTGTTTGACGACGCGGTTTTGACTTTCGTAATACATGGTTTTTAGCCTGTTTTATTGACTGATATCAATTTGCGTTAACTGCCCGCACTAAGTACTCGCGCTAACATCCTGAAGTATAAACGCCTGAACGATAAACACCTGAACGATAAACACCTGACTAAACATTGATGCAAACTGACAGATTAATCAAATGATGCTAAGTCGAGTTAGGTTATCGAGACATATTGGACATATTCTAATGGGTTACGCCCTGTCTGCCAATCATAAAACGCAATTATTCTATTTTTTTTAATGGGTCGCTTTGCCGTCTATTTGGAACGTCTTCGATGATTTGGTGTTAGTTTGGTGCTAGTCTAGTGCTAGTTGGCCGCTAGTTGGGCGCTAGTTGGGCGCTAGTCTGATGTTGTTGCGTGTTGGTTTGGCATGGTATTTGGTGTGGCATTTTATGCGGTATTTTATGCGTCATCCAGCATGACAGCGGGTATTAATTTATCGGTGAAAAGCAGCGGTGCGTAGATGAGTCACCCAGAGATGTGAATCAATAGACGATTTTAGGCCGTTTTTTTGATATGATAAGCCGCCTACTGAAACGAGTAGATAACTGTATTGACGATGACAAGAGTATAGAATCCAATGACCACAATGCCTTTTTTAAAAATGACTGACCTGGATTTGTCAGGTAAAAAAGTCTTTATTCGTGAGGACTTTAACGTGCCGATTAAAAACGGCGAAATTCAAAACGATGCACGGTTGCAGGCCGCATTAGAGACGATTCAGCTTGCGTTAGCCAAGGGCGCGGCGGTGATTTTGGGTAGTCATTTGGGGCGACCTGCCGAGGGTAAATTTGACCCCGAGCTAACCTTGGCGCCTGTTGCCAGTTGGCTGACAAAGCATTTGCGGCAGAATGTGGAGTTATTACATGACTATCTGCATGGCGTGTCAGTCGCGCCTGGCCAAGTGGTGCTATTAGAGAATTTGCGTTTTAATGTGGGTGAGAAAAAGTGTTACGATGCCTTGTCTAAGCAGTTAGGCGAATTGGCGGATGTCTTTGTGATGGATGCTTTTGGCACCGCCCATCGCGCGCAGGCATCAACTTATGGTGTCGCTAAATTTGCACCGATTGCTTGTGGTGGGCCGCTGCTGGTCAGAGAAATTGAAAATATCGAACGTTCATTATCGAATGCACAGCACCCGATCGTGGCGATTGTCGGTGGCTCTAAGGTATCGAGTAAACTCGCCTTGCTAGATGCGTTGATTGAAAAAGTCGATACGTTGATTGTCGGCGGCGGTATTGCGAATACTTTTTTAGCAGCAACGGGCGCGCGCGTGGGTAAATCACTGCACGAGCCCGATTTGATTTCAGTGTGTCATGAAATCCTCGAAAAAGCTCACCGCTTAAATACGTTAATCCCGATGCCGATTGATGTCGGAACGGCGGAGCATTTTGATGAGCATGCCGAGTGTGTATTCAAAGATATCATTGATACCACACGAGATGATATGATATTAGATGTTGGGCCGAAAACCGCAAAAAATTATGCCAAATTAATCCAGCAGTCCAAGACCGTGATTTGGAACGGGCCAATAGGGGTATTTGAATTCGCGCATTTTACGCAAGGTACAGAAAAACTAGCACAAACGATTGCAGGCGCTGATGCGTTTTCTATCGCAGGTGGTGGTGACACGATTGCCGCCATCGACCAATTTAACGTTCACGACGGTATTTCTTATATCACCACAGGCGGTGGCGCGTTTTTGGAATACATGGAAGGGAAAAAACTTCCCGCGATTGCCATATTGGAATCGCGCTTTGCTGATTCGAACAAAATATAAATCCGAATACAGGCGATAGCGCGACAGCATTTAATTACATAGGACACTTAACTCATGGCAAAAACACCTTCCAAAAAAGCAACGGGCGAGCGCATCCAAAAAAAATTGGCGGCGTTAGGCTTTGGCTCACGGCGAGAAATTGAGCGCCTAATCGAAGCAGGTGAAGTCAAAGTGAATAACAAGCCAGCGACGCTCGGACAGCCGTTACAAGGCAATGAATTAATTCAAATCAAAGGGCGTCGCGTCGTGCTTAGCGAAGTCAAAAGCGAGCGCAAAACACGGGTCATCGCCTATCACAAGCCCGTTGGCGTGTTATGTACACGCAAAGACGACCAAGGCCGTCCCACCGTGTTTAAAGACCTACCGCCGATTAAAAATAGTCGTTGGGTGATGATTGGGCGATTGGATGCCAATACCTCAGGGTTGCTCCTTTTTACTAATGATGGTGGCTTGGCTAATGCGTTAATGCATCCACGTAACGAAGTCGTGCGTGAATATGTCGTGCGGGTATTCGGTGAAATTACTGAGACAAAGCTACAGCAGTTAGAAAGTGGTATCGAGCTAGATGATGGCTGGGCGCATTTCGACCAAATCATTGCCATTAGTCCTGACGAGGAGGTCAAAAATAACTTTTTCAAAGTCAGTTTGCGCGAAGGTCGTAACCGTGAAGTCCGTCGATTATGGGAGGCAGTCGAGTGCCAAGTTAGCCGATTAAAACGGGTTCGTTATGGTAGTTATGATATCCCTAAGACCTTATCGCCAGGCAAAACAGTCGAATTAACCACCACAGAGGTTAAAAAATTAACCCAATGCCTAGATGCTAGCGCCAAAACTAGCGCCCAAACTAGTAGTAGAAACGATGGGTAAAACCGATGAAGCTAATACGAGTGCAAAGCCGCAATAAGGGCAAGCCAAAGCTAAGGGCAAACCAAATAAGGGCAAACCAGCAATGCGTGCAAAACAAATAGGTCTGTCCATTTTATGGCTACTGGTTGTGCTGACTTATCTGGGGGGAATCTTGCTGCCGATGGCGACCGTCAAAAAGTTTTATTTTTTTGAGAATGAATTTTCCCTGGTAAATTCAATGCTATTGTTAGCCAAAACACCGT
This sequence comes from Ostreibacterium oceani, assembly GCF_009362845.1. NCBI lineage: Bacteria > Pseudomonadati > Pseudomonadota > Gammaproteobacteria > Cardiobacteriales > Ostreibacteriaceae > Ostreibacterium > Ostreibacterium oceani. The sequence goes on along the minus strand of NZ_WHNW01000002.1, from coordinate 16,251 downwards.
CGCTACAAAACACCAGTTTGCTGATTATTATCGGGTTATTTACGGTGATTTTTCCTGTCGCAAAACTCGTGACCATGGCGCTACAGATTCGGCATTTGTGCAGAAATTGGCAAAACAAAATGACAAAAGTGGTCGAGACGCTGGGGCATTTTTCGATGCTGGACGTGTTTGTTATCGCGTTAATGGTTATTTTGCTAAAATTACGCGTGCTCGTTGATGTTCAGTTACATATTGGGTTTTATGTGTTTACGGTTTCGATTGTAGCGAGTATTTTGTTGAGCTTTTGGATTAAACAACTGCGTCAATCTGATGCTGAAACCATTGCGCCGAATGCGATGCAGTCTAGCCAGTCCACGCAGTCGGTAAAGCCCACGCAGACCGCCATGCAAACTGACTTTAATCCACCCGAATTATCCGAATTATCCGAATCATCTGAATCATCTGACCCACCCGACCCATCAGGCAACCCATGAACAATAAACGACGAACCAGAAAGCCCAAGCTCCCACAAGGCGAATTTACCACGACGATTACCGAGCTATTGACTGATGGACGCGGCTTGGCGTATGCCAATGATAAGCCCGTCATGATAACGGGTGCATTGCCGAATGAGACGGTTAGCTTTGTCTATAAAAATAAACGCAAACAGCAGTTAGCAGGGCAGGTGACCAACGTCACGACCGCAAGCCCCGATCGCGTCATCCCTAAATGTGCGGCTTTTTCGGTATGTGGCGGGTGTAGTTTGCAGCATTTGGCGCCATCCAAACAAATTGCGTTTAAATCTAGTCAATTAGTCAATCACCTGACGCATCAGGCCAAAACGTTGCCTAAACAGCTGGTTGAGCCTTTGCAAGGCAGTCCTTGGGGGTATAGGCGCCGTGCTCGCGTGGGGATCAAACAGGTTAAGGGCAAGGGTCGCGTGTTGGTTGGCTTTCGTGAGCGTTATAGTCCGTATATTGCCGATATGACGCGGTGTGAAGTACTCGCGCCTGCGCTGTCCGATTTGTTGATGCCAATCTCGGCGTTAGTTGCACAATTGTCTATTCCTGATCGTATCCCGCAGGTTGAAATGGCGCTGGGTGATAATGCGTTGGCGCTTAATTTTCGTCATTTAGACCCGTTGACGCAAGGGGATTTACAGTTATTGCAATCGTTTGCTGAGGCGCACGATGTGTTGATTTATCTGCAGCCAGGTAATGAGACGACCATGCATGGGTTAGGGCATGATCAAGTATTGCAGTACCACATTGATATACAAACGGCACAAGAGCAACAGTCAGGGCAGTATGTTGCGCCTTTGGTCATGGATTTTTTGCCGTATCATTTCACCCAAGTTAATTTTGAAATGAATCAGTTGATGCTAAAGCAAGCCTTAGACTGGTTAGCGATTGATAAAAACGACACGGTGTTGGATTTGTTTTGTGGGTTAGGGAATTTCACCTTGCCTATCGCACAGCGTGCAAAATACGTGGTCGGTGTCGAAGGCGCTAAGCCACTGGTTGATTGGGCCAATCGCAACAAAGACAATAATCAAATCGATAATGTGGCGTTTTACCAAGCCGATTTGACCCAAGAAACACGATTGATGAAATGGCGAGAAGGCTATCGTTACAACAAAATACTGATCGATCCACCACGCAGCGGCGCCCTAGAAATCATGCCGTTGATTGCCAATCTCGCCCCTGAAAAGGTGTTGTATGTCTCGTGCCACCCCGCGACGCTTGCCCGAGATGTGGAGATGCTAGTCAATCAGTATGGCTACCAATTAGAAAACGCAGGCGTGATGGATATGTTTAGCCACACGGCACACGTGGAGTCGATGGCGCTGTTGGTGAAAAGTCCAAAAAAATGAAGCCGAATCTGAGGTGAATCTGGGGCGAAGGTGCTTATTTGTTTCTGATTTTTTAAATTGGCTGCTTGAGGGATGGTTTTAGATTGACAAGGTTATCCGTGCGTTTTATGATGACTTTGAATTAATTAACAAGGAGTAAGCAAACCATGTATCGTTCTGACTGTCAAAATCAGCATATTATGCATCAATTTGCAGGGGTGTTTTCAAGCCGCGCCAAGCCGTTGGTAAAAGCCATCTGCTTGTTATCGGGGTTAGCTTGTACGATGACCATTTATGCACAAGAAGTCACGCCAGTCAGTGTCAATAGCGCAGGCGAACAGGCAGCCAGCGGGTCTTATTGGCCAGCGATTTCAGCCGATGGTCGCTATGTGGCGTTTGTATCAGACGCAGATAACCTCGTAGTGGGCGATACGAATGGCGACGATGATATTTTTGTGCACGACCGCGAGACAGGCGAGACCACCCGTGTGAGTGTCGGTAGCGCAGGCGAGCAGGCAAACAGCCAATTTTCTGCGCCAGCGATTTCAGGCGATGGTCGGTACGTGGCGTTTATATCAGGCGCAGATAACCTCGTGGCGGGTGATACGAATAATCTATCAGATATTTTTGTGCACGACCGCGAGACAGGCGAGACCAATCGTGTCAGTGTCGGTAGCGCAGGTACGCAGGCAACCAGCGGATCTTATTCGCCAGCGATTTCAGCTGACGGTCGGTACGTGGCGTTTGAATCATGGGCAGATAATCTCGTGGCGGGTGATACGAATAACGAAAGCGATATTTTTGTGCACGACCGTGAGACGGACGAGACTACCCGTGTGAGTGTCAGTAGTGCAGGGACACAAGCAAACGGCGGGTCTGAATCGCCAGCGATTTCAGCCGATGGTCGCTATGTGGCGTTTGAATCATGGGTAGATAACCTCGTGGCGGGTGATACGAATAATCGAACAGATATTTTTGTGCACGACCGTGAGACGGGCGAGACCACCCGTGTGAGTGTCGGTAGCGCAGGCGAGCAGGCAAACAGCCAATTTTCTGCGCCAGCGATTTCAGGCGATGGTCGCTACGTGGCGTTTGTATCGAGCGCAGACAACCTCGTGGCGGGTGATACGACGAATAACAACTGGGATGTTTTTGTGCGTAATCTGGAGACAGGAGAAATCAAACGAATTACCGCGGATATTCCTTATGAAGAAGAAATTTCCAGTGCTGTATATTATCGTGTATCATTATCTGCCGATGGGCGATATATTGCTTATTCACCTGAATACCAAGCATGCGACTTTCTGGGATGCGGCCCTTCTTTTTATGGAATTTATATTTATGACCAAGAGACGGGGCAAACTGAAGTCATTGCTGCTTTGCTCGATGAAAATAATGAATTTGGCAATAGTTGGCCCTACAATGGTAGTGGGTTCCCTAGTTTATCAGCCGATGGTCAAACGGTAGCATTTGGTTCGAGTGCTACTAACTTGGTGCCTAATGACACCAATGAAGCGTTCGATATTTTTGTGGCAGAGTTAGGCGAGACCATATCCAACATCAGCGGGACGTGGTATGACCGCAACCAGAGTGGTTAGGGTTTAACATGATTCAAACGGCGAACGACCAGTTGGTGGCGTATTTTTATGGCTATGAGAATGCTGATGGCAACACTAACGGCAACACTACTGGCGATGCGCTGTGGTTATTGACAGACGCTTTGGCCGTATCGCAAATTGAACAGGGCAAAACCTACACCCTACCTGTCTATACGGGTTTTGTGGGCAATGGCGGTCGCTTTGATAGCGCCCCGACTACGGACAGAAGCGGCTTGACCGAATGGGGCAACGTCGAGCTTACCTTTACTGGCTGCAATGCCGCGACGGCGACCTTGGTTGGCGAAGATGGCACCAAGTCATTTGAGATGATTAAGCTCGCCAATGTCAAAGGCGCTGAATGCGGTGATGCAGTTACTAATAATCCGTTTTTCAATATCAGCGGCACGTGGTACGACACGACTGAAAGCGGTCTTGGGTTTAATGTGATTAACACAACGAACAATCAGTTGCTGGCGTATTATTATGGCTATAAAAGTGGTGCAAACGGTAATACGCATTGGCTATTATCGGATGCGTTATCTGTAGAAGCAGTAGTGCCTGGTCAGACCTATACGATACCGGTTTATACGGGGTATGCGGGTAACGGCGGGACGTTTACGAGCGCACCGACAGATGGCAATAGTGGTATTCGAAATTGGGGTACACTGCAAATCAGGTTTGATAACTGCAATAGCGGCAGTGCGACCCTGTCAGGCGAAGATGGAAGCAAGTCATTTAACCTAGTGAAGCTAGCCAACCTAAAAGGCGCAGCTTGTGCCCAGTAATTGGCGATTAGCAGATAGCTCGTTGATAATGGATTAATTGGGTTAATCGGATTGCGATACTATCACAGGAGACGTTTATGCTAAACATTGAAAAAATAACCTACCTAAAGGTAGGTTATTTTTTATTGCCCACCGCTGTTTTTCTATATGATTTAATTTATGTGACGGATGAGTTTCGTTTCGCTCTCACTTATATTACACTGTTTTGCTTAACTGCTCCGTTGGGGATTGTAGCAGCAAAATATCTAGATAATTTAACCATGCTAGAAACCCTATCTTCCGATCACGATATAGCCCAAACTATATTGCGTTTGGTTTTTATGTGTTTTATTGTTGCGATTGGCTATATTCAGTGGTTTATTATTATCCCTAAGCTATGGGGGGCTATTTTTAAACTGCAATTCCGGCCGTTTAATGTGATAGACCATGAATCGACTCATGTCAGAATCGGCGCTTTCTTTTTTTTGTTTGTTGTTTTTGTGCTATTTGCTATTTCGGCACTTTCTTATTAGCAGTGATTATCTTTGTTCTTTCAGCAAGTGGTTTTCTTCCTAAAATATCCTCGTGCTATCAGTCTAGTTTGATTGCTTTGTTTGCTTTGCTCAATAAAGCCCAGCAAACCTCAGCATGCCCCAACAAACCCCAACATGCCCCAATAAGGCTAAACAAGGCCTTTGCCATAAAGCAGATTAGGCAGATTAAGTAGATTAAGCAGCTCAATCAGATTAATCACAGGGTATTTTTATGGGGCATTTTCATAGGGAGATTGCTCGTCGTTGGGCTGGCGGTGAAAGCGTTTATAAGTCCATTGGTACTGACTGGGGGCGAGGTGGACACATGCTGCTACGCCTTGGTTAAGCGCGGTGGCGGCTAGGCGTTCGTCTTTGTGGTCTAGCCCCTCTGGCGCAGGCAAAATATGAATGTCATAGCCGCTTGCGACGCGTTTGGCAAAGACAAATAACACCGTGGCTGATTGGCGTTGTAATAATTGGCTGACCAACGTCATGGTCAAGGCAGAATGCCCCATAAAATCGGCAAACACACCGCCTTGGCCAGCTTTGGGTTGCTGGTCGGGTAAAATGCCAATCGCGCCGCCGTTTTTTAGTGTTTTCATTAGCGCACGAATGCCCGTAATATTGGTGGGTACTAGCTTTGCGCCTGTGCTTTCTCTCGCTTGTTGCAAAATATCATATAAAAAAGCCTGCTTGGGTGGTGCAAACATCGCCGTCATCGGAGAAAACTGATTAAAATAATGGATGGTAATTTCCCAATTACCTAGATGTGGTGCCAGTAAAATCACGCCATTGCCACTTTGCAGTGCGGCATCGTAGTGTTGTTGGCCGTGTACGGATTGAATCAATGACAAAGCATAGTCGCCCCCTTTGGTAAAAATGCGCGGTAACTCAAGTAGCGTGTTGACATTATCAATCAACGTTTGTTTGACTAATTGTTGTTGCGCTTGGCTTGATAGCTCGGGGAAGCACCGCGCGATGTTGATGGTGGCGATGTTTTTTTCACGATTTGGTAGCCAAAAAAACAAATGCCCTAGCACCACAGCCAGTCGTTTGGCAGCGCGGTGCGGCAAATGGGAGAATAGGTTAAAGAGGATTTTAATCATTTCTTAAAAACATTATCGGTTGTTTGACTGAGCAGTTGTTTGGCTGAGGTCAAGTAAGGTCATCGTCGCGTGGTTATACCGTGATTATACCATTTTCTTGTGTGATTGAATGACCTGATGATGCGAAACCCAGTATTATCTGTATAATAAACTCCGATTTACTGATTTTGGTATATTTCAGCTTACGTTAATCTCCGTTAAAATTCGTCAACAACTAGAAACACCCGAAAACACCGCTTATGAAACAAAGTGTCACTTTATATAAACGCTTGTTAGGCTATGTATTGCCTTACTGGAAGATGGTCGCGCTAATGCTGTTGGCAACCGCCGTTTATGCGAGTACGAATGCGTTATATATCGCCAATATCCAGCCTATTATTGACGACGGATTAATTGGTAAAGACATGCGGGCAATTCAAGCCGTGATTGGGTTTTTATTACTAATTACCTTTGTCCGTGGGATTGGTTTTTTTCTAAGCGGTTATGCTTCGCGCTGGGTTGCGAGTCAAATTGTATTTGATTTTCGGCAACAGATGTTTGGGCATTTGCACCAGCTCCCTAGTCGTTACTATGATCGTGTGAATTCAGGGCAAACGCTATCCAAATTTAATTATGATGTACAGCAACTCACTGGGGCGGCCACCAACGCCATTATTACGCTAGTTCGAGAAGGTGTCATGGTCATCGCGTATTTGTCGTATTTGCTGTACGTTAATTGGAAAATGACGTTGATTATTTTTGTAATTGCGCCGTTGGTCGGCTGGATTGTGGTGTTGGTCAGCAAGCGATTGCGGCGGTTGGCGCAAAGTATCCAAGGCAATATGGGCGCGATGAACCATATTTTGGATGAAAACATCAAAGGCCATAAAATTGTCAAAATCTACCGTAGCCAAGCACAAGAGGTGAATAAATTCACCCAAGCTATCCATGCCATTCGCCGTGCATCGATTAAAAGCGAAGTCGCCACGGCGTTAAGCACACCGATAATCGAATGGATTATCGTTTGTGTGTTGTCTTTAATCATCTGGCTGTTGGCGCGCGAGACCGTGGCTAACCAACTCACACCTGGGGCGTTTTTCGCGTTTGTCGGGGCGATGGGGTTATTACCGTCACCGATTAAAAAACTCATGCGGATTAACGAAGAAATTCAACGCGGATTGGCCGCGAGTGAGAGTATTTTTTGCTATTTGGATGAAGCCACAGAAACAGATGCTGCTCATGCCACGCATCAGGCAACCTTACCTGATAACGTGTTAGGCCGGCTTGTTTTTTCGCAGGTTAGTTTTGCTTATTCGGATGCGGATGCGGAAGCGGATGCGTTGGTATTAGACGACTTTAATCTAACGATTGAAGCGGGTGAAACCGTGGCATTGGTCGGTGCATCTGGTAGCGGGAAATCGTCACTGGTGTCATTGATTCCGCGATTTTATGAGATGCGTACAGGGCATATTTATTTAGATGGTGTGGATATCCATCAATTGTCGTTGCAAAATTTGCGCGCACAGATTGCCTATGTGAGTCAAGACGTGGTTTTGTTTGATGATACCGTGGCAGCCAACATTGCCTACGGTGAGCCACTGGATAAAATCGATAGGAAACGGGTGGAGCAGGTCGCGGAATTAGCCCAAGCCACGCCTTTTATCCAGACATTAGCCCAAGGATTTGATACGCTGATTGGTGAATCTGGGCTACGCCTATCGGGCGGGCAGCGACAACGCTTATCCATCGCGAGAGCGCTTTATAAAGCGGCGCCAATCATTATTATGGACGAAGCAACCTCGGCGCTAGATACCCAATCAGAACGCGCAATCCAATCGGCGTTGGATGTGCTGTTTAAAGACCGCACGGCGATTATTATTGCCCATCGACTGTCGACGGTGCGCCACGCGGATCGCATTGTGGTCTTGGCGGATGGCAAAATTGTCGAGATAGGCTCGCATGAGGCGTTGATGCAGCAGCAAGGGCGTTATTTTCAATTACAGGCAACCTTGCAGGCTGATTGATAGCCTGCCATCCAAGGTTTATCGTAAGTGAACCCGTTTTTTAATCAATAAAATCATAAGACTATCTAATCAGCTAATTAGCGGGAATAGGACAGTAGGGGTGTCACTTGGCTGATTGATGATACTTGCTGTCCAGATACCACATACCGTAGCGGCCCGCCAGGCACGATGGCATCCATGGGCCAACAAGTAATTAATGACAGCCCCGTGCGGTTAGCATCAAAGCGTAAAGGACCATCACGGACGTCTATCACTTGGCTTGTCGTCATTTGATAAATGATTGTTTCCCCAGAGATATTTTCAATTTCAAGGTAATCGCCTACTTGCAGCTCGTCCAAATAATTAAAGTGGGTATCACGGTGACCAGCTAAAATATTATAGCCATTTGTGCGAATATTATCAGTTGCGCCAGGCCCGAATGCCAGCGATTCACCGCTGACATCTTGCATGACAAATTGATTGATGCCTAGGCGTGGAACACTGAGGCGAGCGACCACCCAAGTATCTGCCCACGGCCAGGGTTTTTGGGGGGCTTCATGATGATTACGTTCCTGCCAGGACTCGCTAATTAACCAGTTGGCGACTTGTGCTTTGGCTTGAGTGTATAAGCCGCTGCCTAGCTGTGACATGCCCATAATAACAAATACGGCTAAGACAAAAATTTTTCGTCGTTTCATGGCGCTACCTTGTCCTGTTTTTCAGCGTTTTTAAAATAATAAATCATTGCCAGCGTTAAAAATAATAGTCCAATCAATAGTTGCAATGTTGCGTTGGTTGCGGTTGACGGGGCATAGAGTAAACTATTTTTCGGTGCTAAATTGGCAATGGTTTCGGATTTGGCCATTTCATTGGTTGGTTTTGAGATTTTTTCTTCTATGGCAACGAAGGCAGTAAACGGTGTCACTATCTGATGCGCGATACCAATGTGAATAATATCGTCTTTGAAATCATCCAAGGGTAGGCTGTAAAGCACGGATTGTTCATTAAAATCCGCGATTTTGTTTTTTGCCCAAATTTTATGGATGTTTTTGGTTTGTCCGCTATTGGGGCTATCCGTATTCACTTCACTTGCCCAATTTTCATCGCCAAGCTTGCCATTGATACGCACTACATCAATGGGGTTTGCTGATTTAAGGGTTAATAAAATCGGTTCGGCTGTGTATAAGTCGGGGATTTTTTTGGGATAGATTTCAACGGAATCATTAAAAGGTAAATCAATGCTGATATCGCGCATCATGGGGCGGGAAATTTTATCAAATAAGGCGGTCATTTCGGTATCGACTTCGTTTAAATTAGCGATATTAATCGTGCTACCACGTCCGTATTTGGCGGCGCCAGACATAAAATGTTGATTGGGTGCGCTCCCAATGCCCACCGTAAATAAACGGCCATCGCCTAAGTGTTTGGATAGATAGTTAAATAGCTGTGCTTCATTGGCAACTGCACCATCCGTGATAAAGATAATCTGTTGTAGATAGCCGAGATTCTCAGGCTGTGAAAACGCTAATTGAAGAGCGGGTAACATTTCTGTGCCGCCATCGGCTTGTAGCTGGTTGACAAAACGCCTGGCCGTTGCCATATGGTGTGAGTTTGTGGTTTGTGCTTCGTCAAAAAGGCGGGTGGCATGGCTGTCAAACGCAACAATGTTGAAAACATCTTGCCCTGATAAGGAATCTAAACCCGCCAGTAATCCGCGTTTTGCTTGTTGTATTGAATCACCTGCCATTGAACCTGACGTATCAATAATAAACGTCACCGCTTTGGGCAGGGTAGAAACAATGTTTTTCACGGGTGGCATAATCATCATAGCGTAGTAATAAGCGTCATCTTGTTGTTCAGACGCGATAGCAGCGCTAGGCTTGAATCCTGCCATTGGTTCCCAATGAATTACCATATCGCGATTGAGCGGCTCTGTCCCATTACTCAGCTCGATTTGGTGGCTGTCACCAATGGAATCAACGCGAATGTCGTGTGTTGCGCTGTGAATGTTTTCTATAGGCAAATTAAGTGCTAAATGAAGGTTGAGGCTAAATTGATGGGTGTCTGTTTCATTCATGTGTGTGGCAAAAGCAAAATCACCCGCTCCAGTGTCTAGCCTCTGTGCTGAATAACGTGGGGTAAATGTAGTGGGTAGTCGTAGAGAGAACTGCCCATTGCGGTAGTCAACCATGGTAATCCACGTAATTTCGGTGATGACTTCGGCGTTGGGTGCGATGTTGGCTAGCGACATAGTAAATAGATTGGGACGGCTTTGTGTTAATAGACTAGCTTTTTTCCCTTTATCTTTAGCGGCTTCAAATGCGAGTTTGGCTTGTGCTTTTTCTTTGACGATGCCACGAATAACCGTATTGTCTGTTGTCATCGTTAGGCTGTCAATGGTGGCTTTGTCTGATAGTGGGAATTCATATTGTCCATTCATCCACTCATTGCTGGTATTTTGAAATGTCTGAGTCAGCGTCATTGTCGCAATCATGCCGTTTATTTCACCGCTAATCTCGGTATTCAATAATAACGCAGGTTGGTTAAATTGATTGGACTGGTCTGCTAGCATTAAACGAGCGGTCATATTATCGTTATTTGCTGCATGCGTGAGCTGAATAATAACGCTTGATATTAACAAGGTGCTTCTGATGAAAATTCGATTGATTTGCATAATGGTCTCCGAGTAGTGGTTGGTTGGTATTATTGTTGCAAATGATTTTGTAAAATCTGTGTGCCCTGTGTGTGCCTTATGTGTGCCTTATGTGTGAATTAGATGAAGATTCGACAGATAACAAGACCATCACTATGCGACCATTACCATGCATGTCATTACCATGCTATCATCGTCATGCTGTCAGCCCAATACTTTGATTATTTTAAAAATAGACAAGTGATAGGGTGGTTGTGTATACTGTTGGCTCCAAAAACATCCCAATAATAATGACGCAATAGTGATGATAACAACGGTTTTAATTATCGAAGATGAGGCAGAAATTGCCGACACACTGCTTTATGCCTTAACCGCCGAAGGCATGCACCCGACTTGGGTGATGGATGCTAAATCGGCGTTAGTGCATTTAGCATCAACGCCAACGGAATTTATTATTTTGGATGTTGGTTTGCCCGATGCCAGTGGTTTTGAGCTATTTAAAACCATACGGCAGCAATATGACATTCCAACCATGTTTTTGACCGCGCGATCCGAAGAAATTGATCGAATTGTTGGCCTAGAAATCGGCGCGGATGATTATGTGACCAAACCATTTAGTCCTCGGGAAGTCGTTGCTAGGGTGCGAAATATACTAAAGCGCAGCCAAACAATGGATAATGCTCCTGAGCTGTCGACTCAGGCGGTTTCTCAGGCAATGGCGGCATCCGATGAGGGGTCAAAAAACACCCCCTTTCTGCTAGACGAACAATTAATGAAAATCGCTTACCGCGGGCATGATTTGGCGCTTACTCGCAGTGAATATTTGTTGCTATCAACGCTCATTAAGTACCCTAAGCGGATTTATTCACGCCGTCAGCTAATAGAACAAGTGTGGACATCAAACCATCCTTCTGATGACCGAGTGATTGATACGCATATCAAAAGCCTACGACAAAAGCTTAAATCCATTGATGCGGATGACATTCCGATTGTGACGCATCGCGGGTTTGGTTATTCGTTGGCTTCATGATGAAGATGAGCTTTAGTTTTCGTGCGTTTGTTGTTTATTTTATCGTGATAGGTGGGTTGTCGTGGTTTATTTTAGATAAGGCTTCTGACAAGTTAAAAACCGCATTTCAACAATCCTCAGAGACCGTATTGGTCGATACGGCAAACTTACTGGCTACCTTTTTAGAGCATGAATTTCGTGATCAAGTGTTAGACACGGCGCAAATGTCTCAGTTATTTGAAGACAGCTATAAACGTCGGTTAAATGCAACAATTTACAGTCTCTATAAAGATGAAATTGATTTGGAAATCTATGTGACCAATCGTCAAGGGGTTGTTGTCTATGATTCGACCAATAGAAATGAAGGCAAAGATTTTTCGCAGTGGCGCGATGTCAATCTGACATTACAAGGGCAGTACGGCGCGCGCAGTAGTTTTCGTTATGACGATAAAACCGCTGAAGGGGATGAAAAAATCATGGTTGTAGCGGCGCCGATTCGTATTGATAATGAAATCGTCGGTGTGTTGAGTGTTGTCAAGCCGATTCGCCCGCTTGAGCAGTTGCTGGCGGTTGAAATAGATAACTTAAAAGACTATGCGTTATTGCTTGTCACTATTGCGATTGTATTGGCGTATTTAGTTAGCTATGGGTTTACACACGCGATTTCGCGGTTGGTTAATTATGCCAATAGGATGACACGTGGCCAAAAAACACCGCCGCCTCGTTTTTTGGATAAACGGTTTGATAAGCTCGCCAAGGCGATGACACAGATGCGCGAGGAATTAGATGGTAAAGAATATGTTGAGCACTATATTCATGGTTTGACGCATGAATTAAAAACGCCGCTAACCGCGGTTGGCGCTGCCGCTGAGTTATTGGCCGAAGGCGTACCTCAATCAGAGCAACTGCGGTTTATCAATAATATCCAAATATCGAATCAACGGATGCAAAAGTTGGTAGAACGAATGCTGGATTTGGCCAAATTGGAGAGTAAAAATAAACTCGATATAATCGATACCTTTGATTTGTCCGCAGTCGTTGAGCAGTTATTGTCTGAAAGGGCGTCGATTATTCAGGATTATGGATTAGCCGTTGCCGTTGAAATGCCTGATACACAAAATGTTTCAGGTGATAGCCTGTTGATTCGACAAGCTATCGCTAATTTGCTAGATAATGCCTTAGAGAATGCCCCTGATCAAGGCGACATAATACTGGCTTATCGGATGGATAATAACCGCCATCATTTACAGGTGATTAATGAAGGCGTAGTGCTTGAAGACTATGTGCTTGACAGGGCATTTGAACGATTTTTTTCATTGCAATCAAATCATCGTCTACATAAAAGCACAGGGCTGGGTCTTAGTTTTGTTCGAGAAATCATGTCATTACACGACGGTGAAGCCTATTTAAAGAACACGAAAGAGGGTGTTTGCGCTGGGATTATTTGGCCGTAGCGTTTGTTTGTAGCGGTTGTTAACCAACGCGACTAATGCGGTTAACGCTGATTTTTGGTGGTTTTTCTGTCGTGTGGGTCGGGCTTTTTAATGTGGCGAATTTTTTTGCCGAGGATTTTTAAGGCTTGGTAATGAATCAGTGTTATCACCTTAATCGTAAGCAGCGGTGTTTTGTACCAAGCACGGCGAAGGCTCGCCCGAGATAACGGCGAAAACGCGCCATTGACGGTCGTGATTAAGGTTTTTTGGTTATTTTTACCATAATAATCGATTTGGATTTGGGCGTGTTTGGCGGTGATGTGGTAGCGAAACCAGTAATAGCCTTCGCGCGGTAAAAACGGTGAGACGTGGAATTGTTTGTCGGCTTGCATCCACTGGTTTTTGTCGATGGGCTGCCCGTTTTGGGGGTGGCACAGATAGCTGTGTGTCTCGCCAAACGTATTGTTTACTTCGTTTACTGTACAGTAAAGTTCGTTATTTTGATTGTAACACAGCCAAAAACTCACGGGGTTAAATACATAGCCCAAAATACGTGGCATGGTAATTAGTACTACCTGATGGGGTAACGCGATGCCATGCTCGGATAATCTATCGTCAATCCATGTTTGTAGCGAACGGTTGTCGCGGTAGCCGTGGTCTTTGCTGTAAAAGCTGTGTAATCCAAAGCGATTAACGGGCATGATCTTGCCAAGGCGACCATTTGCAATCGAGGCTAACGGGATGGCGATATAATACACGCCATAGGAAAACCCATTTTTTTTGGGGTCTAGGCGCTGGTGCATTACCCGCGCTGAGAGTAACTGAGGGCAGGAAAACTGAGCGCACGGCGACTGAGTGTTTGGTGACTGAGCGTTTGGCGACTGAGCGTTTGGCGACTGAAGGCAGGGCGTAGTCAGCGTCTCGGTCAGTGGGCTGTCTTTTTCAGCGTTTTCCGCAGCGTCTTTCACAGCAGCGTCTTTCATAACGCTTCCCAAGGCGGCGTTACCCCAAATTGACGCGCGAGGTTAACCGCGCTTAATAGCCCATCTTCGTGAAATCCGTAGCGTTGCCAAGCGCCACAAAACCACAGCTTGTCAGTGCCTTGTATGCTGGCGAGCGCTTGTTGGGCGGCGATGGCATCGGCGTCAAACAGCGGGTGATGAAACGTATGCGTGTCATAAATCAGGCGGGCATCGGGTGGCTCGGCTGGGTTTAGCGTGACAAAGAGCGGTTTGGCCGTGCCTAGCGGTTGTAAATTATTCATCCAATACGTGAGGCTAACGCCGTTGGCTGGGTGCGTTGGTGAGGTGGGTTGCAGATTAGTTTGCGGATTAGTTTGCGAGCGGGATAAATAGACCCAGCTTGACCAAGCCGATTGGTGATGTGGCATCAATCGCGCATCCGTATGCAGGACGGCTTGATTCGGTTGGTAGCGAATGCGCCCAAGTACGGACGTTTCTGCTGCGGTTGGTTGCGCAATCATGGCAAGGGCTTGATCGCTATGGCAGGCAAAAATAACCTGATCGTAGTGTTCTGTCTGGTCTAGGCAATCAATCACCGCAACGCCATCAGGTAGTCGTTTGACCCGCTTAACGCCTGTGTTTAGGCGGATGCGATGCGAAAATGAAGCGGTTAGTTTTTTGATGTAGGTTTGGCTGCCGCCGAGTACTGTATGCCATTGCGGTTGGTCGTTGACCGTGAGCAATCCATGATTGTCAAAAAATTGAATCAGCGTTTTGGCTGGAAAGGCAAGCATCTCAGTCGATGGGGTGCTCCAGATTGCGCCTCCCATTGCCAGTAAATAGTAATCACGAAACCAATTACTTAGCCGTAAATCGGTGAGGCATTGCGCCATGCTGGCTTGTGGGTTTTTTTCTACGTAGCGTTTTGCTTGGCGATTAAACCGTAAAATATCAGCTAGCAAGCGATAAAATTTAGGGCGGCATAGGTTTTTCTTTTGCGCCAATAGCCCGAGGAGTTGGTTGGTGCCGTATTCTAACCAGCCGTTATCGATACTCACGCCAAATGACATATTACTGCTGGCAGTGGGAATGTCTAGATGTTTGAATAATGCGCATAAATGCGGGTAATTACGTGCGTTAAATACGATAAACCCCGTATCAACGGCAATCGTCTGGCCATCGTGTTGGACTGTGCGTGTTCGGCTATGTCCGCCGATATAATCGGATTGCTCATAAACCGTTATATCGTGCTGCGGATGGAGTAAATAGGATACTGCCATCCCAGAAATGCCCGTACCAATAACTGCGATTTTCATTAGGGTGCTTTACGTGTTGCAAATGGTCAAGTGGCTATTCTATCGAATTAATGCCACAGATAATAGCCCTATCGTTCACAGCCTGTATTCGCATAGCTAGGTAGAAATGTAGTAGTTGACATACTGCTCGGCAGTCATTTTACCTATTTCTACTCTCGGGTCTTCGATGATTTTTTGAAGCAGTACTTCCCAGAGATCTGCCACTGTTCCCTGATTATGATTATAGGCAAGTTCAAAGTCAAACGCTATATCGGGGTAGTCTTCAGCTAACGCGTCCTTGTAAACATTTCTAACCGTATCCAAACTATCATAAGCATCTTCACGTGAATTCCAAACCCCATTACCAAAGAAAATTGTCATTGCTTGCCCACAATGATTATTTTCATTGGCAGTGCTAGGTAGCGCCACAGACAGTAGCGTAACCAACAGGGTAGATGATAGAAAACGTCGCGAAGCCATTCGCATAAGGGGTAACCGTTTTTTTAACGTAATCATTGATATTCCCCCTCTAATTCAAACTCGCAATATTCATAATCCTGACCAGTCGTGGGTGGCAAAGAAAGTACACGTCCACTCCAGTATTGGTTATAGTCGCTATAAGCTGCCGCACGCGCTGATGTATCAATCAGCAGTGTTTGTAACCAACGTCTTATATCCAAACGTGTTGCGTGGTCAATCAGCTCGGCCTCAAGCGCCTTTTCTCTCATATAGAATAAACAGCTGCCTGATGAACTCTGTCGATCGCCCGCCGCTTCAATGCGATCGGTATCACCGCTGTCGGTAGCCAGTAACGTTTCTTGTAACATCTGGGCATGTTGATAAAGCGCATAACGCAAATCGCGTAGCGGCTCACCAGGGAATCGCTCGTAAATCGCCAACTCCAAATCATCACGAATCCCATCGCCATCGCTATCAATCCCCGCGAGGGTTAGTTTCCCCGCCTCGCCTGGGTGGGCGGGGATGATGGCCTCAGGGTCGGATAAATCAACTTCTTCATCCTCCTCTTGCCCATCGGCGCGCACTTGCCAGGTGATATTGTCCCACGAAAAAAGCCGTGTGCGGTC